>JAGWIT010000061.1 GCA_028866155.1 Patescibacteria group bacterium
GTTATTTCTTCTCCAAAAAGCGGCGAGAAGCATTGTCTCGGTGACATCATCCCCATCCGCTGGAGCGCGCCAAAAACAGCGCAGTCCTTTATTTTGAAAGTGGGGTGGCCGTCCGGCAGCGCGCAAATAACGTCGGTTGCCGGTAATACGGCTCAATTTACAAGCCCTGTTTACTATGACTACGGCTGGAATCAAAAAAGCTCCGCCGGCATATCATACACGGCCGGCGGCGGTTACTATGTGAGTGTGACCGCTCATTTTAAGGACGGCTCGTCGGCTACGGCCCGCAGCGTCGGCGTCTTTGTCCTGGCGGCGTGTCCGAAGACCACGTCATAAAAACCAGCTCTATATCTCCTCTTCCTCTTCGTCGGAAAGATCGGTGGCCTCTTCCTCTTCGTCGGTGGCGGTTTCCAGGTCTCCTTCCTCTTCTTCCTCATCCGCATCAAGCATGAACCCTTCCGACTCAAACTCCCTCTCAAACTCGTCGCGCATGATGTGTCTGTTAGTTCTTAATAACGGCCGTTAATGTGTTTGGTCCCAATGTCCTGTGTTGTAACAAAACTATTACGCTTTGCAAATCGATTTGGGCGCATCTGCTGTGGATAATGCTCGGTTCACGACAAATTTCGCACCGAGGCAAGGACCTTCTTCGCCGAGGCTTCGCAGGCCAAGCAGGTAAGCCCCACGGCGATGGCATCCACCTCGTCGTCAAGACGGATTTTCTGGGGCAGGCTTACCAAGCGCGCCACCATCGCGGCGACGGCCGTTTTGTCGCTTTTGCCATAGCCGGTAATGGCCACTTTGACCTCCGAAGGCGTATATTCGTAGAGCGGGATGCCCTTTGAGGCGGCTAAAAACACCAGTATACCGCGCACTTCGGCCACCTTCATCGCGGTTTTCTCGTTTTTGGCAAAATAGACGTCTTCAAGCGACACGGCGTCGGGCCTATATTTTTTGATGAGGCCTTCAGCCGCCTTGCCGAGCAATGCGAGCCGCTCGGAGAAGGGCGCGGTGGCCGGCGTGCGCACGCACTCGGAGTGGACTAAAATCTCTTTGTTTACCCTGAGCGAAGTCGAAGGACCGTTGATTTTTTCAACCACCGCAACGCCGAGCCGCTCAAATCCGGGGTCGAATGCTAATACTCGCATAGGCTCCAATGTATCAAGCCACAAAATTCAAACAAGCTCCAAAAATTTAAATTTGTGATTTGGGTTTTGAAATTTATGCGTACTATGCCGCGTTGGTATAGACTTCGTTGACGTCATCATGCTCCTCAAGCGCGTCGGTGAGATCGGCGAGCTTTTGTGCGTCTTCATTGGAGATCTCAATTGGCGACATTGCTTCGAGCTTGCCTTCGGCATTTTTGCTAAACGCCCACATCGCGGCGCCGGGGTTTGCTAACGCGCCGCCATGTAATGCGAGCAGATGTTTTATCTCTTGCGCCGTGCGGTTGCGATTGTCCGTGTAGCCTTCGATGATGAGCGCCACGCCGCCGGGACCGTATGCTTCGTAGACAACTGCTTCAAGCTCGGCACCTTCTCCCGATGCCTTGGCGAGCGCGCGCTCAATGTTGTCGGCCGGCATGTTAGCCGCCTTGGCCTTCTCAATTGCGGCACGCACGCCGGCGGCGTTACGGTCGCCCCTGGCCTTTTTTGCCTCAACAGTAATAAACCGCACAAGCTTGCTGAAGGTCTTGGCCTTTTGGGCATCCGTCTTGCCCTTCACATGTTTGAGTTTTGCCCACTTGCTGTGTCCTGCCATATTGGGGTAGAGTAACGCGCAGAAAGATCAATCGCAACCCGGAGGGAACAATGTCCGAACCGAAGCGGCTCAAACCAAAAATGTTTCGCTGCCAGAAGTGTGGCGAGCGTTTTGAAGAATGGTTTACAGGCAGCATGATCTGTTTGGGGTGTCACGAGCTGTTCGTTATGGAACAAACAGGCGTCGGCGTGGTTAAATTCCAGCCTGGTGTGGGTTTGTATATGAAATAACCTGGCGCGGATAAAAGTCCGCGCCCTTTTTACAAAAGTTTTTTTTTGATTCAAAACATCTTCATGGTATCCACAGTGTGTAGGCGTTAGAGTTGTCTAAATGGCAGAAGTACTCATGACGCGCTATTATCTATCCGTATGTTTTTTGTTGCGCGGATCATTAAACTAATCGTCGGCATCATCGAGTTTATGCTCGGGGTGCGTGTTGTCCTCGAGCTCTTTGGTGCCAGCACCGCGGCGCCGTTTGTCGCGTGGGTCTACAGCGTCACCTGGGGATTGATTGGCCCGTTTGCCGGAACCTTCCCCAACCTCTCCTTAGGCGGAGTTTCGGTCATCGACGTGGTCGCAGTTTTAGCGATGATTGTCTACGCCGTTATCGGCTGGCTTATCATCCAGATAGTTTCGTATATTTTTGCCGGCGTTTAGGCATTACAAAAGTTTTTGATTCAAATCGGCCGGGGCTATTAATCCGAGGTGATCATAGGCTTTTGCCGTGGCTACGCGGCCGCGCGGGGTGCGTTCAATTAACCCTAATTGCAACAAAAACGGCTCGTGGACTTCGGAGATGGTGTTGGGCTCCTCCGACAGCGCGGCGGCGAGCGCGTTGACTCCCGCCGGGCCGCCGTTAAAACGCTCAATCAACACCATAAGCAATTTTCTGTCGAGCGGAGTGAGGCCGAGCGCATCTATCTCGAGCAACCCAAGGGCCGCATCGACCGCCTCTTTGCTCAGCGGCATGCGCTTAAGCTGAGCATAGTCACGCGCCCGTTTTAATAAGTAGTTGGCGGTGCGCGGAGTTGCTCGCGCGCGTTTCGCGATTTCTTTGACACCGCCTGCGTCAACCTCAACGCCCAAAATCTTTGCCGAGCGTTTTATTATCTTGGCGATGTCCTCTTCGCTATAAAACTCCAAACGAAACACGCCGCCCGAGAAGCGCGAGCGTAAGGGTGCCGAGATATCGGCGACCCGCGTAGTTGCCGCCACCAAGGTGAATGGCGGCAAAGGCAGCTCAAGCGTACGCGCGCTCGGGCCTTTGCCGATGATGATGTTTAAAGCACCCGACTCCATCGCGGGGTAGAGTACTTCCTCAATAGCTCGCGAGAGGCGGTGGATTTCGTCGATAAATAAAATATCGCCCGGCGAGAGGTTGGTGAGGAGCGCCGCCAAGTCGCCGA
>JAGWIT010000020.1 GCA_028866155.1 Patescibacteria group bacterium
GGGGCAAACCTGCTTCTCGCGCACTATCGACCCCGCGCTCTATCCGTCGCTTGCCAAATAGTAACCGCGCTCCCATTGTGTTATTTTAGAGCGTATGTCCAAGTACGACCCGCGCGCGATTGAGAAAAAGTGGCAAAAGATTTGGGAGGAGTCCGGTGCATATAAAACAAAGGCTGATTCTTCAAAACCAAAATATTACGTGTTGGATATGTTCCCGTATCCGTCGGGCGCGGGGCTTCATGTGGGGCACCCGAAAGGGTACATCGCCTCTGACATTTATGCGCGCAAGCGGCGGATGGAGGGTTACGCGGTCTTGCACCCCATGGGGTGGGACGCGTTTGGCCTGCCAGCTGAAAATTACGCGATAAAAACCGGCACGCCGCCGCAAAAAACCACCGACGAATCCATCGCGACATTTAAAAAACAAATCTCAAATCTCGCGCTCTCGTATGACTGGGAGTATGAGCTGGCGACCCACGCGCCCGGATATTATAAATGGACCCAGTGGCTGTTTCTTAAATTTTTTGAAAGGGGATTGGTTTATAAAAAGAAAGCGCTTGTTAATTGGGATCCGGTCGACCAGACCGTGCTTGCCAACGAGCAGGTGCTGGCCGACGGCACGGCGGAGCGCTCGGGCGCCAAGGTAGAAAAGAGAGACCTTGAGCAGTGGTTTTTCAAAATTACCGACTATGCCGATGAACTCATCGAAGGGCTCGACAAGGTCGACTGGCCTGAGTCGACCAAAATTAATCAGCGCAACTGGATAGGGAAGAGCGAGGGCGCCGAAATAGAATTTACAATCGCAAATTCGGATAAAAAAATAAAAATCTTCACCACGCGGCCTGACACGCTCTTCGGCGCGACCTATATGGTGCTGGCGCCCGAACATCCTTTGCTGGCAGACTTGTCGGCACACGCAGAAAATAAAGCCGATATAGAAAAATATATTCAGGACGCCACAAAAAAAAGTGATATAGAGCGCAATGCCGAAGAGAAGGAGAAAACCGGTGTAGAAATTAAAGGAGTCAAAGCGATAAACCCCGCGAGCAAAGAAGAAATTCCGATATATGTGGCCGACTATGTGCTTGGCGGTTACGGCACCGGGGCGATAATGGCCGTCCCCGCCCACGACGAGCGCGATTTTGAGTTTGCCAAGAAATTTAACTTGTCGGTTAAAGAGATTGAGTTAGAGGACCCGAAAAAGATCACCGAACAAGTGGGTGGGAAGATGGTCACCACCTACCGCCTGCACGACTGGCTCATTTCGCGCCAACGCTACTGGGGCGCGCCTATCCCGGTGGTATATGACCCTGAAGGCAAGCCGCATGCGGTTCCCGAAGAACATTTGCCGTGGTTGTTGCCCACCGACGTCGAGTATTTGCCCAAGGGCACCTCGCCGCTCGGGACATCAAAAGAGCTTTTGGCGCGGACTGAGAAACTATTCGGCAAAGGGTGGAAGCCCGAGATAGACACCATGGATACCTTCGTGTGTTCGTCATGGTATTACCTGCGTTTTGCCGATCCCCACAACCAAGAAGCCTTTGCATCCAAAGCAAATCTTGAGCGATGGTTGCCGGTCGACCTGTATGTGGGTGGCGCCGAGCACACCGTGCTCCATCTTATGTATGCGCGCTTCTTTACCAAAGCGTTGCGCGATATGGGCTACCTTGCGTTTGATGAGCCGTTTTTGAAGCTTCGGCACCAAGGGCTTATTTTGGCTGAGGACGGGCGTAAAATGAGCAAACGATGGAATAATGTTATAAATCCGGACGATATGGTCGAGCGGTTCGGGGCCGACGCCCTGCGTCTCTATGAGATGTTCATGGGGCCTTTTGAGCAGCAAATAGCCTGGAACACCAACGGAGTGGTGGGCACCTACCGCTTTCTTGAGCGGGTCTGGGATATGCGGGAAAAACTTGCAGAAAATCCTTTAATGGAGAAACTCGATATACTTTTACAGCAAACTATAGACAAAGTCTCAAGCGATATAGAAGCGTTCAAGTTTAACACCGCAGTTTCTGCTTTAATGATTCTCTCTAATCATTTTTCAGAGTTGGAGCAGGTTCCAAAATCGGCCTACGTGACCTTCTTAAAATTATTGCATCCGTTCGCGCCGCACATCACTCACGAGCTTGCCGAGCAGCTTACTCTGAAGCGCGAGGAGTGGGAGGTGTGGCCCGTCGCCGATGCTTCCAAATTGACGACCGCCACAGCTAAAATTAATATTTACGTCGATGGTATCTTTCGGGTAATTGCTGAGGTTGATTCCCGAACTCCAAAGGAAGAGGTAATAGCGGTTGCTAAAAATGCTGCTCAACGATGGCTCGCTGGGAGGGAGATAGTTGAACACAAAACTGTATATGTGCCTGGAAAAGTAGTCAGCTTTGTACTTTATTCTCCTTCTACCAGCATTTTGCCCCAGCCTTGACGTGATTTGACCCTTTAAGTAGTCTGTGATATATTAAAACACATCATATGGCACCAACGGCAGAGAAAACAGCGGACAAGACGGGATTTAAGCCAAAAGCTATAGTGCGCAAGCTTCTTGCCACGCTCCCCGAGCGCTCGCGCATGGTGCTTGAAGCCCGCTTCGGCCTCGGCTCAAATCCCGAGCGCGTCACGCTTGAGTCCATCGGCAAGCGCTATGGCATCACCCGCGAGCGCGTCCGCCAGATAGAGAATCACGCGCTCACGCAACTGAAGAAATCGCCGGCGTTCACCGAAGCCGACGCGGCCTTTAAAGAGCTCGAACGCATCGTCGACAGCCTCGGCGGCATCGTCTGCGAGGATGATCTCCTCAACTTCATCACCAAGGACAAGGTAATGCAGAATCATATTTATTTTCTGCTGGTGCTTGGCGATCCGTTCAAGTATCGCAAAGAGGACGACGAGGTCCAGCGCTGCTGGTATGTCGACCCGAAGCTGGCCTCGCAAGTTGAGAACGCGCTCAAAAATTTGTACGAAGGACTCTCCGACGAAGACCTCATCCCTGAGGGCGAAATGATAGACCGTTTTCTTAAAGAACTGCAGAACATCAACGACAAGCACCGCAACGGCGAGGTGGTCAAGCGCTGGCTCTCGATATCCAAAAAAGTCGGCAAGAACCCGCTCGGCGAGTGGGGACATGCATCCTCGCCCAACGTTAAGACCAAAGGCATCCGCGATTACGCCTACCTGGCGGTCAAAAAGCACGGCAGCCCGCTCCACTTTAAAGAAGTTGCGGCACTTATTGAAAAAATGTTTCACCGCGCGGCGCACGTGGCCACCACGCACAACGAGCTTATCAAGGACGACCGCTTCGTGCTCGTGGGCCGCGGCATGTACGCGCTCAAAGAGTGGGGCTACGCCCAAGGGGTTGTCCGCGACGTCATACGCAATGTCTTGCGCGAGAACGGGCCGCTCACCAAAGACCAAATAGTCGAGAAGGTGCTCAAAGAGCGCCACGTCAAACCCGGCACCGTGGTGGTGAACCTCCAAAATCAAAAATATTTCAAGCGGGGCAAGGACGGCAAGTTTGTGCTGGTGAAGTAGTCAAAAAAGCAGCAAATTTTTTGAACGAATAGTCTGGGAGCCGCCGAGGACTTTTGGCCAAGGATTTGCTGCTTTTTTCTATGATAAAATAATCGCATGGGGAAGTTCTATGCAGGCTTTCGCAAACGGCTAGGCTCCTACGGGCTCGAGGCCTACTACGTGATGCTCGTGCTTCTGTATTTTATGCTCATATGGATACCCTTCCACTGGGACGAATGGGTTGTTGTCGCCGGATTTTTGCTCGCCTTCTTGCCGTTTGTTCTGCCGGTACTGCTCGGCATCATGCTCTCTATCGGCTGGCTCGAGTATAAGCGGCAGGAGGATTACTGGTCGACCGAATACACGGTTTTAGAGGTTAAACTGCCCGAGGAGATAACGCAGAGCCCGCAGGCGGCGGAGCTTTTCTTGCGCGTGCTCTACCAATCGGGCGAGGTGGACACGCCGGTGCACGCCTTGCGCGGCAAAACGCGGGCGTGGTTCTCACTCGAGATAGCCTCCAATGAGGGCGCCGTGCGTTTTTACGTGTGGACGCGCTCGCGCTATGCGGACATCGTCAAAGCGCAACTCTACGCGCACTACCCGACGGTGCAGATCGTCGCGGTGCCCGACTACACGCTCGCGGTACCGCTTGATCTTGAGACGATGGACATTTGGGGGGTTGAGCAGGCGATGCAAAAACCCGACCCATACCCCATCATGACCTACCCCGCATGGGGGCTTGATAAAGCGTCTGAGAAAGAGGAATTTAAAAATGATCCGCTAGTGAGTATTTTGGAGTTTATGGGCAGTATCGGACCGGGCGAGTATTTGTGGTTTCAGATACTATTGGAGGGCCACGCCGGGAAGTCGCCGCCAAGCTACTGCCCGCAAGCGATGAACTTTGGCGTGCATGAGAGGGTCAATCTCGAGGAATGGGCGCAGATAGAAATAGACGAGATCGGCAAGAAAACAAAAAGCAAAAAACCGGAAGAAAAGGATCGGCCGCCAAACTTTATGTCGCTCACCGAGGGCGACAAAGAAAAGGTAAAAGCGATACAGCAAAAGCTCAACAAGCAGGCCTTTGATGTCGGTATCCGGTTTATCTATCTCGCCAAAAAAGAAAATCTGCAGTCGTCGCGCCGCGCCGGCATACCGACCGCCCTGCGCTCGTTTGAGCACGGCTCGGAGGGGCGCGGATTAAACGGGCTGAAGCCCGTCTTTTATATCGGGCCGTTCGACTACCCGTGGCAGGATTTCAGGGGCATCCGCCGCCGGATGCTCAAGCGCAAGCTCTACAACGGCTATGTCACGCGGCAGTATTTTTATGCGCCCTTTAAAAACATGCACATCGTGCTCAACATCGAAGAGATAGCGTCGTTGTGGCACTTCCCGGGCAAGGTCGCGCACACGCCGACTCTCATCCGCATGCCGTCGCGTCGCGCCGAGGCCCCGGCCAATCTGCCGGTATAATTTTTGCCGTATACATGAGATTCCACCATAACATTATCCGCACTGCGCAGGCGTGCGATGCCTGGTGCCGCGAGGCCGAAGTGTATAATCGGATACTCCCGCTGGCGTTTCTGTCCGGAGTATTGCTGTTTCTCATCTATTTTGTGACCGTCGCCGCGCCGCTCAATTTTCCCTCCGCATCGTTATTCAAAGTTCCGCAAGGTGCGGGCATTGATGAAGTGGCGCAGCAGCTCAAGCAAAAGCATCTTATCCACTCGGCGCTGCTGTTTGAGGCTGTGGAGCGCCTCGAAGGCGCGCGCGCCGAAGTCATCGCCGGCGAATATTTCTTCCCCGGCCCGCAAAACCTTTTTACCGTCGCTTCGCGCCTGGTGCAGGGCGATCACGAGCTCACCCCTATAAAAGTGACCGTGCCCGAGGGCGCCACGGCTAAGGAAATTTCGCAATTACTCGCCGAAAAAGTGCCCGACTTCGACACCGATACTTTTTTGAAGGAGGCGCAGCCGAAAGAAGGGACATTATTCCCCGACACGTATTTCTTTTTGCCCGGCGAGGATGCCGACCTGGTGCTCACGACGTTTGAAAATAATTTTAATCTCCACGTTCAAACGCAGCCGGTGGCCGGTGCAATAACCAAGTTCGGCAAGTCGCTCCCGCAGGTGCTCACGATGGCCTCGCTCATCGAGAAAGAAGCCTCCAACACCAAAGACCGCGACATAATCTCGGGCATCTTGTGGCACCGCATCGCGCTTGGGATGTTGCTCCAGGTCGACGCGGTGTTCCCGTACATCATCGGCGTCAATTCGCTGCAGCTGACCAAGGCCGACCTGCAGGTTGACTCGCCCTACAACACCTACACCAACAAAGGCCTGCCGCCGGGACCGATATCCAACCCCGGCCTCGACGCCATTGAAGCGGCGGTCGAGCCGGCCAAAACAAATTACCTGTATTATCTCTCCGATCTGCACGGAGTCATGCACTACTGCGCGACGTATGCATGCCAGCAAGCCAATGCTAGAAAATATTTAGGGAGTTGACGAAGTGAAAAATAGTCGGTATATTTTTAAGTGGAAAAGTTTCTCACACACACAGGAGGGTTAGATGTCGGCAATATCTGTAATCCATATCACTAGCCGCAAACAGGCGTGGGCGGCACTCTTTTTGCCTGATCTGTCTGCAAATATCCGCGGCCAGCTCCTAGAATATGTGGCCAAAGAGGCGGATCTCAAAGAAGTTCGCTCGATCCTCAAAAAGAATTGGTGCAAAGGATGTCCGAATGAACAGCATCTCCTCGCTACCTTTGCAACCATAATCCGAGGTAAAAACTTGCCGCAGGATCTCATTGCGGTAATGCAAGCGAATCCTGTTGGCAGAACTCGCAACCAGCTCTTTGCCGCCATCTTGATTAAAGCATCGACTTCAATGAAGGTGTTGCAATCTGAGGCCGCACTCACCGATGAAGAAAAAGAAACTCTGATTAAACGCGCTTTCACGGTGAAGAGTGTCGCATACCGAGCTTGCTATGCGCAAGAGGTACTGCATAGCTGGAAGGATATGCCGGCGGCGTTACGTGCACTTGCTGTAGAGTATGCGGCAGCTGATCCGTATACGCACTGCCAACTTATGATTCTGAATGACCCTGAAAGCCACTTTTCCCGCGGCTGCTCCCATGACTCAAGAGGAGCGTCGTATGTTCTTCGATGCATTGAAGCGCAACGAGTCTCTCTGCGCCAAACTGCTCAAGAACTATAGAGGGAGATATGAAAGGGTGGTGGGGCCAGTCCTCACGGAAGAAGAAGCGAGAGAGTTGATTCCTATAGTGGTGGCGGACATCAAAACAAAACATGCGAAAAAAATACATATATCTGAAGATGATATCCGCAACTTGCTTGGCGGTGATGGCTGCAAAACTGTAGACCTGCTCAGCAATGAACAAAAGACATTCCTCGGACAGTTTCTCAGGAGGGAGAAAACAGCTTAGGAGTCTCTCAAAAAACAGTACGGCCCACCCTCGGTTGGGTCGTTTTCTTTTTTATATAAGAAGCGTATAACAATACTATGTTTGCTAAAGGAAATAACAAAAAGGTATTTGTCGGCCTTAGCGGCGGGGTGGATTCGGCCGTTTCTGCCGCTTTATTGCAGGAGCAGGGATACGATGTCACTGGAGTTTTTATACGCATCGCGCTCCAGGGCTATCCCTGCTCGGCGGGAGAGGACAAGATAGACGCCATGCGCGTTGCGGCTCATCTGAAGATTCCTTTTATTGAAATCGATTTGTCGAAGGAATATAAAGAGGAGGTTTTTCGCGACACTATCGAGGAATTCGCAAGAGGTAGAACACCCAACCCCGACGCCTTGTGCAATCAAAAAATAAAATTCGGCCATTTCTACGACTTTGCGATGTCACGCAGCGCCGACTTTGTAGCGACCGGGCATTACGCTCAAATAGAAAATGGCAAACTGTTCGCGGGCGCAGACCCCGACAAAGACCAATCCTACTTTTTATGGATGGTGCCGCAGGAACATCTGCAAAAAACGCTTTTTCCCGTCGGGCATTTGCTTAAGCCTGAAGTCCGCGTGCTCGCAACAAAATTCGGCCTGCCCAACGCCGCGCGCAAGGACAGCCAGGGCCTCTGTTTTCTCGGCGACGTATCAATAGAAGACATGCTCAGGCACGAGACCCTGCAAGTCAAGGGCGATGTACTAAGCGAAGAAGGCGAGGTCATCGGCGTTCACGAGGGAGCCGGGTTCTACACTTTGGGCCAGCGCCACGGCTTTATGTTGTTTGCCAATACTCCGCACACTCCACCGCACTATGTCATCGAGAAAGACGCGGCGTTTAACACTATCACCGTTTCGACTTTGCGCACGCCCGAAGACGCAAAAAAAACTATCGTGTCGCTCGGCAAAACAAACTGGATAGGGGATGTGGCGGGCGGCGCCTATGAAGCGCGGTTTCGCTACCGGCAAAAATTGATTCCGGCGCAACTTTCGGCTGCCCATTCGAGTGTAACCTTAAAAGAGCCGCACTATGTGCCGCTTGGTCAGTCCCTCGTGCTCTATAAAGAAGAACGTTGCCTCGGCGGCGGCGTTGTTGATAATTCAACTCTGATATAAAACACGGGAGTATACTTAGCGCATGAGCAAAATGCGGCGCAGCCGCAGCGCACTTGTCCTCCTCTTTGTAGGAATTTTTGCCTTGTGGTGGGGTATCGCGGTCATAAATCAAAGCGGCACGAGCACGGCGTCCGGCTCAACTGGCGCTCCCGCTCCATACGACGCTTATACCGGGGGGCCTATCATTGTCAAGAGTTCTGCAAACAACGGCGTGGTGAGCTATAGCGGCGTCCTAGCGCTCCCGTCTCCCTGCGATATGCTGGGGAGCGGCATTGCTGAGCATGGAGTGAACCCCGCGCACGTTACCGTTGCACTTAGCATAATCGCCTCAAACGGATGCACTGCAGCCGGCGCGCCGGCAGAAGCCCCGTTCGAAGTTTCCATATCTTCCGGACCCCGGACACAAAAGCCGGTACTCGACGGCGTCACCGTCAACGGCGTCATCGAAGACGTACATCTGCAGCAATGATCCAGATAGCAAAAGCCGACGGCACGAGCGAGGCGTTCGATCCGCACAAATTGACCGCCTCGCTGAGGCGGGCGGGTGCGAGTGCGGGAGTGGCGGACCATATTGCCCGCGAGGTGGAGAAAGAACTCTACAACGGCATCACGACGGGCGAGATTTATTCGCACGCCTTCTCGCATTTGCGCCATGAGGGGCACGGCCGCGCCGCGCGCTACTCGCTGAAGCGCGCGATGCTCGATTTCGGCCCGTCGGGCTTCCCGTTTGAATCGTACATCGCCGAATTATTCCGCGCCGAAGGATCAAGCGTGCTGGTCGATCAGATAATTCAGGGCGGATGCGTCGAGCACGAAGTTGACATCGTAGTGCAAAGCGGCGCTGAGACGGTATATGTTGAAGCAAAATTCCACAACACGCTCGGTTTTGCAACGGACCTTAAAACAGTTTTATATGTGCAGGCGCGCATCGAGGACATAGCAAAACGGCATCCCGGCGCCAAGGGTCTCGTCGTCACTAACACCAAGTTTACCGACCGCGCCATCGCCTACGCACAGTGCCGCGGACTCGAACTCCTCGCTTGGGATTATCCACAATCCAGGACACTCCAGAAGCGGATTGACAAGGCCCAAGTCTACCCGGTGACTGCGCTTACCACTCTCTCGCGGCGCGAAAAAATGGCTCTGTTGGCGGAGCGGGAAGTCTTGTGCACCGCTTTGCCTCAAAAAAAGGACGCGCTTTTGCGGGCCGGCGTAGGAAAAGGCGAACTCGGGGCGGTGTTAGAGGAGGTGGGCGCATTGTGCGTCCCCGGGAACGATATATGATAGAGGCATTAATCGTGGTAACAGACAAACCGTATGCAAGCAAGCAATAATCAGCAGGATGGGAATCAGGGAGGGAAGCCGACATTATCATGGACGTCGCCGCAACAAAAAATAGCTTTACCACAAAATAGCCCCGCAAAAACAGGCACTACCAATAATAAACAGAAGTCGAACTTCGGGCTCTATACTGGCATTTTTGCCGGAGGCTTAATAGTGGGCGTGTTAATCGGGTGGGGTATCGTCAGTTCGCGCCAAAGTTCTACCGCGACCACGATGACCTATAATACGAACGCCGCATCGACAACGACCACCACGGCAACGCCGGCTGCGACCGCGGCCACGATGGATCTCTCCGGCTCGGCAGTCGGCGGTACTGCCGCGCTCAGCATCTCCTCCCCTCAGGACGCCGGCCTCAATGTCGCCGTGTCGCATGTGAGAGTGTCCTCCCCCACGTGGGTCGTTATCTATGAGGATCAAAACGGCAATCCGGGCAACGTACTCGGCGCCTCGCTTTTCTTCCCGGCATCTGAAGGCGGAGCAGAGAGCGGCGTTGTACCGCTCTTGCGGGGCACCTTGCCGGGCCAAACCTACCTCGCGGGCGAAGCGCTCGATGACGGCGACCACAAATTCTCACTCGACACCGACAAGCCCGTGCGCGACGACAAGGGCAACCCGGTCCTCGTCGAGTTCAAAACAAATTAATGATGCACCAACCGAGCGATATTGTGTTTATCTGGCCGCTTGTTGCCGCGGCGGTCTTGGGCGCGTGCATGGGGTTTGAGCGCACGCTCGCCGGCAAGCACGCCGGCATGCGCACCTATGCGCTAGTCTCTCTCGGCTCAAGCCTCTTCGTCATATGCGGCACGCTCGCCGCGTTTCAGTTGAGTATATTTTCGGGCATTAACCCGCTTGCTATTGCAAGCAATGTGGTCGTGGCTATTGGGTTTTTGGGCGTCGGACTCTCGGTCTTTCGCGGAGAGCATCCGGTCGAGCTCACGACCGCCGCGGGGCTGTGGGTGGTCGCCGGGGTCGGCATGGCGTGCGGGTTCGGCTTTTACGGCATAGCGGTTACCTCGACCGTTCTCTCAATAATCATCTTCTCTCTGCTCGCGAAGCTCGAAAATAAGCTGCACGTTCGCTTGGGCAAGGAATTCAAAGATTAGGGGATACAACCGCCGTGCGCTAAAATGGGCCGGTGAGCCAATACTACAAGCCAAACCGCAAGCTCGACTGGAACTATGGCGGCCCTAAGTTCCGCCTGTCGCGCTCAAAAATTGCGCTTTTTTTGGAGTGCCCGCGGTGTTTTTATGTCGACAACAAACTGGGCGTCGCGCGACCGCCGGGGTTCCCCTTTAACCTCAACAGTGCAGTCGACGCGCTTCTTAAAAAAGAGTTCGATGTGCACCGCAAGGCTGCAAGCCGCCATCCGCTGCACGAGGCGTACGGCATCGACGCAGTGCCTTTTGCCCATGCCGACATAAATCTATGGCGCGAGAACTTCAAAGGCATTGAGGTCAGGCACGCGGGCACAGGGTTCACCATTGCCGGCGCAGTCGACGACATTTGGGTGGACAAAAAAGGCGGTCTTATTGTTGTCGACTACAAATCAACCAGCAAGGACGCGAGGATAGAGTCGCTCGACGAGGCATGGCATGACGGCTACAAACGCCAGATGGAGATATATCAGTGGCTTTTGCGCGAGCGCGGCTTCAAGGTCAACGACACCGGCTATTTTGTCTACGCCAATGCGACCAAGGACCGGGAAGCCTTTGACGCCAGGCTTGAGTTTGAGGTGACGCTCATTCCGTATACCGGCTCGACTGCGTGGGTCGAAGGCACGCTCACAGAGCTTAAACGATGCCTCGACAACGACAACCTCCCGGACGCTTCGGCGGATTGCGACTACTGCCGCTACCGCGAAGCAGTTGATAAAGTAACAGAAAAATATGAGAAAAATAAAACAAAATCACTTTTCTAAGCGAGTCTATGCGGTCGTAGCAAAAATACCCAAAGGCAAGACTATGACCTACAAGCAAGTGGCCACAAAAGCGGGCAACCCGCTGGCCGCGCGCGCGGTCGGGATGCTGATGTCCAAAAATTACAATCCAAAAATTCCGTGCCACCGCGTGGTGCGTTCAGACGGCAAAGAGAGCGGCTACAACCGCGGCGGCTGGGCAAGAAAACTGAAGCGCTTGCACGAAGAAGGCGCGGTTCTATAATTTTGCGATGGACGTCAAAATTGAGCCTTCTTGGAAGAAAATCCTCGAAGAGGAGTTCGGAAAGGAGTATTTTAAGATGCTTTCGGATTTTATCCGTGCTGAATATAAGCACGCGATAATATATCCGCCGCCAAAAAATATCTTCCGCGCTTTTGAGTTGTGTCCTTTTGATAAGGTAAAAGTTGTTATTTTAGGACAAGATCCGTACCACGGCCCGGGGCAGGCCAACGGGCTTTGCTTTGCGGTGGGGAAGGATGTCACCCTCCCGCCGTCTTTGCAAAATATTTTTAAGGAAATTCAAAATGATTTCGGCAAGCCGCTCGTGCACAAAACGGGCGATTTGGAGCGCTGGGCAAAACAGGGAGTGCTTTTGCTCAATGCGACGCTCACGGTGCGGGCAGGAGCGGCGGGCTCACACCAACAAAAGGGCTGGGAGCAATTTACCGACGCGGTGGTGCGCGCGCTCTCAGACAGACGAGAGCATCTTGTCTTTATGCTGTGGGGTAATTATGCCAAAGCAAAAGGCGCACACATCGACCGCTCGAAGCATTTGGTTCTCGAATCGGCGCACCCGTCGCCATTTTCGGCGAACAACGGCTTTTTCTGCAACAAGCACTTTAGTCGCGCTAATGACTATTTAGCGAAACACGGCATTGAGCCAATAGATTGGCTGTAGTATGCTTGCAGCTTGTGAAGGAGCTAAAAAAGATACAAACAAAATACGGCGTCACCGAGTACCGCTTACAGAACGGCTTGCGCGTTTTGTATAAAGAGGAAAAGGCCGCGCCGGTCGTCGCGGTGTGTATTACCTTTCATGTCGGCTCGCGCAACGAAGCGGCGGGCCACACCGGCTCGACGCATATTTTAGAGCACCTGCTTTTTAAGGATTCGAAGAATTTCAACAAGGCAAACGGTAAAAACATCGCCGGCCATCTCGACTGGCTGGGCGCTTATGTCAACGCGACCACGTGGCTCGACCGCACCAATTATTTCGAGCTTTTGCCGGATACCGCGCTTGAGGAGGCGCTGGCGCTCGAGGCCGACCGCATGCGAGGCTCGCGCTTTACTGATGAAGATTTAGCGAGCGAAATGACCGTGGTGCGCAACGAGTATGAGCGCGGGCGCAATAATCCGTTTGAGTTGCTAGACGAGGAAATAATGTACAAAGCGTTTAGCAAGCATCCGTACCGGATACCGACCATCGGGACCAAAGAGGATATAGAGAACTCGACTGCGGCGAGACTGCGAAAATTTTATGACATCTTCTATTGGCCGAACAACGCGACGCTCTCGGTGATGGGCAACGTGTCGTGGAGGCAGGTTGAGAAATTGATCGTGAAGTATTTTGCGCCCATCCCGCCGTCGCCGCATCCGATACCGCGGCTAACAATCAAAGAACCCGAGCAGACTTCACCCCGCAAGGTGCTGCTCAAAAAACCGCTCGGCATCACGATAGCATCGCTTGCCTATAAGGTCCCCGAAGGCCGGCACAAAGACTACCCGACGCTCCTTATGCTCGCGACCGTGCTCGCGGGAGGGTTCTCGAGCCGCTTGCAAAAAGCACTCGTCGACAGGGGTCTGGCCTCCGACCTTTCGGTGTTTTGCCCGCCGCTTTTTGACCCGGGAGTCGCGACCTTTACGGCACACTTGGCCGATGGGGTGAGCGGCACCGCGGCGCTCGGCGTAATGCGCAAAGAGATCGCCGCGCTTATAAAGAGGGGCGTCTCAAAAGACGAGGTGGCCGGCGCGCGCGAGCGGATACTCGCGCAGTCGGCCTACGAGCGCGACGGCGTCTTCACCGAAGTTCGCGCAGTCTCCGAAGCCACCGCTGCCGGCGACTGGACGCTCGGATACCGCATCGAAGATGCGGTTAAAAGAATAAAACCCGCCGATATTGTCCGCGTTGCCAAAAAATACTTCATCCCTCAAAAAGAAACATCGGGCATCTTAATGAACGGTTGACATGTACTCCAAACAAATAAAAGAAAAAAAGTATTCGTGGGGCGGCAAGGCATACACCACCGTGTTTCCCGCGCACGGCTCGGTTTCGATTGTCGGGAGCGTTGCCGGCGGCGAGCGCGCATGGGGCAACGAAACGGAAGCCGGCGTACACGCCGCGATGCTCCTTGAAGGGACAAGCAAGCGGAGCAAAAAAGAGATTCAGATCTTCTTAGACTCTATCGGTGCGTCGCTGTCGTTTGTCGCTACCAGCGATCGCCTGCAATTTAGCGCTAAGGTCCGCGCTCCGCATGTCGAAAAACTCCTAGAGCTTATAGTCGAAGCACTCGCTGAGCCGGCATTCCTGCCCCACGAGCTCGCGATGCTCAAGCGGCGCGATGGCGCTGCGCTTTTGCTTGAGGCACAGAACCCCAACGCGCAGGCAAAGATAGCTAATTCGCGATTATTGTTCAAACGTGGACATCCCAATTATTCATACACGACCAAAGAGTCGCAAAAAGCGCTTCACAAAGTCTCTGCAAAGGAGCTTCAAAAGCGGCACGCAAAGATAATCGACGGCCGTTCGCTTGTCGTATCGCTCGCAGGAGACATCAAACCCGCCCGAGCCTTTGCGCTGATTGAAAAAAAGTTCAAACAACTGCCACGAGCCAAAGTGACGCTCAAGCCATACGCCAAAGCGCCCGAACCAAAAGCAAAAAATATAGTGGTGCATATCCCGCACAAATCGAGCGTCACCTATATTCTGGGGATCGCGACGCGCATCACCAAAGACCATCCCGACTACGCGCCGCTTTTGCTCGGCGTACAGGTGCTCGGCAACGCCAGCGGATTTACGGGGCGTTTAATGGTGCGCGTGCGCGAAAAAGAAGGTTTGACTTACGGTGCGTATAGTTATTTGCCCGCAGCAACCTACGCCAACAAAGCGGACGGAAGCTTGGAGGTGTGGGCGACCTTTGCGCCTCAATTGTTTGAGCAGGGGAGAGCTGCGGTGAAGCGCGAAGTAAGGCTTATTGTTGAAGACGGCGTCACCGAAGAAGAGGTTAGAAAACATCGCGAGTTATTCGTAGCAAAAGTAAAAGTGCAATTGTCCAACTCCGGAGCCTTCGCCGGAGCGGCCCACGACTTAGGCGTTGAAGGCCGCAAAATCTCTTATCTAGACGAGCTCCCCAAAAAAGTCCTCAAACTTAATGCCAAAGAAGTAAATAAAGCAATAAAAAAATATATTCTTGTAGATAAACTCTCAGAAAGTGCCGCCGGTCCGGTGGAGAAACTGTATAAATAGAAGGATGCTTGACTACTGTCAAATAGTCTGCTAGACTCCCGCGCGGAGTCCCATAGCCACAAAGGTTATGGGATGTTCCGTGTCTAAACTACGGAGAAGACGCAATGAAGCCGTCCACCGGACAGCAGAACTCCCCGAAGCCCGTCGCGGCCAAGGGCAAGCCCTCCAGCAAGGGTGTCGTCCCGTTCCTCATCTCCTGCGTGGGTATCTCGCCCATGCTGCAGAATCCGATGACGGATGAGACGCTCGACGAGCTCATCTACGGCTCTCAGGGCAGGCGCAAGCCCCCGAAGACCGACGTCTCGATCGAGGACATCGCCAAGAAGCGCCTGTGCCTCGGCCCGAACGGCGAGTATGGTGTCCCCGCCAACTATCTGTTCGCCGCGCTGGTCGACGCCGGCCGGCACGTGATCTTCGATAAGAAGACGAAGATCTCGACTGCCAAGACCTCGCTCGTCCCGAACCTCCTCACCATCGTCGCCGAACTCGTTGACGAGTTCGGCGACGGCTTTCTGCCGTTCAAGGATCAGAAGGTGAAGTGGATCGCCGACAAGCGTCGCGGCGTGCTCGCGGCCAACGGCGCCGCCGTTGCCATCGTGCGGCCGAAGTTCCCGACCTGGGCGTTCGACGTCACCGTCGAGGTCAATCTCGACGATATCGCGATCGAGAAGGTGCAGGAGCTGTTCAAGAAGGCCGGGCAGTATTCGGGGCTCGGCGACTTCCGTCCGAGCAAGCGCGGCCCGTTCGGCCGGTTCGGCGTTTCTCAGCTCATCGAGCTCGAGCAGCAGGCCGGCGATAAGGTCGCGGCGTAACTCTTACCGCTTGGAGCAGTGCTGAGTAGTAAGGCTGGCTTTACAGCTGTTGAGTCCGGAGCGGCGGGGCAAAAGCTCCGCCGCTATTTCTTTGCGATAATCTATGTTCGTGTTCTGCTCAGATGAGCTAGCTCTTGACTGGTTGAGTACAGTATTGTATGGGCGGAGGTCTTCGGATCTCCGCCAACTGTCGCGAGATGCGTATCTCGCCTGATGAGTCCGAAAGGACGAAACAGTGGTTCTTTTATAGCAATGCTCAGTAAT
>JAGWIT010000021.1 GCA_028866155.1 Patescibacteria group bacterium
AGCCCACTTCGACATATACATATACCAACTATACCATTATCGGACTTTTACCCTGAGGAAGCGGTGTTTGCCGATGCGGATGGTGTCTTCTCGTATCTCATCGTCAATGCTTCCGATTTTTTTGCCGCTTATGACTGAGGAGACCGCGCCTTGCTCAACCAACCGGCGCAACTCGCTTGTCGAAATATCTTTTATGATGTCGCGCAACTTACCGGCGGAGACAGTCGGCACATCGGCCGCCGGCACGCCGCCCTCGCTAAACGTGTTCGTCCAATCATCTTCGGCTTTTTGTGCTGCGTCTTTGCCGTGATACAGCGCAACAATCTCATGTGCCAAGCGCATCTTGGCAACTTTCGGATGACCCTTGAGAATTTCTTTCACCTCGTTCATCGGTACGCGCGTGCATAGCTCAAAGTAGGCGGGCACCTGCTCGTCTGCCATGCTCATCACTTTGCCGAACATGTCATGTGCCGGAGCGGTGAGCGCGATGGTGTTGCCCCAACTGCTGCTCATTTTGCGGCCGTCGAGGCCTTCGATGAGCGGGTTCATCACAATATCCTGCGGACGCTGGCCCATTTTTTCCTGCATCGTGCGGCCGGCGAGGAGATTGAATTTTTGGTCCATGCCGCCAAGCTCGACATCGGCCTTGACCGCCACCGAATCGTAGCCTTGCATCAGCGGGTAAAGCACTTCGCGCAATGAGACGCGCTTGCCCGCCTTAAGCCGGCGCGCGATGTTGTCGCGCGCGATGAAGTCGGCGACCGAGAAAAGGTCGGCATGCTCGCCTATGTCGCGGTAGGTCAGGGGCACGAGCCATTCGCTGTTGTGGCGAAATTCGACCTTAGAGAGATCGAGTATTCCCCCGACTTGCTCGTAATACGTCTTCATGTTGTGCTCTATCGCTTCGTGCGTGAGCATCGGGCGCTCGGCTTCCTTGTCGGACGTGTCGCCGATGACCGCGGTAAAGTCGCCCACAATGAGGACGACCTGGTGCCCCAATTTTTGAAAGTCGCGCAGTTTAAGCAAGGATACCGCGCGGCCGATGTGGAGGTCGGGCGAGGTCGGGTCTATGCCGAGCTTCACGCGCAACCGCTCGCCCGAAAGAAGTTTTTTATGAAGCTCGTCTTTGACAATGACTTCGGCCACCCCGCGGGTGAGCAGTTCATCAATCGGATCCATATATGACAACACTCTAGCACAGCTGTCTTGTTGTCGGTATACTTGTGGAATGCAGCGCTTCGTGCGTCTCTTGAAAAAGAGTTTTCGCTATGTACGAAAACACAAATGGAAGATTATTGTGTGGGGCTTGGGCGCATTCTTTTTTTTGACGGGCCTCCTGCTGTTGTGGGCGGCGACGCTCCCCCTGCCCGACCTGACCTCGCTCTCGCAGATCCGCGTCGACCAATCGGTCAAAATTTATGACCGCACCGGACAGGTCCTGCTCTACTCGCTCAACAATAACGATGTACAGCGCACCGTCGTGCCGCTTAGCCAAGTGTCTTCCAACATAGAGGATGCCATCATCGCGATAGAGGACCCGACCTTCTACCAGAACAACGGCATAGACCCGAAGGCTATTCTGCGCTCGATCTACGTTGACGTTACGCACCTCGGCGCCGCGCAGGGCGGCTCGACACTGACCCAGCAGGTCATTAAAAACACGGTCTTAACCGACGACAAAAGCATCGCGCGAAAGATCAAGGAGTGGGTACTGGCTTTAAAGCTTACCCGCGCTCTCACGAAGCAGCAGATACTCGAACTCTACGTCAACCAAGTGCCGTTTGGCGGCAGCTTGTACGGGGTTGAGGAGGCGTCGCAGACCTTCTTTGGCATACCGGCGGCTAACGACGACCTCGCGCAGGCGGCATATCTCGCCGCGGTCTTGCCCGCGCCTTCCTACTACTCGCCGTACGGCAACAACAAAAGCTCGCTGGACGCGCGCAAAAACCTCGTGCTCCAAAAAATGTATCAGGCGGGATATATCACGATCCAGCAGGAAACGTCTGCCGAGGCCGAGCAGGTCGCCTTTATGCCGCAAAAAACGACTTCGATAACCGCGCCGCACTTCGTCTTTTATGTTCAGCAGTATCTGGAGAATAAATATGGCGCGGATGCGCTCCAGACCAGCGGCTGGAAGGTCACCACGACGCTTGACGCCGACCTGCAGGTGCAGGCCGAGACGATCGTCAAGCAAAACGCACTGAGCAATGCGACCAAATTTAACGCGAGTAACGCGGGGCTTATCGCGCTTGACCCCAACAACGGGCAGATACTCGCGATGGTCGGTTCGCGCAATTATTTTGATAAGCAGATTGACGGCGCCTACAACGTGACGCTCGCCGACCGCCAGCCGGGCTCGGCCTTTAAGCCCTTTGTCTATGCCGAAGCGTTCAGCCAAGGCTACACGCCCGACACGGTGCTGTTTGACGTGCCGACGCAGTTCTCGACCCAATGTTCGGCTGCAGATGTGAGCAACGACACACCCCCCTGCTACTCGCCGGTCGACTATGACAACCTGTTTCGCGGGCCGATGACGCTGCGCGACGCCATCGCGCAGTCTATTAACGTGCCGTCGGTCAAGCTCCTCTATCTCACCGGGATCAGTAACTCGCTCCAGCTTGCCAAGTCGATGGGGATCTCCACCCTCGGCGACCCCAACCAATACGGCCTCACCTTGGTGCTCGGCGGCGGCGAAGTAACCCTGCTCGACATGACGAGCGCCTATGGCACGTTCGCGACCGGCGGCACGCACTACCCGGCGACCGCAGTGCTTAAAATCGAGGACCAGAACGGCAATGTTATCGAAGACAACTCCCAGCCTGCCGGCACCCAAGTGGTGTCGTCGCAAGTCGCCAATGAAATAAACGATGTGCTCTCCGACCCGGTGGCGCGTGCGCCCTTGGGCGAGAATGAGTATCTGCAGTTTGCCGGACACGATGTCGCGGTCAAGACCGGCACCACCAACAACTACAAAGACGCGTGGACTATCGGCTACACACCCAACCTCGTCGTTGGCATCTGGGCGGGCAACAACGACAATACCTCGATGGTGCGCAAGGTGTCGGGCTTCATCGTCGGCCCGATGTGGAACGCCGTGATGCAGTACGCAATAAATAAATACCCGATCGAGTACTTTACCCGCACACAGGTCAGCGAGAGCAATCCCAAGCCGCAGATGCAGGGCAATTGGCAGGTGGCGGGCCAAGACGGGCAGCTCCACGAGCTCCTCTATTGGGTCGATCGGACAAACCCCAACGGCCCGGTACCAACGAATCCTGCCCAAGACCCACAGTTCAACAACTGGGACACCGCGCTCCATGTGTGGGCCAACGCCAATGGCTACGGCCCCAATTCTCCGCAACTAAAACCGTACACGCAATTCCCCGCTCTCCTGCCGGGCTTTGTCTTCCCAACCGCAACGACTACCCCGACGCAGTAAAATTATTTTTTCTCAACCACAACTGCGGTGCCGTAGGCTAAGACCTCGGTAATGCCCGCGCCGAGCTCGGTGGCGTCGTAGCGCAGGCCCACGACGGCGTTGGCGCCCAACTCGGCCGCATGCTCAAGAAGCAGATCAAATGCGTGGGCGCGCGACTTTTCGCTAAGCGCAGTGAAGAGCGATATATTGCCGCCGAAAAGGCTTTGCAAGCCTGCTCCAACAGAACCCACAATAGAACGAGAGCGCACAATAATCCCGCGAGCCACGCCCAAATTCTTAACGGTGTTGTACCCCGCAATCTCAAAAGTAGTCGAAACCATGCTGTGATCAATTTGATTTTTCATAGGTAGTTTATTAATTATAAACGCGTTTCAAAGTTGATCCGGAATGCACAACTTTTTTTTATTTTTTCCCCTCGTATCTCGAATAAATGTGACCAGCAACAAGTTCTTTTTGTAAAATCTCTCGCATCTTCTTGAGCGCCTTGCCGCGATGGCTTATTGCCGATTTCTCCTCCATCGTCATTTCGGCGTATGTTTTTTGCGAACCTTCAGGTAAAAATATAGTATCCCAGCCAAATTTAGCCTCCATGGTTGGTTTTACAATCGAGCCACGCGTCTCCCCTTCAAAAAACTGGGCCACTCCTTTTTCGTCTACATATCCGATAATTGTTTTTGCCCGCGCGGCGCTCCCGAACACCTCGGACAATTTGTAGATGCCTTCAGCGCCGATGGCTTGTAAAAACCACTTGTTGAGCGGGCCGGGTAAACCGTTCATTCCGTCGAGGTAGAGCGAGGTGTCCTCGACCATGAGCGTGCTCCCGTGGCGCAGAGTCATGCGAGCTTCGAACAATTTCGAAGCGATGATCTTGTGTGCATCCAGCTCCTGGATCTCCTGCAGATCCATGTCCATCTGCTCAACCTCGGGCAAAACAGCCTTAACCTCGGCGAATTTATGTTTGCTCCCGGTAATAAAATACAGTGCCGTGCATTACCGATTCATTGGCATTGCTAGGTAAAAGAAACTCTCATCGGCGGCGTCTTTTATTAAAAGGGGTTTGCCGGGGCCGTTGGAGTGGATGCGGACACTCTCTCCACTAATGGCTTGCAAGGAGTCGGCCAAGTAGCGGCCGTTGAAGTTCATCGCTGCAGCATCGCCTTGGATGGTGGCGCGCACAGTTGAGACCTGCTCGCCGACATCGGGGTTGCGCGAGGTTAAGAGAATAGCTTTTTTAGCGGGCTCGATTTGCAAAGACACCTGTGAGAATTTATCGGCGAAGATAGAGAGGGACTTAAGCGCGGCTGCAAAATCTTCACGCAGAATGACCGCCTCGGTCGAGAACGACTTGGGGATAATTTGCCGATAATTGGGGAACGCGCCGTCGATGAGCCGACTGGTGCAGTAGACCTCGCCAATGTGGGTCGAGAGCTGGTTGTCGTTGTAATAGACTTCAACATCACCACTAACACCCTCTAGTATACGCACCAGCTCCGCCGCGTTGCGCGCAGGGAAAAGGAGTTGCGGCACACTCCCGCCGACGCGCAGAGGCACCGTTTTCTCCGCAAGCCTAAAGGAGTCGGTTGCCGCAGCGGTGAGCTTCCCCGCTTCACCAAACAACAGGACACTTTGAAGCTCGGGTTTGATAGCCGAGGTTGAGGCACAATATCCCACACTCCGGATAGCGCGCATGAGGTCGCTTGATTTTGCGCTAAACGAGCGTTCTGCTGACACCCGCGGCAATATGGGGAAATCTTCATGCGGCACCGTCTTCATCGACGCAGTAGCACGCTCTGCTTCCACCTTAAGCACCTCGCCCTTGAGTTCTACCGAAACCGTCTTTCCTTTTATGTTCGACAAAAATCCATACAATATCGCGCCCGGCACCGCAACCACCCCCTCGCCCAAGACCTTAGCGGCAATCGTTATCTCAACCCCACACTCAAGGTTGGTTGCGCGCAGTATGACGCGCCCGCCATCGGCCGAAAGTAGGATGCTCCCCAACACCGGCAAATTAGCGCGGCGCTCGACAAACCGCACCGAAGTCGCCACTGCCCCAAGAAGTTGTTCAACTATACATTCAAATTTCATACTCTTTTCATAACTTCTTTAAATAAAAGATTACTACTATTAGGGGTGTTGATAGGTGGAAAAGTTTTTATACGTTGCGGTGTGGGGATATTTTTTGCGCCAGTGATTTGGTTGTTTGGTGATAAAACAGGACTTGTGGTGGGGATAAACTTTTTTCTTCATCTACTGTTCATGTTGTCCACCAGCTGTTTTACCACTTCTCCCCATCATTTCAACATGAGTCTGATTTGATGGAGTTCTTGGTTGAGGATGCTGTCGCTACGCAGGTCGTTCTTAATTTTTTCGCAGGAGTGTATGACGGTTGTGTGGTCACGGCCGCCCATTTTATCGCCGATGGTCGGGAATGAGATGCGAAAATCCTCGCGCAGGAGAAACATAATGACCTGCCGCGGCCGGACGACCTCTTTGCGGCGCGTCTTTTCATAGATGCTGTTTTCCTCGACGCCATAAAAATTAGCGATGGTCTTGACAACTTCTTGGACCGACACGGTCTTTTTAATGGCGCTCCCCATGCCGCGCAGGAGTGTTTTTGCATCACTCAGCTCGAGTGGCTCGCCGCGCATCTCAAACTGTATCAACAAAGTGTTGAGCGCGCCTTCGAGCTCGCGGACGTTGCCCTCGACGGTGGTGGCGATATACTCGAGCACCTCGTCGGGTAAAATAACGTTATGTTGGGCCGCTTTTGTGCGCACGATGGCCAGGCGCGACTGGTGATCTGGTGGCGTGATAGAGACGACCATGCCGGCGGCAAAGCGCGATTTGAGCCGGTCTTCAAGATTTTGGATGACATTGGGGTGTTGGTCGCTGGAGAAGACCAGCTGTTTGTTGTTATCATGCAGATAATTAAAGAGATGAAAGAATTCCTCCTTTATTTTGTCGCGGCCGGCCAAAAACTGAACGTCATCCATAACCAGGAGGTCGTACTGCCGGTATTTTTCTTTAAAGCTCTGAACTTTGCCGCTTTGGAGCGCCGAAACATAATCCATCGAGAACTTCTCGGTGGTGACGTAATACACTTTTCGCTCGGCATTCTGCCTAAAATGGTTGCCCACCGCCTGGATGAGGTGCGTCTTGCCGAGGCCGGTCGGTCCGTAGATAAACAGCGGGTTGTAGGCGATGCCCGGCTTGCGGATGACCGCCTGCGCCGCCGCGTGCGCGAGCTCGTTAAACGGCCCGACCACGAATGAGGAGAGGGTGAAGCGCGGATTGAGGTTGGTGCTCTGGTGCACGGCCTCCAGAGGCAGTTCGGATACCGCCGCCGCGGAGGTGCGCACCACCTCCTCGGCGGTTTTTTTGGGGCCGCGGGATATCACATATTCGACGGCGCGGATATTTTCGGACAGGCCGCGCAAGGAGCGCAAGATATCCTTGTGAAATTTGGTCGAAAGCCAATCGCGCGCGAACTGCGAGGGCACGCCGAGATACACCACCCCGTCCTCGATGCGGGTGATGTGTGTGTCCTTGAACCACGTATTGAAATTGGGCTTTGAGATGGTTAGTTCGAGCTCCACCAAAGCGTTTTCCCAAAGTTCTTTCGTGGTAGTCATAGCGGGAGCAGTTACACCAGCATACGCGCATCAGAGCACCCCGTCAAAAATCGCAATTTTGTGCACAAGCTGTGGAAGAATTGTGCATAACTCGTTTTTAGTTTATAGTTGTGTCATGTCTCAAACCTACCAGCCGAAAAAGCGTCGCCGCGCGCGCGTGCACGGGTTCCTCAAGCGCATGAGCTCAGCTGGAGGCCGCGCTACCGTCAAGCGCCGGGCGCGCAAGGGGCGCAAACGCCTGAGCGCGTAGCTTTTTGTGCTATGCTTTCTAAGCGCAAGCGTCTTCGTGCGCACGAAGTAAGGGAGATCCTCGCCCGGGGGCGCTCCGTTCGGGGTACCCACCTCTCGATGAAGTTTCTCCCCACCTCACAACCCTTTAAAGCGGCTGCGGTCGTCCCCAAATCGCTGGCGCGCTCGGCAGTAGAGCGTAACCGCCTGCGCCGAGCGCTCTACCGCGCTCTGGACGGATCTCCGTTCACCGCAAAAAAAAATTTCGGCGGTATTTTTCGTCCGCAGTGCTCCCCGAAAAAAACTTGCGCCTGCGTTCGCCGGCGACCTCAGCGCGCTAACCCCCCTGGCCGGGCAAGCAAAAATCTAACCTATGTTCGGGACATTCCTTATCAACCCGCTCTACAATGCTTTCATTTTTCTCATCGGAGTGATGCCGGGAGGCGATGCCGGCTTGGCCATCATCGTGATGACGCTCGTGGTGCGCGCGGTGTTTTACCCCGCGTTCACGGCCTCTATCCGCACCCAAATGGGCATGCAGGCGGCGCAGGCCGAGATCGATGAGATAAATAAAAAATACAAGGACAACACTGATGAAAAGGCCAAGCGCACGATGGAGCTTTTTAAAGAAAAGAACATTCGCCCGCTCGCGGGGTTCGTGGCGCTCATCGTGCAGATACCGATATTTATCGCCCTCTACTACGCCTTCTTTCGCGAAGGGTTGCCGCACATTGCGACCAATCTTTTGTATTCGTTCGTGCATGCGCCCGCGGCCGTCAATCTCGAATTCTTGGGCTTTCTCAATCTGCTGCTGCCCCACAATATCCCGCTCTCACTCGTCGTGGGCGCGCTCCAATATGCCGTAGTGCGCCTCTCAGTGATGCGGAGCTCGCCCTCCCCTCATCTCGCCCCCGAGAAGGCGCAGGCGCAAAAAATGCAACAAAACCTCATGCTCTACTTTATGCCGGCATTGTATGTGGTCTTGTGCTACTCGCTCCCCGCCGCCGCGGGCCTCTACTTTGCCACCACCAATCTCATCTCGCTCGGGCAGGAGATGCTCATCCGTCGGCAACTAGTGAAGCGAAAGCACGCCTAGTACTCAATACAACACACCAATCGCCGCCCTTGTACTTGTGGTACCTGTTGTATTTGTTGTAAGTTGGGTGAATGGATGCTGCGGCGCTTAAAACTCTCACGCAAGAGCTCCTCTCGCGCTTGGACCTCGAGGCGGACGAGATAGTCGTCACCGGCGGCCACCGCACGGTTGTGGCCATCTCTACCAAAGACTCTAAGCGCCTCATCGGCCCGCACGGCGAGCACCTGCGCGCCCTCAACATGCTCGCGCGCCGCTTGGTTGAGCAAAAGCATGGTGAGGATGCCGCCAATTTTCTTATTGACGCCAACGGCTATCACGAAGAGCAGATGGAGCGTGTGCGCCAGAACGCCCGCATGCTGGCCCAGCGCGCGCGGCTTTTTAAACACGATGTCGAGATGAGCCCGATGAGCCCCTATGAGCGGCTCGTGGTGCACGAACTGTTTGCTGAAGACCCCGAAATTCAAACCATATCAGAGGGCGAAGGCAAGTTTCGCCATATAGTGCTGAAGTACCGCTCTGCCCAGAGCACTCCTATTGCGTGAGCCTGACCCCCCACACCGAGCGGTCGCCCTTGGTGACATACTCGAGATAATGCTCGTCGGGAGAAAGCGACATTTCGGAAATGTCCGCGGCGCTGCCGCCGTCTGAACTCCCCGGCGAAGCAACAACACTCACGCCGTTAATATTGCTGAATACTTTGAAAATGTCATCGGCCGCGCTAGCCGTGCCTTGATGCCACAGGTCGAAATAATTTGCCGGTACGTATTGAATTGGTTCTGCGCAGAAAGCAACGGTATTCGTTAAAGAACTCCAAATACACTGTTCGGGGGACGGATTTATTGTAGCAACCGGGGCGTTAAGTCCGCTTTTTACATCATGCAGGTATGAGGTGCGCGTAACGCCGTCGGATATTTGATACAAAAGCATGGAGAAAGACGGGTTGGCCGTTATCGTGAGTCCTTGTGCATTGATAAGCGGCGTTATCGCTCCACTTTTTGCATCAACTGCAAAGGCAATGCCCGACACGCCCGCTGCAGATTTCGTCTGCACCAACAAAAGGCTTTGTGATGACCATGAAACAAGCACTTGTGAAAGAGGCAGAGAAAATAATTTTTTAGCGCCCGTGCCGTCATACTTGGCGATATATCCGTCGACGCCGCTTGCGGTTGATAAGAGATAAACAACGCTCTTGCCGTCGGGCGAAGCGGCCAAGTCAACAATGTTATCGGGCAAAAACTTTATAGTGGTTGGTAGCGTCCCGGCGGTCGTTGAAGCGGGCGGGAAGCCAAGATACGCGGTTTTTATCGTGTTGTTGTTGAGGTACTGTATAATCGCCGCATTACCTTGCTGAAACCACACGGCGCGCTCCCCGCCCGGGATGGTGACGTTTGACACCACGCGCGGTATTGCCCCGGGCACATCAAGCGGTAAATCGTAGACGTGGCCGTCGGTTTGGTTGATATAGCGCGCGAGCGTTGTGGTGGGATTAAGAGTTTGAATGAGTGTGGCACCGACTACCGGCCCCTGCGATATTTCAAATATCTTTTGCTGTGAAGTTTGAGAAGTTGAATTGATAGTTTGAGTCGAGTTGATGTTTGAAGAAGAAGTGCTGACGCCTACCGAAGTCGAATTGTTGGTCGCAGTGTCGAACGAGCTTGGTTGATTGGTGCTCTGAAGACTCGCGGTGGGGCGGAAGAATAACAACCATATAACAGCGCCTGCAAAAAGTGTTGCAGCAATGCCAACCGTAGTCCACTCTAAAAGTTTTGTATTCATTTTATTTGAATAATTGCATCGTAAGTTAGGAAGATTCGCATTGATAGGTGAGAAATCCCAATTTCCACTGGTATCCCTGTGTTTCGCAAGCCTTCTGCGTTTTATAATTTTCTTGAAAGCAATACGTCCCCGTTATGCCTTGAGTCCAAGTACCTCCTGAGCTTGAACAGGCTTTACTGGCCGTTTGATCAGAATTTGAGATACATAGTTGATATGGCGTGCTCCCTATTGTTGGTGTGACAGTGGCACAATACTGATCAGAAGAACAGCTTGAATAATTGCCGCAAGCCGGTGAAGCCGGTGTCGTATAACCGGTAGGCGCATTTGCGAACGCATTACTTGGACCACTCGCTTGGCAGTTGCCTGCCGGGCATGGATTGAGGTTAAAAATCAATAGTTGCGGGTTGATAGTGTGGAGAATAAGCCACGACATCGCTATGAGCAGGATGCCCCACAGTGCATTTCGCGCTCTGCTGAGGCCCTGCGTTTTGATGGGGACGGCTTCGGACACCATATATTGTATGCCGCCGATGGTAAGCATCAGGACCGCCATGAGCGCGCCTACGATGATGCCTATGGTAAATAATCTGCCGATTAAATTAGGGAAGGTGTTCGCGACGCCGTTCGTATCTGTAGTGAGGCCCGGTATAGGCTCAAGCGGCGTGTAGCCGGGATTTCCGTTTATCGGACTGCTGCCCGTTTGGGCATATCCTGCGTAACTGCCGGTATTTTGTGCATATGCAGCACCGAAACCGGCGTAGTCTGAGGATCCGTTATTGGGGTTGTTAGTAACCGTGATACACGGTCTTCCCGTGCCAGGTTCTAGATTATTTACACAGTCCGCATGTACAGGCAAGGCGGTCGAGTATAAACTCACTCCAAAAATAATTATTCCAAAAATTATCGTAAAGAATTTTTTCATAGTCCAAAAAGTGAAGTGCCCGATGATTGTCCGAATACGATTTGCAAAGCGGCCTGCGCAGCCTGCACCAGCTTGTTGTTGTCGTTGTTCTGCACCGACACGCCGAGCACTGCAGACCCCGCGCCGCTACCGGTTTGGCGCAAGGTTAATATCCCCTGCGCCGAGTCGGGGCCGGTGGTGTCACTGCCGCCCAGTGTCCACGCATAGGAAAGCGCCCCGTTTTGTGCGCTCGAGTTCGCAAAATAGTACGGCACCGCCTCAACGGTGAACTCCGCCGCATTCATCGAAATAGCGTCCGGCAGCGCCGTGTCGGCAAGGAGCCCGCGCAGCGGGTCTTTGTCATAGAGCAGTACCATCGGGCTTGTGGCGGGGATAGTTACCTCGGCGCTGCCTACCTTGCTGGCGCCATAATACACGTCGACAGCGGCGGTCTCGGAGCTTTGCAGCTCGCTGCCCTCAAACGTAAAGGTCGAGTCTCCGGTGCCTGACTGTTCGGGCGCCGACACATCGTCATGCGACCACTGAAAAGACAGATTGTCCGACGGGACCCGTGCGCCGCCGGCGATGACGGTCGGGAATGCCACCACTTTAATGGCTGAGCCGGCGCTGTAGAGCGCCTTGCCGCGATAGAAGGGCGGCACGGTGGTGTCGGCCTCCCACACCAGGTCGACGAGCGACGGTGTGATGGTAATATCATGCGTCAGCGTGCCCTCGGTCGGAGAATCTATAACAACATGTATTTTTGTTTGAGTGCCCAGCGCGCCGGTGGTAAAAGAAAAGTCGCGCGACCCGACGCCACTTTGCGCCACTTTGCCGTTCTCGCTCCACGTGACGGTAGCGTTCCCCAAAAACGAGCCGATGCCCTGCACCTCTATCTGCACGGTTTGGTTTGGGCCGGGCGTTTCGGGCGCGACGACATACTGTACCGGGTCTATGGCGGCGCCGAGCGACTGCGCATGCGCCGCCGATGCGGCAACAAGCATTAAGCCGATAGCAAAAAGTATTTTATTAAGCGGCTTGTGCATATGGTTTGGGTGCAATCGGCGGCGGAGTTGAAGGACGAGTGATTTCTCTCCCTACATCAAGAACCAGGCGTTGTCGTTCTTGTGCGATTGGTTGCACTGGTTCTGATTCGTATATCCTGTTCACTGCCGGCGAGCTGCGCGCGATAACTCCGGTCGCGCTTTTTATAGAGCTGATGGGGTTGTTGGGTGACAATGCAAAATTGGCGACGCTTGAGGCGAACCCCACTGCACCAGCCCCCATTTCGGCATTTTTCTTCAAGACACAGCGGATTGCCAAGAACGTCCAACCCGGCAATATATCGAGTCCAGGTAATGCTTCTCCGATGAACACGGCCCAGATGTATCCGGGATAGTACATACGATTTACTGCAAGTAAAAAAATAAGAGCGGTTCCTAAGGTAAGGCTGATGCAAACATCGCTCGCAAACGAGAGCCCGATGCCGAGCGGGATACCAAAAAAGCTTGCAGTCGCCCCTGCCGCAGCGCCCGAGAACGCACCTTTGATGCAACCTGCGATACCGCTCGAAAGCGCACATCCCAATGTCGCACCGCCGACCGCGCCTCCTGCGGGCGTGACCGCTTGGAACGCGGCGCCCGCACTTATGAACATCCACGCGAGCGCCGCCTGCAGTCCGTCGATCAGGAGCGCGAACCCGATGATAAAAATTCCCTTACCCATAGCATCATTGTACCGCGCTCGCGGGAGCCGGCGCTTGGGTTTGCGTCGCCGCCTCGGCGCGCTGCTTGCGCAGTGCAAGCACCTGCGACGGATCGGAGGTAATAATCTGGTCCTCGGTATACGAGGCGATGACCTTGATGGCCACGTGCTTGAGCCCCGCGAAGAAGATACCCTCCCCCACATCGCTCTCGAGCAAGAGATATTTTTCTTCGTCAGAAAGATTGAACGTTTTTTGCAGGCTGTCGATGGTCGTCGGCGACTGCTTGAGCAGAAGCTGGATCGATGAGTTGGTTATCATGGGCAATCCATAAGGCGACTTTAAAAAGTCGTCGACGTCCTGCGTGATGGTTGCGAGCCCCAGATAATATTTGCGGCCGCGCTTAGCCATGCCATAGAGGAACGATGCGGTGTCTTCGCTTTTCATCATCCACCACGCCTCGTCGATGACGAGCAGCCGTTTTTTGAGATTTTTGCGCACGGCGTTCCAGATGTAGTGGGTAATAAGATACATCGCGACCGGCTTGAGGTCGTCCTCCATGTCGCGCACCGAGAAGACGACGAACTTTTTGTTGATGTCGACGTTGGTCGGCTGGTTGATGAAGCCCGACCACGAGCCTTTGGTGTATTTGCTGAGGCGCTGCACCAGCGACTCGCTCCCCTGCATGCCCGCAAGCACGAGCTCAAAGTCGGAGAGAAGCGGCGGCTCTATCTCGGCGAAGTTGCTGTCTATGGTGATGTCCTTGAGCGCGTAGGTTTCGGTTATAGCCTTGTCGATGATGGAGTCCTCCTCTGGCGTCAAACCTTGGAGCATGATGCGAAAGAGCCCCACGAGCGAGACGATGTTGCTGCGCAGAACATCCGCCGGACTCTCATCCTCGCGCGGGATGGGCAGGTCAAACGGGTTAATGTGGTGTTCGGAGTTGAGCGAGATATTGAAGTAGCGGCCTCCGACGGTTTGCGTCAAAAACTCATACTCGCGCTCGGGATCGATGACGATGACCTCGGTGTCAAACATCAGCGTACGCAAAATTTCGAGCTTGGTCGCGTAGCTTTTGCCCGAGCCCGATTTGGCGAATATGACCGAGTTGTAATTTTCGAGCGAGAAGCGGTCAAAAAGCACGAGCGACGCGTTATGCCGGTTGACGCCGTAGAGGATGCCCTTGTCGGAGGTGAGGTCAAACGAGACGAACGGGAAGATGCTGGAAAGCGGCGACGAATTTAATTTTGAGTTGACCGCCAATTCGTCGCGGCCGATGGGCAAAACCGACTTGAACCCCTGCTCCTGCTGAAAGAGCGCTGGTTTGACGTACACGAGGCGCGACTCGAGCATCGACTTTATCTCGCTCTCGGCCTTGTCGAGCTCGTCGGTGGTAGCGCCGTAGATGGTGATGTAGACGCCGACGTCGAATATCTTTTCCTGCGCCTGCTGGAGCTGGTCGCGCAAGTCCTCGAGGTCGCGGTAGGCGGTGTCTAAGACCGGGTCGCGTACGAGGCCTTTGTTCTCGCGCGCCATAATTTGACTCTGCACCTCGGCGACCTTTTTTTGGAACTTTTTGAGTATCTCGGCGGAGTCGATGGGGTGGATAAAGATGGAGATGTCGAGCACGCGGTCGAGGTTGATGACGGGCGCGAACCACGAGTCGGTGAGGATGCGCGGGTAGGACATCACAAAAAACGTGCGCGCGATTTTGTCGCCGAGGTTAATCTCGCGCGGCGTGATTTTAAGCGCCGAAGGCGCGATGACATCTTGCAGTTCCAACACGCCCTGCTTGTAGATCTGTTCGGGCAAAATGGGCGCCACCGGCGTGGTGGCCGAAGATTGTTTTGATGATTTTAAAAAGTCTAAAAGAGCCATGTTTATTTATATTTTACTTGGCGATTTGAGTTACCTGAAAAGGCTTTTCGAGCTCACCGGGATTGAACAATTTGTAGAACAGCTCGATGACCTCTTCGGTGCCGAGGTTCACCACGCGCACGCCGGTGCGCACCAGCCCCTGCTCGATGACCGAGATGCGCTGCTCGAGCTGGGTGCGGTACTGCTCGAACTGCTCGTCGGTGAGCACGGAGACGTTTTGCCCCCCCTTGGGGAGGAGCGAGCCGAGCGTGCCTGTGAGGCCGCCGCCGCGTACGATGAGTGCGGGGTCGTAGGGCACCACGATAAAGAAATTTTTGGACATGATGTTTGCCCGCTCGGTGAAGTCTTTGATGAACGCGATATACTCGCGGATCTGGATCTTCATCAGGTCATCGAGCTCCTGCGCGTAGCGCTCCTCGAGGAGCGCGATGTACGGTCGGATGTCGAGATCGCGCGACTCGATGAAGAACTGCACCGTGAACTCCAGCGAGTTGAGGAAGTTTTGAAACTGCGCGATAATCGCCTGCTGTTCGTCGGCGGCTTTGAGCGCGAGGTTAATTGAGGAGGCCATGAGGAGCGCGCGCAAGCTCCCGTCTTTGAGGATAACCACACCGTCGCGCACCTCTTTAATGGGCACAAACTCCTGCGTGCCTCGGGCTTTTACTTTTTCATCAGCCATATTGTTCTTGTTGTTTTCATTGTACTGGTTGTTAGATCTCGAACCCTGTTCGAGTCGTGTCAGCTATGCCCATTTTGTTGCGGTCCTTGATATTGAGCGACCATGCGAGGTCTTTCAGCCGCGACTCCGAAAGCTGCGGTACGCCAAGGAGAGGAGAGCTTTGAACGGCCGGAGCCTTGGCCGTCGGAGGCGCCTTTTGCTCGCGCTGTTTCCACAAATAGAGCTTGCTCCCGAAAAAATAGCCGAAGGCATGTTCGACCGCGACAATAAAGGGGCGCCCGTTGACCTTGTAAAACGCGAGCGCAAAAGCGAACGCCGCGACGGGCAGCATCAGCACAACGGCGAGATACAACGGCAATAAGGTAAAAAAGATTAGGCACAACCCC
>JAGWIT010000062.1 GCA_028866155.1 Patescibacteria group bacterium
CGGAGCAAGGATAAAACTTGGGTCAGTTTCAGAAAAATTCAGCCGCGCTTCGCGAAGCGAAGCGTATTGTTTTACGGGGGATTCTACGGGTTTTTTATTTCGCAAAGTCAGGTTCGAGCCGAAGATTTTTTGGAGGGAGAGTTTTTTGGAGGGGAGGTCGAAGTTTTTTGCTATTTCATCTAGCATTGAAGCCTCGGTTATCCATTCCCGCATAGGTTCGAGCCACGCGCATTGTCCACTTTGCGCCTTGGCTTGATCCTCCTCTACTGACTTCTTCTCGGACATAAGGTCGCGCTTACGCATAAGGTAAGTTTCGCGGTCTATGTCCTGCTCTACATATACGTCGGTAAGACGCTCTATCTTCGTCTTAATCACGCTCATTTTGTCCTGTAAGCCACGAACGATAGTAGCCGTGGTCTTAGTGCTCTCTTCTTCATCTTGATCTGCGAGTTTCAATAAGCCTTGTGCCCAATCTTCCCAGTGAGGACGCGGAAGTTTGTAATGCCGAGCGAGTCTTGAAAACCCTTCACCCGAAAATGTCGCCAATACTTTTGGAGCTTAGGTAAAAACTTCTTTACGCCCATCGTCGCTCGGTCGGCTTCGAGAAAACAGGGACAGGTGCGCGTCGGCGTCTCCAACACGAAAAAAGCGTCCGGTACAAGTTCGGAACTTTTTGGAAGCATGGACTTCAAATCGTTGCCCTGCACCCAGCGCGTGAGTTTTATATCCGGTCGGTTTTTGAGCGCGAGCATAAGGCAAACTCGGAATTGAGAAATCATAATCGCGTGAGCCATGAGAGGCGAGGTATGCTTCGTCTCTCGTATCCGGCGCAAAAGCCCCTCGCGTTCCTCCGCGTCCTTTCCCAAAACCTCCGCGCCTTTTCGATCGAGAGAATAGACTGTATGCGACGAGCGAAGACGCGCGTTGCCTTGGGTTTTTGGCCTGTCCAAAAATCCAAGGTCAAACATAGCGGCTAGTCGTCGCATTAGATTCCTTTGACCTCCTTGGTGTAAGGCTAAAATCTGCTCGGTATTGAGAAACCGGTATTCTCCCAGATCGCGTAAAAGGGCGATGTCGCGTGCCGTTAAACTTAGGGGGTCGGCGACCTTCCTGCGAACCAATTTTTGGCGTTGAGGTCTAGTCATAATGAGATACTTTAATTGTAGCAATTTCCGACCCCCAAACGAGGCTTTCCTTCTTCCCGTCCCATCAATATTTTCATGGTTCTACCCCCCACCAATCGAAAAAAAGAAACTGCGGGACGGAAGAAGAAGGCCGAGCCACCGGACTCGGAACGGCGGGGCGGACGCGGTACTCCGCGGCCGCTTCACGGAGCAACGCCACGGGGGCGTTGCGGAGTGAAGTAAGGGTTGAGATTTAAAAGAAGGAGGGATTAAAAAACGAGCTTTGGAGGGCGTTTGTAGGTCTCTAGGGTAGTCAGTTGGGTATAGGGCGACTGACTACCTGACTGACTACCCAAATCAGCCCTCATTTTGCATAAAAATCGTTCGAGCGAGAGTCTGCCATGCAAGCGAGTCTTTCCCGTCGTTGAGTAATCGCAGATACGCAAACAGAAGTCGCACGTTTTTATCGTCCAGTAGCTTCTTCGTCTCTTTCGAATCGAAAACAGGGATTTCTTTTTCCGTTAGCAACTCCTTTATCTTCTTTGAAAATCTCTCTTTATCGTCATACCTCGTAAGCACGAGTACCTCATGTGCCGCCATTCCTTTTCCGATGAGTTTAGCGATCAACGCAGCCACTCCCTTCGCTTCTGACGTCTCTCCGGGAAAGTGAAGCAGTTTTGTTTCTGCGACAGTGTCACTGAGGCATTCCGGTGTCGGTCGCGCTGAGCGGGTCAGATCACCCTGTATGACGTGCTGGGCCCACAGCATCAGGTTGCCCGGGCACCTGTGACAAATGCTCAAATCATAAGCAACAGCGGCACTGAAGTGATTCTCGAATTCTCGAATGCCGATAGGGTGCGCTTTGCGGAAGGAGTATATCGATTGATCCTCATCGCCAACTGCCAACACCGCGATACCTCTGCCATTTAGTTGTTTGAGCAATTCGATTTCGCATTTATTCAAGTCCTGAAATTCATCGATAATCAGGAACTGGAAATTCAGACCTTTGACGTCTGTATGTTCGGTAAGTAGCCGACGAAGAAGATCCGGTAGCTGGGACAGTAGGGTGAATCCGTAGAGCCGCGATGCGTTTTGAAAGGCGGCAATGAATCGCGCTTTGTCGGTAGCGGTTATGTCCGCAAAGGAGAAGTCAGGATCGAGTGACTCCCACATCGACGCCATCGCTTGCACCATTTTTTTCACGCGAGTAGAGCGGATGCCCAACACCCGCCCGATGTACGGATAAATGATTTTATCCTGTTCGTAGTCCGAGGGTATTCTAAGTGGCAACTGCGTGGGCAGAGCATCCTGATTCTGCATCAAAACCGATGTCGCAAACGAGTGAATGGTACTTGGCTTGAGATTCTTGCCACCTGCGGAGATGATCTTTTTTATAAGCTCGGAAGTAGCGGCGCGTGTGAATGTCACGAAACGGATCTGCACATCGGGATGATCAGCGGCAAGGCGTTGTGCAAGGGCCACAACTGTAAGGCTTTTGCCTGTGCCCGGGCCGGCCCGTACAACCCCATTTTTCTTATGATCATGGGCTATTACTCGTTGCTGCTGTTCAGTAAATTCCATGCCCCGTATCATACTCTCGACGCGCCGAAAAAGCACGTTGAAGTGGCTCTATGCGGTCGAACGACGCTAAGACTGCGAATATCTCGACTCGCCAGACAAGTTCGCACACTGGGGCATTTACGCGCGAACTACCTGCTATATGTGGTGGCTTGCCGTGCCTCATTTTGGTAATATGCTCCCATTGCGTGGGTTCTGACTTCGTGCAACATGTGGAGCTGAAATTTTTTAGCTATATTTTGCAACACTAAATTTCCTACCCCGAGTAGGACATAGGACCTCGTGCTTTTTTTTCGTGCGTGTGGCATAGTGTCCGCAGAAGTAAATCAACAGAGGAGCCCCCGATGCAATCGG
>JAGWIT010000063.1 GCA_028866155.1 Patescibacteria group bacterium
CAATGGAATAATTTATGAAATAGTTTACGATGAAGAGAATTACATCGTTCAGACACCCATATCAGTAGAACAATGGACATTGCTCCCCGTTTTTAAAGGTATGCTTTCAACTTTTCGTCTCACGAGTCCCGACCCGTCAGTGCTAAAATAAATTCAGAGCAGAATGTACTCGCCGTTACATTAACCGCATGCCGACACGTGAACTCACTGATGGCCTGGAATCTTGCCATCCTCGGCAATATCTTCCTTCTTGTACGCAGATTCTTCTTTTGCAAAATGAACCGTGAGCGTCTCGATAAGCGTGTCGAGATACGCCCGATCGGTTCGAGGGTTGTCTGTACACGGGGCACCGAGAGACACAAAGAAGCCTCTCCGGAGGCTTCTTTGCTGTCGAGGATGCCAACTAGAAAGTTCTGCTTACTGGGGGCACCGAGCGAATGAAAGATGGAAGTGGTGGTACAGTAAGAAAAGCATGAATAAGTATCTCATCATTAGCCTCCTTGTCGTGGTGGTGCTTGCCGCTGCCGGCTACTACGGGTATCAGCACACGAAAGTGCCGGCATATACAACAGCGATGGTGCAGCGCGGCCCCATAACCCAGGAGGTCTACGCGAGCGGGAACGTCGCCGCACCGTCGACTATTGATCTCAAGTTCCAAACGAGCGGCCGCCTCACGTCGGTCGGTGTTGCGGTCGGGGACAAAGTTTCTGCCGGTGAGACCGTCGCGGAGGAAGACACCTCAGTACTCACAGCACAGCCGTAGCAGGCGCAGGCGGGAGGCGAATCTCGCTGCACTAGAAGCCGGTACGAGGATGGCAAACGATATGTTCACCGCACCATCCGTCTTGAGGATGGATTGGTGGAGAAAATAGAACAGTAGCTTAACTTCCTAACTCAGGAACGCCGACACTTGTTCGGTTTTCAACTCCCTCCCTTTTCAGTAGTTCGATTGACGCAGCGAGTACGTTCTCAGCATGCGAGTTTCCGTTCCCGTTTGTACGCCGCCGCTCATCTTTTATTTTTCGATAGAGATTTTGCAGGTCGTCGGCAATACGAGCACTTCGAAATTGTTCAGCTGTTTGTCTTGCCGTTGTGGCCATAATGAGTCTCTTCTCTTCATTTCCCAGCAATTCTCGGGCACGCTCAATTGCTTGTTCAACGCTTGATACTAAAAATCCGTTTTCACCGTCACGTATAATTTCCGGCGCGATGCCTACGGGAAATGCCATGGGAACAAGCCCCTGCGACATACCCTCGACAAGACTAAGCGAAAATCCTTCATAACGAGAGGAAATAAAGAGAATGCTACCGTAGAGCGGCGCAAGCGCTCCGGGAATAAGATCCTTGCGCAAGTTGACGTACATGTAATGTTTCGGGAATGAGACCCGTAACCAATCCTTAAGTTTCCTGTTAGTTGTCATGCAAATAGTCGTTTTCGGCACATCAGGGAATGCGCGGTACAGATTCACCAGACGAGACAGTCCTTTTAATTTCAGGGTGAAGACATCGTTTCCAAGTCGACCGAGAAATACGAGATGCGGCGGTTCGGGAGTGACAGCGCGTGGCGGCTCGAACCAGTAGTCCTCTATCGCGTTGTGGATGACGTGAACACGGTCGGCGGGCACGCCTTCACCGATAAGTTCATCGCGAACTTTTAAAGAGGTGGCGATACACGCCGTCGCACGTGTGGCGGTTATCGCCTCTATATCAGCTATATCTTCAATTGGACGCAAGGTTTTCAAATCAAATTCAGGAACGATGCCGAGGCGCGTTAGTTCTTTGAAGACCTCACGTTCTTCTGTGCGCAGCTGCGATGTGCGTGGTGTAGAGGCGAGGTATCCGCGCGCAGTCGAGCCGAAGTGACAAACGACCGGTACATTAAACGCGAGGAAAGGGAGGGGAGTGTATGTCGTCCCCTGGATGATGTCATACGTGAGCATTTTGTCTTTATGCTCAAGGAGTGAGTAAAAAAATAATATGTTGGCAAGACCTTTTAAATGCACCGGAGCGTCAGTTAGCTGTGTACGAGGATAGAAGTTACGTACCTGTACGCCACGTTTTGCAAGTGCTGACGCCATGATGCGGTTGATTTGAGCAGCCCCAGTATGCACGCCAACATGCACTCGCTTTTCGTTATGAATAAAAGCAAGCCGGATCTTTTTCGGCGTTGAGTTTTTTGGTACTCGTTCAACTCGCTCTGAGAGAAAGAGTCTCAGGAGCGACCGGGTGGCGAGATAGGCTCTTCCTTCGAGGCCGTGTTTCCTTTCTTTTTCTATCACGTATTGTGCAGAATACCACATTTCCGAACTTTAGGTAGGTTACTATAGTGAAAGCGGCTTCCCGCGTTATTCATCAATAATTTCTATCTCGTATGCACCACACACTTCGTGAAATAGCGAAAGTCGGCGTTGGGCTCCTTATCGCCGACATCATCTGCGGCCTCTGGCTCTCGAGCGCCGGCCTCTTCCCGCTCACGCTTCTCGGTATCACCTGGAGCGCCTCAATGCTCGTGCCGGGTATCGTCTTCGACCTCGCGCTCATCCTGCTCCTCGCTCACTGCGGGTGGGGAATGAAACTGCCGATCAGCTCCCCGAGCGAACGGTGGCTCCTTATCTTCGTTGGGCTCATCTTCCTTGCCGTCGCGCTCCTTCACCTCGTCCGTCTTATGTTCGGCATTGAGATTATATTGAGCGGCGCGGTTATCCCGCTCTGGCTCTCGTGGTTCGGCGTCATCATTGCCGGCTATCTCTCGTACTCGAGTTTCCATTTCGCGCGACGCGGGAGACAATAATTACATTCACAACTGATTGCCGCGCGTGGCGTCCTGCGGTACCGTAAGGACGCGCGGAAGGGCATGTGGCGGAACTGGTATACGCGTACGTCTCAGAAGCGTATGTCGCAAGACTTGGGAGTTCGAGTCTCCCCATGCCCACCAGTGCGATAATGATGGCGGGGCGCTTAG
>JAGWIT010000022.1 GCA_028866155.1 Patescibacteria group bacterium
TTCGGCCAAGCGGCAAGCAATCCCAAACCCAATCCCCATCGCCCCGCCGGTAATTAGTGCCGTTTTGCCTCGAAGATCGACAAGTTGATTGAGCAGAGGTGTTTCCATCGCTCAAGTATAGCAAACCATCCCGCAAGTGATACTTTCTTTATTTTCTGCCGCTATTTAATGCCCCGCCATCGGCTGCTGAACGCCATTGAAGATCGACGTATCCGCAGGGCCGCTCACGTGGAGCACACCCCACGCACCGCGGTCTACCCGAGCGAGCGCGTGGTCGACCAGCGTGTAATTGCCCGGTTCGCGCGTAGTGAAATCAACCATGGTTGCACCCCCCGCAGGTACGAGCGTCGTCTGGACGTCAGTCAAGGGCGGGCTGGTGAGGGATGCATCCTCGTATACGTGATCAAATATTTCTCCGATGACATGAAATGACGATATAAGATTGACGCCGCCATTGCCAAAGTAGATTCTCACCTTTTGCCCTACCGTAGCGTTCATGGCGTTGGTCGTGGTTGAAGTTAAAGCTCCGGTGCGGCCGTTAAAGACGATGTACTGCGGATTGCCGTCGAGCATGGCGCCCGTATCATCTATTTGCAAACCCTGCTTACCCAGCGTGCCGGTGGTGTAGAACTCGCCCTGCATAACGTAGAACTCTTTATCTACTTTTGGCAGGCCGCCTTTCGGCTCTACCAGGATAAGCCCGTATTGCCCGTGCGCCATATGGTTGGCGGCATCGGGCTCGGCGCAGTGGTATACAAACAATCCCGCATGAAGAGCGGTGAAGGTAAGCGTCTTGGTCTCGCCCGGTTCGGCCATAAGTACCGATGCACCGCCGCCGGGGCCGATTACCGCATGAAAGTCGATGGTGTGATGATGCAGGCTTGTTTTGTCGTTATGAAAGGTAACGACAACGGTGTCGCCTACCATTACCCGCTCAAACGGCCCGGGCACTGTGCCGTCGAACGTCCAAAAATTAAAGTACACGCCCGGCGCCACTTCCGATATAACTTCTTTGGCGGTGATATCAATATGGACGGTCGTGGTGGCAGTACGCGTGATAGGCGGCGGCATATCGTTGGGGTCGCGCGCAATATCGGCGACCTTTTCAAATTGGTTGAAGTGGAGAAAAAATTGTATGACGTTACTAAACGGCAACCCAAGCGATGGCGAGGGGCCATAGCTTGTTAAAAACGCCGGGTACTCGAGCCCTTTGGGAAGTCCGTTCGGGATATAAAAGAAAATAGAGACGCCTACGAAGATTGCAACGAGCAGTGCCGTAACCAGCCGTGAATGGGACTTGCGCAAAAGAATATACAACAACACGGCGGCGGCGATAAAAGCTATCGCCAGACCGAGCGTCTGTACGAAGATATATGAGAGAAGGGATAGTAAGACCATAGGTTACTCAAAAGGAATCCTGCACTCCTCAAAGCAGTGCGCATCGCGATTGAGTTTGTATACGCGCTCTCGGCCCCGGGTCTTGCTTTCCACCGCGTCGACAGAACGGAGCATGTTTAAATGGTGCGTTACCGTGGGTTGCGCCAGTTTTACCTGCTCGGTGAGCTCGCCGACCGTCATGCCTTCTTTTGCCTTGCCAAGCATGCAGACCATGTTGTAGCGACTCTTGTCGCCGACCACCTTAAAGCAGTCCGGGCAAAGCTCTTCCTCGCCGCTCTTAACCCATAGGGGGCGTTTATAGGTCTTTTCCTCTTTACCGTGAGCGGGTTTTGTTTTCGCGTCTCTTGTTCCTAGTTTTTTCTTATCCATAGATGAGTGTCTCTAAGTGTGTGTTGTGTATAGACGACTATCAATATATCACTCTTTAACCCATGCCAAAAGCGAAATTCGCGCTAGCGGCCGCGACTTCAAAATCCCATCTGTCAAAACGGGTCCTTCCCACTTTTATGGGTGGAGCATATTCCGTTTCTATATTTGTTCGCAAAAACAATGATTGTCAAAGTAAGAAGCGCGTTGGCCGCCTGTAAGAAAATAAAAACAATATCGCGAATAATAACTGCGTGGATAAAAAGAAGCAGAGCGGCAATAAACCAGAGTGTATACGCTCTGCGACTGACGCCGGCGGAACAGTGCTCTTTGATTAAATGCTCGATTTGCGGCACATAGGCCCATATGACCAAGCCGCTACCGACGAACCCGATGATTTCAATCAAGGTCATAAATTTTAGATGGTTCGTGTAACCTCTTGCAATTCCCGGACTCTAATAATAGCTTCTCCCCGCAAAGGAAAATGCATAACAAAAACTTTTGATACGGCTACATTTTCTTGCCAGCCAAAAGAGAAATTTTTTGATCCGACGTACTTTTCATATGCAACCTTGCCGATGAAGCATACAACTTTTGGCGCCTCAGCCTTTATAATACGAAAGATTTTCTTGCGGCCCGGCAATTCCTCGTCTTTTTTAATCCCTGTAATATCTCGCGTCGGTCTATCAATAATGTTCACGAATCCAAGCCCATATACTGCATTAAATTTTTCTTTGTAGACACGCTCCAGAATCTTGTCATCGCGCAATTCATCTCTTTTCTCCCTGATGAGGCCGGCGTCTGAGAGGAGATACCAAAACAGTTTGTTGTTGGAAAAAGGCACGCGGCGATTGAATGATCCCGGATGAGGATTAATACCCACAAAAAGTATTTTTGGCTTCTTATATCTATAGCGAATCATGTTTTAGGTGCAGGATATATGAGTTGGCCTTTTTTTACTTTCAAAAATGGTGTGAGGCGGTGCTTAGTGGCGGAGGTGCGGCTCATAATATCTCGCACAATCCATCCCTTCTTGACGAGGGCGTCGGCAATGAGCGAGCGATGACAGCGCCAGGGCACGGCTTCGGCGCACATAATAGCTGTGTTTCTTACGCTGGCGATTTTGATAAGAGTCTCCAAACCTTCTGAAAAATCTGGTGTTGCCATATAGTCGGCAAATCCTCTGAACGAGAGATTGCGCCAACCGAGATTTATTGAATCCTTTTTCGAGTGTCGCAGACCGCCAAGTTTTTTTAAGTGCTTATAACGTATGTGCTCCTTTTGTAAGGATTCTTTTAGAGCATCCGTATTAAATTGAGGGTTGTGGCGCGACATGGGCATTGATCTGACATCAACAACTTCATTGACGCCATACGCCTGCAGCAACCCCGCAAATTCATCAAAAGAATGAGTGGAATGGCCGATAGTAAAGACGGGAGGTTTCTTCTGATGGCGTATTTTTTTCATGCCTTATTATATGGCAAATTACTTTATCGTAAAGAATATGTGTGGGCCGCAAGCTACACACACTCAAAAGGGCTTCTTTTGCTCGAACAAAAAGACATGTTGGAGCGGTTTGACCAATTCTGATATCTGCATCCAGAAGAACGCCCAGACCCACACGAACAAAATGAGCGGCAATGACAGCGCAGGCACTACGATGCCGAAAAAGACAAGGGAGGTTGCGATAAGTTGCGTTATCGTAGTTGCCGCGATGACGGTGCCGGATGGAAGAAATTTCCACCATCGCGCTTTAGTGTGCGCGACATAAATAAGCATATGGCCAGAGACTGCCAGTTTAAGGAAGAACGCGGCTTGGATAAGCGGCCACGAAAGATGCAGCCATTGCGTCATAACAAAAAACAGCAGCAAGCTGTTCGCCACGCCGACCAAGCCAAATAGAGTGCCCGCCACAAAACGCTCTTTTGAGTGCAAATCGGCCGGCCTGGAGCTTCTCTTCACCCGATTGAATGCGAGTGAAATGATGGGAATATCGTTGAGAAGCGCAAGCAGTAGCAGCTGAACTGGCGTAAGTGGAAAATCTGCATACAAAAAGCCAAGCACCAGTACTGTTACTACGAGGCGAAAACTCTCAGAGATGCGGTAGGTTGCATAACTTGATAACCGAGCGAAAATATTCCGCGCCTCGATGAGGGCGTCGCGAATGACGCTTATGCCATGTGAAAGAAGGACGATATCCGCCACGGCCTTGAGCGCGTCGACGGCATTGGCGACCGCGATCCCGACGTCGGCGTTGCGGATAGCGGGAAGATCGTTGACCCCGTCGCCGGTGACCGCAAGTATGCGGCCAGAAGCGCGGGCCATCTTAACGAGGGCAAGCTTGTCCTCGGGGAGAACTTCGGCGAACGTGCCCGTCCGGTTGAACACCTCATCCGATATGGCGCCCATGACGGCGCGCTCGCGGCAGTTAAGCACCTCTCCTTGCAAGCTGAGCTGTTCTGCAACCCGGCGCGCAGTGGCGATGGTATCGCCGGTTACCATTTTGACCGCAATGCCTTCGTCGCCCAAGAAGCGCACGATATCCGGCGCATCGGAGCGCAGGGGGTCAGAGAGCACGATGATGCCGGCAAGCTCCATATCATATTCTTCGGACTCATGTGCGGCGTTGGAGCGTACCGCAATAGCAATTACCCTCGAACCGCCGCTTGCAGCAATCTCGACATCGCGCTCAAACGACTCGTACTTCCCCGCCCGCACGAGCCCTTTGATGACTGGCGGCGTACCGGAGGAGACGAGATATGTTTTGCCGCTGAGCTCGACGACCGCGGTTGTGCGCTTGCGCGACGAGTCACCCGGTATAGAGGAAATTAACTTCCCCGTCTCTATGTGGTGCATGTTGGCGTACTCCACAACCGCATGATTAAGCAGATTGCGCGGATTTTGCGAAACGGCGGTAGCTGTAAGCGCGATAATGTCCGCTCCTCTCCACGGGGCATAGGCTCGCATCGACTCGACCACAATATTGCTCTCGGTCAACGTACCTGTCTTGTCGGTGAGCAATAAATCCACATTCGCCAAGTCTTCGAGGGCCGCCAAGCGGCGCACGAGCGCCTGTCGTTGTGCCAATAGAAGCGCGCCGGTCGAGATGATGAGCGTCATGACGGTCGGCAAAGAAACCGGCAATCCAGCGATAAGAAGGCTCAGATCAAGCAATAAAATATCGACAAGAGCCACGTGTCGGACGGCAAGTACGGTGGTGAGCAACATTACGGCGACAAGGCTTGCCACCAAGAGATAGCGCGAGATGGCGAGAATATCCCGCTCAAGACCGCTTGTGCGGGAAGCGGGCTTGCTTGAGGCAATGATTGAGCCGAAGTATGTTGCGTTGCCGGTCTTAGCTACCTGCGCCTTGAGTACGCCTGCCGCAACAACCGAGCCAGAATAAAGAGTGGCGCCCGATTCTTTCTCCTTTGGCATCGATTCGCCGGTGACGACGCTCTCATTGATAAGCACATTTTTTGCATCGATGACGACGGCATCTGCGGGTACCAGATCGCCGACCGTGCACTCTATCACGTCTCCGGGCACCAAGCTCTCGGCATCGGCATCCTGCCATGCGCCGTCGCGCAGAACCCTAACCCGCACAGAAAGCTTTGATCGCAGTTCCTCAATTGCCTTGTCGGCTTTGTGCTCATGCCAAAAACTGACGCTGATGTTAAGGACGATGAGCACAAGAATAAAATAAGCATCGCCGACATGCCCGATAAAAAGCGAAAGAGCAGCCGCCACAATGAGCATGAGCGCTATGGGCGAGACAAACCATTTTAAAATTTTATTAAGGATATGCTGCCGGCGCTCTTCGAGTCGGTTAGGGCCGTATTGCGCTAGTCGTATTTGATGTTCTGCAGCAGTAAGACCTCCCATGTATACAGTATATAGAACAGATCACGATTTTTCAGGTGTAAGTTCTAGTATAAGGTTGAGTTGCAGATTTTATTTTGGAAATATTTTCTCAAACTGAGCCGTAGTCGTTGGAGCATTGATGGCGCGTAGGGCAAAGATGTTCGACGTTAATTGGTAACGACCAAAGATCTCCGTACGAGCGGCCTTATAACCTGCCGCATCCACCGCTGCGATTGTGGTACTGCTGAAAGATCCGTATGGGTAGGCGAATTCATTGGTCGTGGTTCCTAATTCTTTCTCAAGAATGTGCTTGCTATCCTGCACCTCGCTTACAAGCACGCCCGGGTCTGTAACATCAGCAAGCGGGATGTGTGAGCGGGAATGGCTCCCCACGGCCATACCCAGGGCAAGCATCTGGTGTAATTGTGCCCATGTCAAAAAACTGCTCTTAGATCCGATCCAGTTAGTCGGCACAAAGAATGTCGCAGTATTGTGGTACTTTTCGAGGATGGGCAGCGCATAAACATACTGGTCTTCCCAGGCATCATCGAAGTTGATGATAACCGGACGAGATGGTAGAGGAGACCCATTAGTAAAATAATTTACTAATGCTGAGAAAGGGATGACGTGATAACCGTTTGATTGCAAATATTTCATTTGCGTATCGAATACCTCCGGCGTTACTGCTGCAGCACGTACCATGGCAGAGTCGGATGGATATGCAGGCCGGACAATGTGATAGACAAGAATCGGAACATCTATATTCCTGTCTCCCAACACCGCCCTCGCTTCGGAAATCGAGGTTGCCGAAACAGCTTTGGGTTTATTGATTGCAGCCAGCGGCAAATGAAAAAAGCTCAGACCAACTAGGAATCCAACCAGTATGCCAGCCATAAATACGATCGCGATCGGTCGAATCATAAAGTGACAAGATTATCCTTTTATAACCGCAAGCGGCTTGAGGCGCGCCACCTTCTTCGCGATACCCGCAGCGTGGATAACGTTAACGACTTCCTCAAGATCCTTGTATGCGAACGGCGCTTCTTCGGTAAGACCGCGCCGCGAACCAGCATTCACGACGATGCCGGATGCTTCCAACTGTTTGCGTAATTCTTTTACGCCGATCTGTGCACGGGCGCGATGACGGGACATTCTCCTGCCGGCGCCATGACAACTCGAACCGAAGCTTTGTTGGAGCGACCCTTCTTGTCCGACAAGTACGCACGAACCTGTCCCCATGCTTCCGGGGATAATGACGGGTTGATCGGGAAAAGCGCGTGTCGCGCCTTTGCGGTGGACAATAACCTTTTTCTTGCGCTTGCCTATGGTATGTTCCTCGATTTTTGCGATGTTATGCGCGACATCCCAGAGGAGCGTGAGCGAGTTGCCTCTATCCTTTGTAACTTGCTGCCATGCTTTTCGAACTTCCCAGGTTATTACCTGGCGATTCGCCCACGCAAAGTTCGCAGCCGCTGACATCGCTCCCCAATATGCTTGCCCTTCGGGTGATCTAAACGGCGTACATGCAAGCTCGCGGTCCGGGAGTGCGATCCCATAGCGCGGCATCGCGAGATTCATCTCGCGGATATAGTCAGTGGCCACCTGGTGCCCGAGGCCGCGCGACCCGGTATGTATGAGCATACACACATGGCCTAGCCGAAGTCCAAGCCGCCCAGCCTCTGGTTCATCATAGATTTCCGAAACATATTCAACCTCGACAAAATGATTACCTGCGCCGATGGTGCCTAGTTGATCTACGCCGCGGGTGCGGGCGCGCAGCGAGACTCGCTGGGGGTTCGCATCGGGAAGCTTCCCGCCCGATTCGATAGCTTGCAGGTCTTCATCACTTGCGTAACCCACCTGCTGCATATATTCGGCCCCCTGTGAAAGTACTGCATCGAATTTGCTTTCGGTGAGCCTGAGACGGCCGCCTCGTCCAACTCCTGACGGGACTTCGGCAAAAATGGTGCGCCCGAGATCCTTTATATACGGCAAGATTTGCTCACGAGTTCGTTTAGAAAGAAGCAAGCGCACGCCGCAATTTATGTCATATCCAATGCCGCCCGGGGAGATAATTCCTTTTTCAACGTCAAACGCCGCCACGCCTCCGACCGGGAAACCGTACCCTTCATGTATGTCCGGCATTGCGAGCGCATAGCCGACGATTCCGGGCAATGTCGCGACGTTCATGAGCTGCTCAAGCGACTTGTCCGAAGAGATATCGGCAAGCATCTTTTCGGTCGCGTACACGCGCGCTGGGACGCGCATATCAGCCCGAGAATCTTTTGGGATCTCCCAGAGCGAATCGTTTATTTTTTTGAGACGGGAGATGTTTATCATATGGCTTCATGACCAACGTTAGATCGGGACTCCATCCTTCGGTTGAAGCCGTATCGATGCCAGACTCCGGTATCCCGACCCACCCTTGTGCGGCGATTCGAAGAGTTCGATTGATTCCACTTCCATACTGAACCGCACCGGCCGTGCAATCGGGTAACGTGCCATCTCCTCCGCACCGGTTTTTCGAAAACGGGCAATTGTCATATGCGGGACAAAGGGAACCTTCTCCTTTTGACCGAAGACATGAAGGAGTTTTTTCTTTAGGGAAACGAGTTCTTTCGTCGCTCCGCATTCAACCCAGGCAAGACGCGGCCGCTCTTTGTCGGGGCCCCAGTCGAGTCGCAGGAATCGCAATTTGAACCTGTGCACTTCTTGAAGTGCCGTATGTAACGTCGCTTTGGTGAAAGGCAAATCTCGCGTCTCAAACGGGGGCACGAGCGTGAGATGAATATCCTCGGGCGGAATAAACCAGCCGGGGAGATTGCCAAGCGCGGCCTGGAGATGAACAAAGGCATCCGAAAGTTCCTCGGAAAGCTTGATTCCGATAAAAACCCGTCGCGGCGCATGTAATTTGCGTACTCTCATATATCAAAAATTATTTGTGCGCGCCAGCCTTTTTTATTATTACGTGTAATCTTTGCCTCATGGTAGGTAACGGCCTTAATGTCTTCTCCAAAACTCGCTGCCTTGTACCCGTTTAACTGCGCTCTGAGTTCGTTTTGCACCAATTTGTTGAAGTGAATCGAGTCATACGTCTCTTTGTTCGATTGTGCGAGATAGAGCACTTCATTGAGGAAATCAACAAGGAGGGCGGTACTATCAGATGAGCGCACAATAATGTGCCGCATGACCTTTACTTTTCGTTTCGTTGGGTGCATGAATGCAAACATCCCAAGAAGTGCCTGCACAAAAAGACCGGGAAGAGTGCCGTCCTCTACTTTCATCCTGACATCAGCGGTATGTTCGAGAAATGAGTAGGGCATATATCGTCTATCCATTAATCACACGCCGTAAGGGAACGTCTCCGGAAAATCCGGATCTATCTCCGGATGCAGATGGAATGGTCGGAGCGGATGCGTCTCGTCGAGGTATAAAAAGGCATCATAGCGTCTTGAGAGCGACGTCGGCACGTAGTTGCCGCGCTCATACTCTGGGCGGTATACGACGCCGATCGCCCGGTGCCCGTGGTACGTCGCGAGGGCGTCTGGCGAGACGGTTAAATCAATAAGGCGGTCGCCATGAAAGGCCTCGTGCATCATCCACTCCCAGCTCATGGAAATGGCCGGCGGAACCTCCATGTGTTTCATCGGGGCATCCCAGGCATGCGCCGCAATGGTACCGCCTTTAAATGAGCCGAAACCGATCGCGACGATACCGCGATCCGCGTGGCGTTCGCGCACGAGTGATCCGATATTCTCCATGCCAGAGAGTGCCATGTCCGTCGCTCGGGCGTCGCCGATGTGAGTGTTATGCGCCCACACGATGGCTTTGGAGCGAGGACCGTAAAAATGCATGATCCGCCCGAGTGTTTCAGTCATATGACGATCGCGTATGTTCCAACTGTCAACGTCGCCCTTAAGCATGGTGCGGTAGTAGTGCTCGGCGTTACTGACGACAAGTGCATTCTGTTCGGCATTGAAATGGGATTCATCTCCGGCTTCGGCATACCGCTTTGCGTGCCGGCGCACCTGTACGAGAAGCTCCGTAACGTCATTCTCGCACGTATCGGGCACGAACGCGGCGGCATGAGCGTAATCGTATGGATTTTCTCCATGCGGCTCAAAACATCGATACGCGCGCTCGGCGGCCCAGATGGACTCGGGAGCGACTTTTTTCAGGTAGGCGGTAACGGCGCGAAGCGAGTCCCAAAGGCTATAGACGTCCAAACCGTAGAAACCGACACGACTCTTCGGTGGAAGCGCGCTGTTGTATTCGCGCAGCCATGTCACCAGACGAGACACCTCCCAATTGGCCCACATCCAAGTAGGCCACCGGGAGAAAACGTGTAAAACCTCCCGAGCGCTCTTTTTGGATCTCGTATGGCCCTTAACATAGCGGTTGACCTCGTAACAATCAGACCAATCTCCTTCAACCGCGATAAAGTTGAACTTCTTTTCTTTGATAAGCCGTCTTGAGATAGCCGAACGCCATTCATAATACTCGTGCGTGCCGTGGCTCGCTTCGCCCAACAGCACGAGGCGGGCATCGCCGACCACATCCAAAAGGCAGTCGAGGTCAGAGCCATGAGAAAGCGGGGAGGCCGCGTAAACGAGCGCTTCTCTTATGAGTCCGTCGGGTGCGCGCTTTTGCTCCTTGTTTATCTGATTCGTCATAGGATTATGATTTTCTCCATGCACTTTCTCCATCGCGCCGGTACGTGCCGACAAGCTCGGCTTCCGCAAGCACATGCCCGTCCATTTCTTCTTCCAAATCCTCGGCGGTTGAGTCCCGTTCCAGGTCTATTTCCTTATCGAGAGCGAAAAGTTGAAAACGATACCGGTGCATGCCTTTTGGCGGGCAGGGTGCTCCCCAGTGGTACGTGCCGAACGAGGTCTTCCCTTCAATAGCCCCGGGGAGCGGCTTATTTTCTTTTATCAGCGTCGTGTGAGGATGTATGTTCCACGCTATCCAATGCAAAAAATTCTGATCTCCATCTCTTGCATCAAGATCATCGACTATAAGAGCAAGGCTGCGCGTATGGGGCGGAGTGCCGCTGATCTCAAGCGGTGGGCGGATACCCTCGCCGTCGCAGGTATAGCGCGTCGGTATCTGGCCGTCGTTTTCAAAAGCAGGGCTAGTCAATTGCATAGTAGTCCGTTTAGAAAATCATTGCCTTTGATTTCAACTCACATCTTTCTTCATGTCCTCGAACTGCTGTTTGGTAATTTCTCCCTTTGCGTAACGTTCCTTAAGGATATCGACTGGGGTTTTCGTGGCGATATACCAATGGCGTTTCCTAATACCCCGAATGATGGTGACGATCAGTATAATGATGAGAAACCACCAAAGAATATCGAAGAAAATTCCCACTGCGCCGAGTCCATACCCTAGATTGTTCCCATAATAATAGCCATACATCATGGTGTGTATTGTTTAGCGGATAATTTATTTGTTTTTCGTCCAAGCCTATTTTTTAACCGCTATCTTCACGCCCTTGGTTTCTTTGCCCTTGACGATTGGCATGGTGACCGTGAGTACTCCGTCTTTGTAGTCGGCCTCAGCCTTCGCGGAGTTAACCAGCTTCGGCAAACGCACCGAGCGCGAGAACGAGCCACGGCGGATTTCTTTGCTGTAATAATCTTTTTTGTCTATCTCCTTCTCTTCCTTGCGCTCACCTGAAATAGTGAGCACATCTTCGTCGACCGTGATGTCGAGATTGTTTGCATCGACGGCAGGCAAGCTCATTTTGGCTACGACGTTGTCATTCTCCTCAAACACATCTACCGCCATATCATTCAGCCTGGGGAATGACAGAAGCGGGCGGCCATCAAACAAGCGCTCCAGTTCGTCGAACGGTTTCCATTGAATAAGTTCCATGGTAGTTACGTTATTTTTTAAGTGAATTAATTTACTGCTTTTTTAGTACTAGGCCCTGCCGAGAACAGGGCCGTCCTCCGCCCCGTTTAGGCGTGCCGTACTGTTCCCTCCGAAAGCTCTGTTGCGCCCCACAAACCGACTATCGCGATAACTGTGCCCAAGATGCCAAATGCCCATGCGTACGTTGTATCGACAGCTCCGAAAAATGCCATGACAATAAGTACGAGTCCGAGCACTGTGTTTGTCCAATGTTGCCACATATAGTTTTAAAATTATTTGCCCTAATAATTAATTGCGGAGCGGATCTCGGACTCGCTCCTGCCCTCGACCTACTAATCATTGAGCGCAAACGAAGATCAGTCATGCATTTTATTGAAGAGTTATTAACAGCATAGTTATGTATTGCTGCTGTTGATTTTTTTAGAACAAAGATGACAACAGGATTGCTGTGGTCGAAGAAATAAGGAAGTATCTTTTATGCTTTTTGAAGCGCTACACTCCTCATTTAATCTTTAGTCGGTCTGCCAAATATTAAACGGAGCTCCTGCTTGGCTCGCGAAAGGACGCGCTTGCGAGAGGCGGGGAGGTTTTTGCCCGCGCGATTGATATAAAAATTGAGCATCGACATGGCACTCTGGTACGGCGTCCCCTTACGAGAGGCGCTTGCGAGTGCCGAGCGTTTGAGCGAGACCGCAATGCGCTTTGGGTTATTCCACGTAAAGACTCCTTCCTCGAGCCGCAGCGCAGCGCTTTCGCGCGTCACCTTTGCCGACCAGTATGGTCTTCGCTTGTGCATACCTAGAGCACACTGCCTTTCAGGTAGGCGAGCATCCTCATCCCGCGCGTGAACGCCGCGTTGCCTTCGGGCAGCATCTTTACTTTCTTGACCCCGAGCTTATCCGCCCATTGCTTCATCACGAAGGCATCATTGACCGAAAGGCAGTAGACTTCGTCAACGCCGAGCTTCTTAAACGCATCATACTTAGCCTCAAAACCCGGAACATGCGCGGAGGAGCAGGTCGGAGTGAAGGCGCCAGGAAGGCCGAAGAGGATTATCTTCTTCCCGCCGAAGATTTCTTGAGACGAAACATCCTGCCAGCGGTATGGATTCTCGCCACCGACAGACTCGTCGCGTACGCGCGTCTTGAAGACGACTTCCGGAACGTGCTTCCCCTCTGTAAGCGGTTGCTGGACCATATCTCTTCTCTTTAGCCGCGCTTTTGCCCTTTAGTATAGCATATCAGCACCTACACGGTGAGGGTCATGCCGTCGTGCGCAACGATAGGCGTGACATCATATTTCTTTCCAAGCGAGGCAATCAAGGCGCGGGATTGTTTGATGTCTTTAAAAAACCACGAGCCGAAATGGGCCAGCACTACGGTGCGAGTATGCGGTTTGAAAAGCCGGAGGAGATTCGGGATGCCCGCATGACCAAAGAGCTTGCCCGTTTTTATATCCTTTCGTATCATGCCGCCCTCTTTGAGAAAACTCCCTTCGGTGATGACACAGTCAAGTTTCCCTAATTGGTCCCTATATTTTTTCTGCATCCATACCAAGTCGCCGGTGTAAAGAATTCTCTTCTTGCCATGTTCGATGAGATAGGCGCAAGACTTTACTCTGGCACTATGTTCCGTCGGCAGCGGCGTGATGCGATACAAGCCTATGCGCACCGGTTTGGCGATTTTAATAAACGCAAATTCTTTTTGCTCGGGTGCGTAGATAGGCACTGACGAAAGAAATACTGGCTCTTCAACAAAAAACGCGTGGTCCGGGTGCAGATGGGTAATAAAAATTGCTTTAGGTTTATGGCGCAAAAAAACTTTCTCGCCGACATCAAAAAGTAGCTTGCCACTAACGAGTATTCCGCTGTGCTTGTGATAGTGCAGAGCGCTCGGCGTGACCATGCCGCGCGTACCGAGAAGGGTTATCTTCATGCAACTTCCTTAATCATCGTCTCGACTTATGAATATATACCTATTATTAAGAAGAGCAAAATTCTTGCCCTCGTCAAAAACCGCCGGCGAAGCCGGCGGTTTTCTGTGCGGTATCTGTCCCCTGCGTACTAGCGAGGGATCGAGATATCGCGGAAGATCGAAGCGGAGATGGTGGAGCTCGCGACCGGTCCCCAGACGCGCACCGTGTCGCCGTTCTGCACTTGGGTGAAATCAAGCGTCAGCCAATTCTTCTGGAGGATCTTGGCTCCCGATGCGACGGATACGGAGTAAACCGTGCCGTTTTGGGCCGTAAGCGTGAACGACTCTCCCGAGAGGCCGCTCACGGTTCCCTGAATCGTCCGCGGCGTACCCGATTGCATTTCTTGGCGCACCGACTGCACGTTCGTCTTAATTTGTTGGTTCATTGCCTGGCGTTCTGTCCAGTCGCGCACCAAGGTCGCGTCGACGGTCCAGCTTGCACTCGAATTGACGGTTCCCTGCACGCCGACAAAATCTCCCGTTTGGAAGCTCGAGAGTGCAGCGCCCTGCGGCATCACCTGCGCCGATGCGGGAACATTAATAGTCCAATCACCACCCCAGCTCTTGACCGTAATCGAAGTTGCGGTGACCGAGTCGACAGTGCCGCGAAGAAGCACCTTGCCGTTTTGCCCCACTTGCAAAACCATCTGCTGGATAGGAGCTGAGACTGCCGTATTAGTAGCAGTTGATGTAGTCTGAGCAAACGCTACCCCGCCTGCTGCGAGCAAACCAAGGATCCCTAGAACTGCTGTCATTTTCCTCATAATACTGTTTGCAAATGATTAATCCCTATAATAATCGCCCTGCTATAAGACGATGGCCGCGAAACAATCTTACCTTAAGGCGGTGATTTCAAAGTTACAGCTGTTTGTCGCTGGGCTATTCCGCAGGATACCCTGGGAACCAGTCTTGTTTTATGCGATCCGCAGGGACGCCCATTTCTTTCAACGTATTACCTAGGCTCTCTACCATCGGCTCAGGGCCCGACACGTAGAAGATGGGTTTTTGAATATCCGGGACGAGTTCTTTGAGTTT
>JAGWIT010000023.1 GCA_028866155.1 Patescibacteria group bacterium
AACTGTTGACGCTTGTTGGCGAAATACGGAAAAAAGAGAATCCTGCGTACTGGAAATCGCACATCGTCGAACTTGAGCGACATAACCCTCGCGCTACGTACCTCGGATTTATCGATTCTTCTTCAAAAAAATACAAAGAAGTTCTTGCGAAACACGCGTGGTACCTGTTCCCCTCCGTAGAAGAGGGTGAGCCCGGCACCGTACTTGAGGCCATGACGCTCGGACTCGTTCCCCTGGTAACACGCGAAAGCGGTATAGATTTTGCACTCGATGACGATTTTGGAGCACCATTTGAAAAATCGCTCGCCAAAACACTTACGATTTCTACTGACCAATGGAAAACGCTCTCAACGAAGGCGAAGCATTACACAGAGCTTTTCCACTCTCACGCGGCTTGGGAGGAACGTCTTGTAGAAATCTTCCGTTCAGTCGGAGCCGGAGAGCGCGACCTTCTTCCAACTGCGAGCATCGTCCTGACCGTTCATAACAAAGAGAAACACGTCGTGCGACTTCTGCAGGCACTCGTCACAAACACGAAATCATATCCCAAGTGGGACTTGCACATCGTTTATGACGGCTGCACTGACGCTTCGCGTAAAGTCGCGCAACAAGTGCTAAAAGATTTCCCGGTGCCGGTGTATGAATATGAGACGCCCGATGTGTGGGAAGTGAAAGCGAATAATCACGGGCTCAAAAAGGCCTCGGGGAAATATTGCGTCATTTTACAGGACGATAATTTCATTTACGAAACCGGCTGGCTTGAGAACATGCTCGCGTGGCTTGAGGAACATCCAAAAGTTGCCGTCCTCGGCGGGCTCGCCGGCGTGAATTTTTTCCGTCTTGACTCTGACCCGCAAGGAGAAAACGTTAATCGCTCCTCATATGAGCTTCATCAGCGCCTTGATCCGAAGATGGATAAAGTGTTGAGCGGGTACGTATTCGAGGTTGACGCCGTCATGAGGGGGCCTCTCATCATGCGGAAGGAACTCCTCGAGAAGCACGGGTACCTCGACGAGACATACGCACCGCTCTACAACGACGACATGGATTATTGCTTCCGGATGCGCTCGCTCGGTTATGGGGTGTTTTGTTATCCAATTGACGTTGTCAATGAAAATCTGACAAGCGCTCAATATAAGAATCCGGGAAAAGAGACGTTCTGGCGTACGACTGTGGAGAAGAACCAGCAGTTATTTTATAAACGCTGGGAGAAAGATTTAGAAAAGAATCACGCGTTCCAGTTGCGGGTCCCGAAACCAGTATGGGAATCCTCGGGCCGGGGATACGGGCTATTGCAAAAGGCGCGGCGGCAGCTCCATAGGACCGCCGCATTGGACATACGCAAGGAGGTGCGGGCCCGGGCTCGCGCACTGTTCGTCCACCTCCCAGGTTCTTTGGTGCGGGGCATCATAGCAGTACTCAGAAAAGTGGGGTCTCGCGGAAGCGCGCTTGCCGACATGCTCTATGTCCACCGTTTCGAGGCAAGGACGATACCCTGGCGCATGGCAAACGGCGAGACCACCCTTCGACTCAACTACCCGCTCAACGCCTCGTCTCTCGTGTGCTATCTGGGGACGCAAGACGAGCCGTGGGCAGAAGCGATACGCTCCCGCTATGGGAGCTCTGTGGGTACCATACCGACCGCTCAAAAGTCCGTTTCGGAAATCTCCTCCTCCTTAGAAAGGCTTGCGCGCGGAAAAAAATGCACCGACATTGATTTGCTGTGTCTGCACATGGGTGGCAAGGAGTATGAGATGCTCGAGCATCTTATTGCCACGGGTCTTATACGTAAGGTTGTCAATCTTCAGGTGAAGTTCGATGCCAACGTGCCGGACGCCACGGCACGCATGCGGTCCATTCAAAAGAAGCTACGCGAAACGCATGAAATCACCTATCAGTATGAGTTTGTTTGGGAGAATTGGGAGCGGAAAGAACGTTGAGGGATGTCTTTTACGGATACCTCGGCGGTCGAAAAAGTATATAATAATCTTACTACATGGGTCTGCTATCGAGATTTCTGCGCGTAACCTTCCCCGTGGGAGAGGTGGGGAGCCATAATGGCGATCGGCGTGTCGCCTGGGTCGAAAAGATATTGAAGACCATCCCGGCCGGCTCAACCATACTCGACGCGGGAGCTGGAGAACTTTACTTTAAGAAATTCTGCACCCACTTACGCTATACTTCCCAAGATTTCGGACAATATAACGGAAAAGGAGACGAGGGTGAACACTGGGGCCATTGGGATACCTCTCACATTGATATACGGTCAGACATAACCGCCATCCCCGTCCCTGACAATTCATTTGATGCGGTTATGTGCTGTGAAGTATTCGAGCACATCCCCGAACCGGCGAAGGCAGTGCGGGAATTCTCCCGCATACTGAAACCGGGCGGAACACTTATTACTACCGCTCCGTTCTGTTCTCTCACGCACCAAGCACCGTATTACTTTGCCAATGGATACAGCAAATACTGGTATGAAAAGGTTTTTCGGGAGCATGGGTTGACCATACGGGAATTGCGCGTGAACGGGAATTTTTTCAATTTTATAGCTCAAGAGATACGGCGCATCCCCATTATGGAAAAGGCCTATACTGACATTTCTGTTTCGTCGAGATTGCTGTATAAAATAGTGGTCCGTATCTTGCTTTCATTCATACACAAACTCGACGCGCGTGACACGAATTCAAGTGAAATGTCTTGTTTCGGCATACTCGTCATGGCGACCAAGGATTGAACACCCTATGAACTTCACACGCTTTAAAAAGTATCTCGTCCCGGGAAATTATATCCGCTATGTGCGGCTGCGTTGTGGTCCGAAATACAAGAGAAGTTACTCTCAAAACGGCGAAGACCGGCTGCTGTGGTTCATATTCCGGGCGCTTGGTATCTCCAAGCCGTCGTACATCGACATCGGCGCTCACGATCCGTTCTCGTACAGCAACACTGCCCTGCTGTATGAGAATGGCAGCACCGGTATCAACATAGAGCCCGACCCGCGCTTATTCAAACGCTTCTTGAAGAAACGGAAGCGGGATGTGAATCTCAACATCGGTGTCGCGGAGGCGGGCGGGACACTTGATTTCTACGTGATGAGCGGCCCTGCGTTGAGCACGTTCTCGAAAACAGAGGCCGAGCGCCTGGTGCGCGAATACGGATTCACCATCACCCAGACGCTCCCGATCGAGGTGAAAACGGTCGCCGAGGTTATTCGCGACTACGCGGGAGGCGTGTTCCCCGACCTCCTCTCTATCGACATTGAGGGACTTGATGAGACCATCCTCCGTTCGATGGATTTCACCGCGAGCAGGCCAAAGGTGATTTGCGTAGAGACTATTTCCTACTCTCCGACGCGAGACGGCATCAAGAACCGCGCGCTCATAAAATTTCTTGAGAGTAAGGGATACCTGCTGCTTGCAGATACGTATATAAACTCGCTCTTCGTCGATGCGTCTGTTTGGAACAGCCCCACACAATGAAACAAGATCTCGCAGCGCTTCCGAATGATAAAACCGCGTACAAAAAAAGCGTGCAGCGCGGCCCTATACTTCTCGGCGCACTACGAAATGCGTTCGGGGACAAACCCTTCGCGCTCTATCGGCGCACGTACAACGCCGTCGCCGCGCTCTTTCTGAAGAAGCCAACTCTCACAACTACCTCTTACAAGGGCGATATGCGCTTCTGGGATTACGCCTCATATCGGAAAGCACTCGCCTATTACCTCGCAAAACGCGAGACATTCGAAGAGTATCTGGCCGATCCCCAACACGAAGCGAAAGAATATATCGACCTTGATTTCTCGGTCTATTTCCAATGCTATAAGAACAAGCGCGCAACGTTTGCCGCATTGCAATCGTTCCGACAATTTTACCCGAATGTTCCTATCCTCCTTCTCTCCGACAATGGAGACGACTTCAGTGCTCTTGCGCGCCACTTCAAGTGCGAGTATTACCACGACTCGCAGAACATCGGTTACTGGCCCTGCACCGACATGTATCGGTGGTTTACGCGGCTTGCGCGCGCGTGCGAGTTATTCAAAACGGAATGGGTTCTCATCCTCGAGGACGACGTACGCACCCGCGACCGCATCAGTAAATACCCGCACGCTCACCTGGCCGGCCAAGGGGGCGGGCGCGGCACGCGCGTCACAAAGCAGCTCTCTCCCGCGGCGCAGGCGTTTGTCAAAAAGTCCTATCCCGATGCGGAGTTCTCCGGCATTTCAGGTTGTGGCGGTTCGATATTCCACCGAGCGTCATTCATGAATTGCTTCGCGAATTTGAAGCCGGGCGACATCAATACGTGGGGCGCGCTTGATTCAGGCGCCCTCGGCGCTACCGACATCGCGCTTACGTTCCTGTTCCTCGTGAACGGTTATGTGGTGCGCCGGTGGCTCGATCTCAGTCATGATTCCATAGGAAACTGGGGCCCGGCGGCTGCCTTCGACCATCAATTCAAACGCTACTATCGTGGCGGGCTGCTCTCGGAAGACGAGGAGCGCACGCTCGCAACGCTCACGTGACCACGACCTTATGATTATTGCCCGCATACAAGGAGGACTCGGCAACCAGCTGTTTCAGTACGCGTGCGGCCTGTCGATCGCACGCGCGAAAGGAGTACCCTTCAAACTAGACCTTTCCAGTTTCGATGAGGTACAAAAGGGAGATCCGCGGCCGTATCAGCTCACCCAGTTCTCTATCACCGCGCCTAGGACGACGCCGTTTGACTTCCTTCGCGCAGGTATCCCCTCACTGCGCCGTAACCTGCTCGCCACACTCTTGCGGAAGGCCTTCCGCCTCTTTGACGACCGCCGACCGCTTGAGAAACGCGCGCTGATATTTGAACCTCGTCCTTCGTTCCTACCTGAACTATTCAGCGTCCGAGATAACTGCGTCCTTATCGGCAACTGGCAAAGCGAGAAATATTTCACCGCTATTGCCGACACCGTGCGAAAAGAATTTATTCTGAAAGACGGTTTTGGCGCTGAGGCCGAGGCGTTTGCCCGGATGATAGCCGATGAGACGCGGGGCGTGCCCGTTTCGCTCCACGTACGCCGCGGAGACAAGGCAGATGTTCCGCGCCTTGTTAATTTTCATGGTTCTCTAGATATTTCCTATTACCGCGATGCTGCCGCACGCATGAAAGAGAAAGTCGGCGCCGTGGTCTTTTATATTTTCTCCGACGACATTCCGTGGGTGAAGAAGCACCTGCTCTCTGGGTTAGGGCCGGCAGTCATCGTCTCGGCGCCCGGCATCAGCGACGCCGAGGACATAACCTTGATGAGCCGTTGCCGCCACCATATCGTGGCTCACAGCTCCTTTAGCTGGTGGGGTGCCTGGCTTAATCCGCGCTCCGACAAGGTGGTCATTGGGCCGAAACGCTGGTATAAACAAGAGGTCGACACGAGCGATCTTATGCCGTCTTCGTGGATACAGATAGAAAACGAGTTGCGATAGTTATGAATGACACTCTCGTCCTGCAGATTTATTTTGGTGGGCTCGGAGACCATCTTTTTTACAGCCATATCCCGCGCATCGCTAAAGAAACAGGCGCGTATAAGAAAGTATATATTTCCAACCGATCGCCTTTCCGCAGCCAGGAGTACAAGGCTCTCATTTGGGAGTTAAATCCATATGTTGACGGTTTTATTGACGCGGCAGGTATCACAAATCGCGTCTACGGCAAACTAGATCCGGCTAAAGAGAATCTGCTTGATCTTATCATGCTGGATTTCGGGCTAGATGACGGCAAGCGATTCCACGAACCAGAGGTGTACTACACACCGGTGATAAAACCTGATTTGGCACAAACAGCGCTCTACGATCCTAATTATGTTTCAAGAATCGGTTTCTTTGACAGTCGGGACCTGGAAAAAGTGGTGAGGGAGAGGGGGTTCGTTATTAACGCTCAAATGGCGCTGCGCGATAGGAATGTTCCACTTTCTTCGATACGCCGCACCGTAAGCGCAACAAGCCTGAAGGATTTCTGCAGTATCATAGCTTCGTGCAAAGAGGTATATTGCCTCACGTCAGGTACGGCCACCCTCGCGGCTGCTCTCGGTAAACCAGCCACGATTTTCTATGGGGTTGGCCAACCGCGCGTGTTCCACCATTCCAAACTGCACCAGTATGTGTTTGTGCCCGAACGCCCTTCCAGAAAATTCGTGCGCCGCGCGTCCGGCCTTATATCCATTATAAAAAAGCAATTATTTGCCCCGGAACAGAACGACTGACCCGCTAACGATTACGAAGGAGATAGATCTTCTCGTGCGCGAGATCCGGTGCGAGGCGGGAACCTATTGATTCGGCGACTGCCTGAATGGGGCCGGCGAGGGCCGGGAACCTCCATATAAGCGGGACGAAAAATCCGACGGGCAACGCACGGATGACGGTAAAACGCTCCCTCATTCCCTCTTCGTATTCCCGATATGAAAGATGGTTCTTAAAATATTCCCCTCCGCCTTTCGCCAGGGCGTGGAGAGAGCGCGTACCTGCAAGCGAACAGAGATAATGCCCTCCTTGAGACAAGTGCTCGCGAGCAAAGCGAAGATCTGATTCCCAGTCAGTGTAATTGAGGACCCCGACTTCAATCACGAGGTCGTAACGTTTTGCGTCGTAGTACTCGTCCCTCACTTTAAAAACGAGAGGGGCATCGCGGTGTTTCGCCGAGGCCGCTTCGATCATCTTGGGTGAAATGTCGACCCCCACCAGAGAGGAGAAGCGATTTCCGAAAGTCTCATATATCTCCCGAAGGACAACACCGTCAGCGCAACCAATCTCAAGTATCGAGAGATGTTTATCCGTCTCTTTTGTTAATTGCCTAATGCAGTCGATAATGAGAGATAGCCTCTTTTTAAAAAAGAACTGCGTGTACGAATGCGCGACGGTAGGGTACCTGTCGGCGCTATACCTGCTGCTAATAGTATTGTAAAATTCCGTATCTTTCGGCATAGGTTTCATATTACAGTCGGGCGGTAATGAAATCCAAAATACCCCGCGCCCTTTTCTCCCACGAATATTTCTCTGCGACGACACGCGCCGAAGCTCCCTTTCCTTTCGCTTCCTCATAATTCTGAAACACTTTGTTGATGGCTCTGGAAAGGCTTTCGTGGTCATCCGGAGTGAAAAAATATGCGAGTGACTCATCCAGTATCTCGCGGATTGAGGGCAGATCGGAAGCAATAATGGGCACGCCGCTTGCCATATACTCAAAAAGTTTCAGCGGCGAAGTGTACAGACGAGAAAGATCTTCCTTCCCGCTGTTTGGCAGAACGAGGATGTCGGCAGCGCGTAAGTAAAGCGGAATTTCAGCATGCGGCCTCTTGCCTATGACTCTTATATTTTTGACGAAAGCATATTTTTCCCTAAACGCCTTAGTATCGTTTTCTGTTCCCCCTACAAAAACAAACAACGTTTTGTCGTCGCAAAGCTTCGCGGAGGCTGCCAGGGTGTCTGTTCCCTTCCATCCGTATAAATGACCGGTGTATACCACTATCTTTTTATCGACCGGCAAACCTGTTTTCCTTCTCGCGTCTTCTTTCGTCGTGTTGCTCGTGAATTGTTCCAAATCTATCGCGTCAGGAGCGACTAAGATGCTTGACGTGGGAATGTTATACGTATCTACGTAATACTTTTTAAGTCCTTTGGTGATAGATACCACTCCGCAGGCGCGGGTATAAATGAATCTCGTGAAAAATCTGTTCTGTTTTGCATGCGCTTCAAAAAATACGTTGCTTTTCAGGAACACCATAAAACCGCAGAAAAATTCGTCTCGTGAGTAAATAATGTCCTCTTGTTGAGCCAACACATATCGAGCCGCAGAAAAAGCAAACGCCACGGATTGCAGTATCAAACTCGCGGTGCCCGCCACTCGGATATCGAATGAGCGAATTTTTTTAATGGTAAATATTTTCTTTACCGCGTAATACTCAAAAGGGTCTTCCGTGATCTCATTTTTCCTATCAGGAACTACCAGTTCGACGGCGTGTCCGCTCAAGGCGAACGCCTCGCACATTTTCATTATTTGAATCCCGTGCGCCCTCTCGGTCGGGATGCGGACGTTAGCTACGTACATCAATTTCATACAAAATCATTGATCCCCTCTTCGGCATTCATCTTCTCATGTACATAGGCAGATGCCCGCTCCGTCATTTCGACAATACTCCGATCTTTGTGGCGTAAGGCTTTTTTTATTTTATGTTCCAACCCCAGAGGACCTTCCTTCTCTTCCCAAATAAAACCTCGCTCGCCGTCTCCCCCTATAGTCTCGAGAACACCGGCCGCACCGCTGCCTAGTACGGGGACTTTCATATACATCGCCTCCCAGAAAACCAGGCCCAGGGCCTCCGAATGAGGCAACAGGATAAAGAGATCGGCGTCCCTATAAAAATCCCATATATCCTTTCTCTCGATATACCCCACTAATACAACGGCGTCTTCTAGATTATTCTCTTTAATCAGCTCTTTGAGTTTCCCCTCGAGGCTGCCTCTGCCGGCAATAATCAACACCCAATCCTTAGTATCCATTTCGGAAAATAAACGTATCAACCTCTCGAACCCTTTTTCTTTCTCCAGCCGGCCGACAGAAAACAGTATCTTCTTGTTTTCTGGAATGGCGAACCTGTTCCGTACCAAACCACGTTTCGAGTTTTTTATAAACTCGAGATCCCTCGATATCACATCGGGGCAAAATGTCCGTATGTTCCCTTCCGGGACGCCGAGGTTTGAGACGTACGTCTTGGTTGCTCTATTTATAACGAGGGCTTTATCTATGAGGAATGTGCCAAAAAACTCCGCCGAGCGCTGGTACACATCTCGCATAACGCTGTTCGACCTCGTCTTAAGCAGGTCCCTCGGGAGATTCGTTACGGTTATGATGATTTTAGTTCCCCAGAAAAACTTAAGAAACAACCCGGAAAAAATAAGCGGAAAATCGCTTACGATAAAAACATCCGGCGAGAATTTGTGTTTCCTCACCACATACGGGATATAGAAAATGGATAGAAAATCATACAGCGGCCGCATGTGTGTGAACCTGGATTTCAGGTTAACTCCCGTTAGATGCTCGGATATTTTCTTCTCAAAATCGGATGCTGCCCAGCTGATGAGGAGAAAATTGTTATCGCGGGGCCGCATCCTATCCCGGTTCAATTTTTCAATGATTTCTTCCGGGTTGTTCTTCAGTATCTCCCTTCTGTCAAAAGAGACCGTTACTATGTTCAGTGTAGCTTTCATATAAGTTTGCCCTCCCTGTGCTCCAAAATAAAAAAATGGTGGTACTGGTTCTCAAACGGAATAAATTCTTTTGTAATGAGGAACTGTTTTCTCATACTGTCTCGTATCTTTGACACAGGGTATCCGCGCTTCCCTATCTCCCAATAATGCTGCCCGTTGAACGTGTGCCGTCTCGGGTATGGGATTTTATACGCAACCCGAACTCGCGGTAGGAAAGGGATTTTAAACTCGAGGCGAAGTGAAGGACCGAAGTGCGGGAGACTTATGAGTACCGCGCGGCGCGCGATTCGAGCGAGCTCCGCAAGCGCGGGCTCGAATTCAGAAAAGGGCATGTGTTCGAGTACCTCAAACGCGCACACGACATCAAACGCTTTGTCAGGAAATGGGAGGTTAGTTACAGGTGCAACGACATCGGGGTGCAGGTCCTCGGCGATATCGACGCTCGTATAGGCAACGCCCGCGTGGCGGGTGACGTCTCGAATAATACCCATGCCGGGGCCAACCTCAAGAAGCGATGCGGGGTGGGCTGCGAAAATCTCGCGTAATTGGTAATAGAAGCTTGCCCATCTATCCGGTGGGGTGTACCGCTCAAACGTATACGCCGACGCATCAACTTGTTTTTCCATTTTGAAGAAAACCCGAGAGCGTGCCGACGAGCCGCTCAAGAGAAGCCCGGTTCGCTACGCTCGATTGGAGCGTCTTTCGTACGGACTCAATGTCTGGAGCGTGTGCGAGCGATTCAAGCGCGGCCGCAAATGCTTCCGGCGTCTGCGCGACCACGAGCCGATCCATATAGGTACCAAGATACGCCACAAAAGCTCGATTCGCCACCACCGGAATGAGCCCTGCCGCCATAGCTTCAAGCACTGCCTTGTCTACGCCGCCGGTCGGCGCAGCATTTACGAAAATGTCTTGTTCAGCGTATACGAGTGGTATCTGCGCGTGCGACACCGCTCCCCGGAAATGGACCCACGTATCAAGGCCTTGTTTCGAGACAAGAGCATGAAGATCCCGCTCATACGCTCTGTCCGCCGGCACGGTTGCCGCGCCGACAAACGTCAGCTCCGCGCTTATACCGCGCGCGCGAAGCATCTCGAGCGCCTCGATGATAAGCGCAAGATTTTTAATCGGTGTGATACGCCCGACCGAGACGAGGCGAGGCGGCGTAGGGAACGCTGCTGCTCTTCCCGGATTCAGGAATTGTGCGGTGTCGATGCCGTGGCCAACAGCTCGTACCTTCACGCTCTCGAGACGAAAACTCTCTGGAGCTGCCGTCGCGATCGTGTGCGCAAAAAGCACCGCGACGCGCAGCGTGAAGGTTACCTGGCGGTGCGTATACCACAACACGACGCGCTTCCCGAGCAATCGCCACACCAAACCACCGAGGACGACGTATTCCGGATTCATATGCACGAACACAGCATCGTAGTCGCGGCGCAAGCGCCAGAGATATCGGTAAAAATTGAAAACATACTTCGTGCGTGACACGCCGTTCTCTTTGCCAAGCGAATGCACGCGCACGTTAAGAGGCAGGACGTGCTTCCCTTCCCTAAGGCAGATGACCTCGACCCGTTCCATATGTGTTGCGAATTCTTCTATCCAACGGACAAAGAATCCGAGTGTCGGATCTTCAATATCGACCGTTTGAGTAACGATAAGGAGCTTCATGGGTGGCGGAATGCGCGCTCGAGGTCCGCACGGATACGCTCTGGGGAACTCCCCGCGGCGGCAAGGTGCGCACGCACGGCGAGTTCGGCGCGGACAGGAAGTCCTTGCCGTAACGTATTATCTTCGATATACGTCTCGATACAGCGCGCAAGCGCCTTTGGGCGAGCGATCGGGGCGACGAGCACCTCTTCGTTATGTTTCAAGACGTCGCCAACGATACCGACGTCGGTAGTGATGATCGGCACCTTGGCGAGCGCAGCCTCAATGAGGGTGCGGCCGTAGCCCTCATACGCGCTCGCTTGGATGAATGTTTGCGCGCTCCCCAAAAGCGCGCGCGCATCGGAATGTGCTCCGAGGAAGACGACGTGCTTCTCGAGCTTAAGAGAGCGGACTGTCCGCTCAAGTCGCCGGCGCTCACGACCATCACCAACAATAAAGAGCCCGATCATCGGGTAGCGGGTCGTGACGAGTTTCAACGCCTTGAGGATATCCCCGATTCGCTTCTCGGGCTCGAGCCGCCCGATCGTGATGAGCGCGAAAGCGAAAGAGTGCATTGGTAGCGGCACCGGCTCAGGTACCGTGCTGTCGACGGCGATTGGAATGACTGACGGTTCGGGAATGCGAGCACCGTATCGCGCAATAAGCGATGCCTTTACGCGTTCGGAAACCGCCCGAATGCCGTCAGCCGCAGGCAGCACGCGGCTAGCGATATTCCGGCGAATACGATTCAAAAACGACATGCGCCAACCGCTCTTCACGAACCATGGCGAGAGAAAATCCGTATGCACCTGGATATGGAGCTTCGCGTGGGTACCGCGTACGGCACGGCGCGCGGCAAGCCCGTGCTCAAATGGATCCTGCGCCGAGACGATTTCGATGTCGTGCGTGCGAATAAGCGCGCGAGCACGTCTCGCAAGCGAATGGACGCGAAAAAGCTTCCCCGCGCGTATCGGATGCAGGTATAGATTCCCCTCGTGCTCCTCGCGAGTGCCACGCTTCGCGGGAGAGAGAATGTGCAGTTCTCCTATCGTCGCGGCATAGGAGCGCATCCGCTCGCGGGCGGCACTGCCGGCAACGAATATCGAGGGATCAGAACCGATAGTTAAGACGCGCATACTTTTTTCAAGATTACGAGAAATTCTTTTACGACCTCTTCCCATGAGTGCGAGAAGGTAAACGCCCGAACGCGCTCTGCTGCACGGGCGTATTCACCCGGGTCAAGCAGGGACTCCATCGTCCGGCGAAGTACGTCTGCGTCGAGAGTGTCAACAAAAATACCTGCCCCGGCGAGGCGATCGTGCGCTCCGTTGTCATATGGCAGGATAAACGGTTTCCCGTAGCGAATAGCATCTATGGAGGTGTTCGGACCTATCTCGCTCACGGAAGGTATAACCACGGCATAGGAGTCCCGGATGCGCGCCTGGTGCTCGCCCGGAGACAATGCACGATCATCAAGCTCCACGTCAGGATATATACGTTTCAGGTCGGTAAACGCTTCCTCCAGCGTCCTGACATTCTTAAGGAAGTGGTCGCGTCCTGCTGCAACGAAAACACGGCCCTTTGCGGGAGAGTTTTTGCGCTCTGTCGGATATTCGTTCTCGATAACTGACGCCTTCCTTTTGTCAAAACCATACACCTTCCCCCAGAGATCCTTTTGCCACGTCGTATTGAAGATGAGCGCATCCGCGTTCTGAGTAACCCAGTGAGCGCCTTTACGTATCAACCGCTCTTTGAAAGAAAGTTTCCTTTTTGAGGTATAAAATTCAGAGAGCTTGATGAGCTTGTGTGTGCGCTGCAGATACGTCTCCCAGAGAATGTCGCCGCCTATTCGCACAAGCGATTTGTTCCCACGCGCCTTTGCGGCGAGGAGGGCCGGTACTCCGGTACTCCACGTATCAAAAGCGAGTACGGCGTCTGTCTCCCGCGCTTCGCGGAACACTCGCCAGAAATACGCGAGATGTCGTAGGAGTTTCGGATACCGGCGGACATCTGAGAATTTCACGAGCGCCACGGTATTGCCAGCCGCCGCAAGCCCTTCTTTGAGTTCTTTCGCGTACATCGCCGGGCCGCCTATCTCGGGCGGGTAGAGGGGTGTTGCGATGACGATTCTCATAGTTGAAATGGTATCTTTTTTGTGACTTTCACGCTACCGCGTTAGTTACATTCATTATGCTAGACTTCCGCTATGCGCATCGTGCTTGCGACGCCTCTCTATCC
>JAGWIT010000024.1 GCA_028866155.1 Patescibacteria group bacterium
CCGGCGATCCTGAGGTTCTTCGAACGGACGATGCCGCCGAGCGATAACACGGCGATATCGGTGGTGCCGCCACCGATGTCAACGAGCATCGAACCCATCGCTTCGCGAATGGGGAGCCTGATGCCCAACGCCGCAAGCATGGGCTCCTCTACTATGTGCACTTCGCGGGCGCCGGCGTTTTGTGCCGCGTCGCGCACCGCGCGTATCTCGACGTTGGTAATGCCGGAGGGCACGCCGATGACCGCGCGCGGCCCCAAAATCTTCCTCGAGTGGCCTTGCGCGCGGTTAAGCAGGTAGGCGAGCATTTCTTCGGTCGCCTCAAAGTCGGACACGACGCCGTCAATGAGCGGGCGCACCGCCGCGAGATGCCCGGGCGTGCGGCCGAGCATTGCTTTGGCTGAGGCACCTACCGCGACGACCTGCCCCGTTTTTTGATTGACCGCGACGACCGACGGCTCGCTCACCACGATGCCCTTGCCGCGCAAATACACGAGCGTGTTGGCCGTGCCTAAATCTATCCCGACATCGTTTGATATGAGCGGGAGGAAACGATTTTTCAAATTTTCAAACATAGAAGATTTCAAACATGGGAAGTAAGATGTCCAATCAGCTCCGATAAACTTTTGTACTCCACGCGGCCGGTCATGCGCAGGGTGCATTCGAACTTTCCTGCGGCGAGCGTCTTCTCTGACACCACAATACGAAGCGGGATACCGAGCAAATCGCTGTCGGCGAATTTTTCTCCCGCGCGGGCATCACGGTCGTCCCACAGCACCTCAACGCCCGCCTCGTTGAGCTCGCGATACAATTCTTTTGCTTCGTTTTTCACTTCATCGTTGTCGCTGGCTATCTCAATCAAGTGAACTCGAAAGGGCGCAACCTCCTCGGGCCAGACAATCCCCTTTTCATCCGCAAAGACCTCGACTAGGGTGCCCATGAGCCTTGTCACGCCGATGCCATAGGAGCCGAGGATGACCGGCTTTTGCTCGCCCGATTCATCTTTATAATACAGGCCGAGCTGTTTTGATTTAACGTCGCCGAAACTGAAAATATTGCCTACCTCGATAGCCTTGGCTTCTTCAAGTTCCTCGCGCTTAACGCCGAGCTGGTTCATAACTTCAGGCGAGAGCACCTCTTGATTGATGGCTATCTTTTTTGCACGGTCAACATACACGGTGTCCTCTCCGGCGTCGGACAGCGTTTGGAACTCGTGGCTAAACTGGGTAAAGGCGCCGCCCGAAGCGAACGTTAAAAATGTTTTGGCGCCCAAACCCACGCGCTCGAATACGCGCGTGTAGGCGTCCACCGCTTCATTATAAAACTTTTTATGAGCGGCTTCGTCGATGCAGTAGGAGTACATGTCCTTCATTACAAATTCCCGCCCGCGCATGATACCGCTCTTGGCGCGCAATTCGTTGCGCAACTTTGTTTGAAACTGATATACATAGGCGGGCAAGTCGCGGTAGCTCGCGATAAAGTTCTTCATCATTTCAGTGATGGGTTCCTCATGAGACCAGCCGAAGCCAACCTCTCCGCCGCTCTTGAGCGTTGACTTAAACCAGACATCCACCTTTTCGTCGCTCCAGCGGTCGGTTATCTCCCACAGATCCTTGCGCTGAAGCGCCGTCATGATGATCTCTTGGCCGCCTATCTTGTCCATTTCTTCGCGAACGATTTTTTTTATTTTTTCAACGACGCGCAAACCTAAAGGCAAGTATGCATACACCCCTGCCATCTCTTTGTGGATGTACCCCGCGCGAATTAAAAGTTGTGCGTTCTTGGCGACCTCGTCTTTTGGGGCCTCCCGACGCGTTTTGGTAAAGAGTTGTGATTGGCGCATGCAAGCCATTGTAGAGCCAAAAGGGCTTGGTGTAAAAGACTATATTTTCGCCTTGACCAATTGCTTGACTTTTAGTGTAATGTATGATATGCTTAAAAACAGATATCTTCGTCAATAGTTAAAACCGCCCGCAAGGGTATCTGCAACATCTTTCCTATGAAAGGGGAAAGTGATGAACGCAACTGCCCAGGCTCAAGCTACGCCGCTGATCGGCCAAGTCTCACTGAAGGAGCAGAAATCTATCCTCGTGAAGTTCTTCTTCACCAACGAGAAGCACGTTCCGCGTGGCGTCCCCAACAAGGACCGTGCGGTCATGTACCTCGTCGACTACAATCACGCACAAAAGGCCAAGTCCCAAGGACAGGACGAGCTCGCAAAGCTCGGCCGGCATCGCGAAGGTCGCGTGGACACCGGCGAACCGGTCATCAAGGACCTCCCCGGCGTGCAGGCGGCTCTTCTCAAAGATCGTCTGACCAAGGCTGGCTTTGCCCTCAAGAACCTTCATTGGTTCAAGCAGGTAAAGGAGGGGCGTACGCCTAAGTTTGTCGTCGTGTGCGAGTTCGCCCGCGGCACGCAAGCGACAGAGCTGCCGGCGGATGTGGTGGAAGCGCTCGACTTCCTTTCCTATGCGGCGCGATGGTACTGCCACGTGTGGGACAATCGGACGGTTGGGAATCCACTCACCATCAACTTCGTGGGGCGGCAACCCGATGCGAAGGTGCAATACTATCTCTCCGTCGTCGACGAAACATTGCTGGCCATACCAGCCTGACGAAGAAAAGAACCTTATGTGACTTCACAGCCCCGACTACGGTCGGGGCTACTTTTTTATGCTTCGGGTGAAAACGTTTCTAAAATATGCTCCTCCTTGGCTCGCATGACATCTGCAAATTGCTCACGAACCTCTGTCAACGAAGGCTCACCAAGCAATGCTTTAGTGTCGACTTGTGCTTTTGAGAAGCTTTCGGGGACTACCCCGACCACTAGATTAAAAAGGTGCGACAGAAAGGTGGTCGCATACTGCCCCTTGCCTAGGTCAAACTCAAGCGCAACACCCTCCGGTGTGAGTTCTGCCTTATGAATGTCGGCGCGCTCTTTGGTAGACGCTTCGCGATGTTTAAGTAAAACCTGTGGAAAGGGGCGTAAATTGACAAATGGCGGTGGATAAAGTTGTAACCCCTCAAGCATGTCACGATACGGAGCATATGCTTCTTTGTCACGACTAAGAAAAAGCGGGATGCGCTCGGGCGGTTCCTCGTCGCGCATGAGACAATTGGATATATATTGATTAAATAAAATAGAAGAGAGGGCATACATCCACAAGGTAATCTGCTCAGGGATAGCTTGTAACGCGCCCACATAGTCTCCTGGGTGTTGGGAGAGATATGATGCTAAGCGATGTTCGTGGCGAAACATGAGCGGCAACGGCTCGATAAGATGCAGAATCTCGTCGAAATGGCCGAACTCTTTCCCCATTTGACGCCGAATATCTTTGAAGAAAGGCAGTTCGCGTTCGCCTTCAAATGCAAAAATATCTCGCACGGCTTCTTCATACTTACCCATGAGGATAAGCCGCGCCCAATAAAAGTTCCTAAGCCGAGGCGTGCCGAAACGTTGCAAGTAGTAAAAATTATAGAATCCGAACTGCTGTACTGCTTTTAATTTCTGTAAAAATTGTTCTGCTTTTTGCTCTTCAACAAATTCAGGCTCGATGCGCACAAAAATAGTGAAGCGATTCCCCGTGAGACTCCCCTTTTCAACTACGCCCGAACCGGTCCTCACGTCACGCAGAAAAAAGTGTGGGGAGTGCAGGCTCTCGGTCGCCGAAAGCGTTGTGCGGCGGAGCGATATCTCCTGGCTGGTGAGCGCGTCTTTATCTTTGATCCCTGCATAGGAGACATCTTCAACACGAATGCCGAGCTTTTTTGAAATATCTTCGACCGCTTCTATTGTCGAGACGCCGCATTTAATCAATGTCGCGTATATCGTCTGACCTTCGACACCTAGCAAAGGCGCCGCGCCGGTGACGCTGGAGACTCCCCTCTTGCCACGTTCTTCAACAATAAAATCATCGAACCATAATTTTAAGAGACCCTTGCCACACGTCTCTTTGCCGGGTATAAAGATACCAAACTCACCTAATGTTTCGGCATCCTCGACGAACGTTTTTTGCGCGAATAGTTCAGGACGTTGCTTCTGCTGGGTGGCTAGATAGCGAAATTCTTCCCGTTTTGTCTCAAAACGTTCTTCCATAATTTTACGACGGATGCGTTAAGCGCGCGATGTCGTGATAGGACACTACCAGCATCAGTAATATAAGGAATGCGAAACCGGCCAGGGTGAGGCCGTTTACTATTTTGGGAGAGATGGGGCGGCGGATTATGCCCTCAATAGCGGTGATAAAGAGCCTCCCGCCGTCGAGGCCAGGGATAGGGATGATATTAATGAGCGCAAGGTTTACTGAGATGAGCGCCGTTAAAACCGCGCCTTCGGCAAAGCCCGCTTTGAGCGCTGCGGCGCCGAACGCGGTGATGCCGATGGGGCCCGACACTTGGGAGAAGTTCGCCGTACCGGTGACTAGTTGTTTAAAAAAGGTTGCGAGCCCGACGGCGGTCGATTGTGTGATGTCCCATCCGAGCACGGCGCCCTGGAGCACCGCGAGCTGGGGCGGCAATCGCAACGTGCCCACGTCATCGAGCTCGATACCGACCGCTTTGCGGCCCGCGACGACGCCTTCGGCCGGTTTGGCAAGAAATGTTTTTTCACTCCCGTCGCGCAAAACGGTGAGCACGACGCTCTCGTCAGCATGCGCCGCGATAAATTGTTGGACATCGTTTGCGGTGGCGTTTGACGCTTCAACGACCGTCGCGGTCTGTACTGTTTCTATCGTGTCGCCCGCAAGGAGCCCGGCTTTGTCGGCCGGCGAGCCCGGCAACACATCGACAACAGTCGCCTGTGCATCCGTTACCGTGCCGAATCCTTGATGATCAACCGGGGTCGGGAGACCAACCATGTAGCCGGCCGAAAGCACGAGCCATGCGAACAGCAAGTTAAATACGATACCCGCGACGAGCACGGTCGCCTGTACCCAGCGATTTTTATGTGCAAAACTTCGCGGGTCATCAAGTCCCTCTCCGGCGTTCTCGCCGAATATTTTGACGAACCCGCCGAATGGCAGCCAGTTGATAGAGTATTCGGTTTCGCCTTTTTTTATTGCCGCGATGCGCGGAGGGAAAAATATCCCGAACTCGTCAACGCGGATGCCAAACGCCTTTGCGGCGATGAAGTGCCCGAACTCGTGCACGAGTATGAGCACTACAAGGATGAGAATAAAATAAACGATGGTCATTGTACTAGCCGGCTATCTCCTTTTCTTTCCTTGCCAACGCGTCGTCAAAGCTCTTGTTGGCTGCGTCGACGCGCTTTTGCATCTCGTCTTTGGCGCGAAACTTGTCATCCTCGGGCATCTTGCCGTCCTTCTCCTGCTTTTGGATGTCCGACCATACCTCGTCGCGCGCGACACGCAGATGGGTGCGCATTTCCTCTATTTTTTCTTTCGCCAGTTTGAGCAATTGCACCCTGCGGTCGGCCGTGAGCTCGGGGAAGAAAACGCGCACACCGCGCTCGTCCATCCCCACCGAAAGGCCCAAGTTGGCGAGCGTGATGGCCTTTTCTATCTCTTTGGCATTGGCCATGTCCCACGGCGCCACGCGCAGGGTGCGCGCATCCTCGGTCGAAATGTTGGCCACCTGGCTCAGCGGCATGCGCGTGCCGTAGCTCTCGACCGCGATGCCGTCGAGTATCGCGGGCGTTGCCCTCCCCGTGCGGACTCCCGAGAGTTCTTTTGCGGCCCGCTCCTCAATCTCTTTAATCTTTTTATCGAACGGCTTAAAATCGTAACTCATCAGCCTATTGTAGCAAACTTATACAAATAGTAAGCTCCCGAAAGTTCGGGAGCGGTGAAGCGGAGAGCACAAGGAATTGGAGGCCCTTACGTAAGGGTATCGCACGTGAGCGGGTGTTGCGACGAGCGCATAATCTCAAAGTGCAGCGACTAGCACCGCCGATACTCCCGAGGGAGCCAATTGAGATCCCGTACCTGCGAACTGGGCCCAGATGTCCGGCCCCATGCACCCTTGCACTCTCCGCAAAAGATGTTACCTCCGTGACAACAAGCGGTCAAGCCACTTTGTACACTCGAAAACGTTTCGCTGCTTTTGGATAGATTTTGACAAGCGGGTCTTTGGTTGTGTCGTAGATGCGCGCGGGGGCCAAGTAGCGGCCATAGTGGATAACGCGATGGGTAAAATGCGGCCACTCTTTTTTTGGCAATAACAGCATAAGATCTTTTTCAATCCTGACCGGGTCTGTATAGTCGCTGAGGTCAAAGCGCTGGACGAAGCGGATGACATGCGTGTCGACCGTGATGCCGGCGACGATGCCATATGCCTCGCTTAAGACCACGGTGGCGGTTTTGCGCGCGACGCCGGGCAGAAGGAGCAGATCGTCGATACGCTTGGGCACTTTGCCGGCGAACTTTTCTTGTATTATTTTTACGGCGGCGAGGATATTCTTTGTCTTATTTTTATAAAATCCGGATGATCGTATCATTTGTTCGAATTCGCGCACGCCTCTTTGTGTCTTCCCCGCGCGCACGTAGTCGTCGAGCGTTTTATATTTTTTAAAAAGCTTAGCGGTTATCTTGTTGACCATCTTGTCGGTGCACTGCGCGGACAATTGCACGGCGACCAAGAGCTGCAGCGGGGTACCATACTTAAGCTCGATTCTCGCCTGCGGGAACAATTTTTTAAGCGCTCTGTCGAGCTTGAGGATCCGCGCTCTGCGCTCTCTGAGCTTCTGGGGAGTCATCGCGCCGTATAATACCAGACAAAAATGCGGCTGCCCGTTTGCGGGCGGCCGCACACTTTGCGTAGCATGCCTTCAGTGCAAGATTTCTACCTCTAATACCCCTAAGCCGTCCATGCCCAGCTGCACAGCGGCGGCATATGCAATGTCAAGCTGCCGCCCCTGCACGAACGGGCCGCGGTCATGCACGGTGCAATAAGCGACTCTCCCGTTGCGCGGGTTGATGAGCCTAAGGCGGGTTCCAAAACGCCACGAGCGATGGGCACAGATACCCGAGTCATACCCGCGTCGAAAGGGCGTGCCGTCGGCGGTCCGCTGGCTCGCATGGTCCTTCGGTCCTCCGTAGTGGCTCGCCATCAACAACATGCGCGCTGAAGCTTCGCTCACGCCGCAAACCAGCGCGGCGTATGCGAAACCGATCCTCAAAAGTTGAGAAATACGCATTACGCTACTCCCTATGTACGGTGCGGCCCAAGCCCCTGCATAGTAGACACTAAGTATCGTGAAATCCGCTTGAATTAAATGCTTGGGATCATTGCCGCCAGATGCTCCAGCAGCATCTTGAGCGACGCTGAGCGGTCGGCGGCATAGGAGCGCACTTTGGCGATGTCCTCAAGGCCTTCGCGCGCTTCTTTGTTTTGCATGTACTTTGAAAGTTCAACCTCAAGCCCTTTTAAAAAGCTCCGGATGCGTTCTTTTTGATTTTCTTCGTCTTTTAAAAGTGCGGCGATATAGGCACTGCGTTCTCGTGAATTTGCTTTAAGGAAAACTACAACTGACTGGGCAAAAGCCTCCGAGCCGGCAGATAACTTTTGACCGGACAATTTTAGTTTTCCTTCCGGATATTGCATTAAACGCGAACGCAACGTCGGCAATAGCGTCCCGTGCGGCATGAGCAATACAAACACGCTCCCAACTTGCGGCTCCTCGAATAATTTTAAAAGCGCCTGCTGCGCCTCGCTCGTTATCGAAGCTATGCCGAGCACGTACAGTGCGCGGCCCGAGGCGCTTTTGAGCTGGGCCATCTCCTTTAGTTGTTGAGCGTCATCGATACCAAACTTCTCCCACTGCTCCGCGCGCACATCGGGGTCGTGCTCTTTTTTAAATCCAAAAAGCTCCCGCGCGTCCCGGACAAGCGCATCCATGAGCTCCTGCGGCCCCTCATATATATACGCGTGATGGTTCATCGTTTGGCGATGATGGCTTTTTTGTACGTATCCAAATGCTCGAGCGCTATCCCCGTGCCGCGCGCGACGCAGTAGAGCGGGTCTTCGGCGACCTCCGCCTTGACTCCCGTGCGCCGCAAAATAAGCTCGGGAAAGTTGCGCAACTGCGAGGTGCCGCCGGTCATGATGATGCCGCGGTCGATGATGTCGCTCGCGAGCTCGGGCGGCGTCTCCTGCAAAACGTCGCGGATGGCTTTGATTATCTCGCGCAGGTCCTTCCCGACCGCTTTAACGATGTCGTTGGTCTTTATCTCGACCGTGCGCGGCAGGCCCGATATAAAATCCCGCCCGCGCACCTGCACAACTATCTCCTCCTCGACCGGCACCGCCGAGCCGATGGCGATTTTGACATCTTCGGCGGTCTTCTCCCCGATGCCGAGGTTGTAGGTTTTTTTAATATAGTCTGCTATCGCGCGGTCGAGCCGGTCGCCTGCGCATTTTATCGATGTCGAGGCGACGATGCCGCCAAGTGAGATAACCGCCACATCGGTGGTGCCGCCGCCGATATCGACGACCATGTTCCCGCGCGCCTCCTGTATCGGGATGCCCGCGCCGATGGCCGCCAAGACCGACTCTTTTACCACGTAGGCGCTCTTGGCACCCGCGCGGATGGCCGCCTCAACCACCGCGCGCCGCTCGGTCGAGGTGACGCCCGTCGGTACAGAAATCATCACTTCGGGCTTGAACCATTGCCAGCGCCCCAATGCTTTTGAAATAAAATACCGGAGCATCGCCTGCGTCACGCGATAGTCGGCAATGACGCCGTCGCGCATCGGGCGGTAGGCGACGATCTCGCCCGGCGTGCGCCCTATCATCTCTTTGGCGCCGAATCCGACCGCCAAAATGCGCTTATCAATCTCCGAAATAGCGACCACCGAAGGTTCGTTTAAAATGACGCCCTTGCCCGGCACAAACACGAGCGTGTTGGCGGTGCCTAAGTCGATGCCGAGCTTGGGAGTAAAAAAAGCCATAAAGCCCAACCATAATACGCGACTTCTGCGGCCAAAACAAATGATGGTTGACAAAACTTTTTCTATATCTGCTCTCTTTTTATATTGAGCCCCAATTTTTGCAGACGCTCTTCTATGCGCTCATAGCCACGGTCGATGTGATAGATGTTGCCTATCGTAGACTTCCCTTCGGCCACAGCCGCCGCCAGCAGGAACGCAAGCCCCGCGCGGATGTCGGGGCTCTCGAGCTCGTGGCCGCGCAGCGGCGTTTTGCCCTTGATGCTTATTTGCTGCGGGTTCCACAGCGTGATGTCGGCGCCCATCTTTATGAGATCCTGCGTGTAGCCCAGCCGGCCGCCCCAAATGGTCTCAAACATCGTGCTCTCGCCCGCGGCCTGCGTGAGATAGACGACCATCGGCGGCTGGAGGTCGGTGGCAAAGCCGGGGTACTCGTGCGTGCGGATGTTGAGCGGGAGCGCCTCGCCGCCGTCTTTGACTATGATGCGCGAACCTTCAGCCATTATTGATATCCCCGACTCACGCAACAACTGCACCAGCATCTCGCAGTGCGCAGGCTGACAATCGGTTATCTCAAGCTCTTTAGCCGCAAGCGCACCCAAGAGCATGAACGTGCCTGCCTCTATCCGGTCGGGCACGATGCGCAGTTCTTTGCCTTGTGCTTTGAGCATCGAGCCGCCTTCAATTTCGATAGTCGGCGTCCCCGCGCCGCGTATGCGAGCCCCACAAGAGTTCAAAAATTCGGCCAGTGCCGCAATCTCCGGCTCCATCGCCGCATTTTTTAAAATTGTCTTCCCTTTGGCGAGCGTCGCCGCCATCATCAGCGTCTCGGTCCCCGTGACGCTTACGAACATAAAAAAGAACTCGGCGCCCTGGAGGCCGTCTTTAGCGTTCACGGCATATCGTTCGTTCTCTAATGAGACCTCGCAGCCCATTTTTTTGAACCCGTCTAAAAAGAGGTTGATGGGCCGCGGGCCGATGACGTCGCCGCCCGGGTGCGGGAAGGACACTTTGCCGAACCGTGCCAGCAAAGGCCCCGCAAAAACAATCGATGCGCGTATCTTGCGCGCGATGGCGTCGTCCAAGTCGCTCGATGCGACTTGTGAGGTGTTTATCGCATACGTCCCCGGAGAGGTTTGCGCCACCTCAGCGCCCAATTTTTTAAGTATCTCCGATTCTGTCCCCACGTCTTCGATGGCGGGAACATTCGTGACGGTAAAAGTATCTTCAAATAATAGGGATGCGGGCAAAGCTGCTACTACCGCATTCTTGGCGCCCTTGACCGCTATCGAGCCGCTCAACTTTTTTTGTCCCGCCAACCCTTCGACGATAAATCGCTCACTCATATTTTTTATTTTCTTGCTTGTCTTCGTGCTTCTTAGGGTTTATCTCCCACCAAAATTTTTTGGAGAAATCTTTTGCCTGGTTGCACACGCTCTTGAGATAGTAGAGGTCGTTGGTGGGTATTGCCTGCAGAACTTTGCCCATGCGCGGCATGGTCAAAGGCGGCAAACCGTCGCGCATGCGGGAGTGGTTGAGCCGCTCGCGGAAGTACTGCATCAGCTCGCCGCGCTCGGTTGAGCGGTCTTTCTTATTATTAGACTGCCCCAGATGCGAACTGATGTGGTCCATGCCTTTATTAATAGCATAAAATATTGCATATTTAAGAACATCCATGAAAGAAAGCATCGTGCAGGCGGGCAATCCGGTATTGCGGACCAAGGCAAGGCCGGTCGCCAAAAAGGACATAGGCTCGGCCAAAGTCAAGAACCTCGTCAAAAAGATGCGTGCGGCGCTGAGCCCCGAGGAGAATGGCGTTGCCATAGCAGCGCCGCAAGTCGGCGAGCCTCTGCAGATCTTTATCGTCGCGGGCAGGGTGTTTGCGGAGGAGCCGGAAGATTCTGCGGATGTGAACGCCGGGAGGACGCGCAAACGCCAGGGTGAACAGGAGCAGAATCTTCCTGCTCCGCGGCACGATATGGTCTTCATCAATCCCGAGATAATCCGCTCATCGCGCAAGAAAAAAATAATGTCCGAGGGGTGCCTCTCGGTGCGCGGCGTCTTCGGCACGGTGATGCGCCACGAGAAGACTTCGGTACGCGCGCTCGACGAGCGTGGCGAGCCATTCACCTACCACGGTTCGGGATTGTTGGCGCAGATATTCCAGCACGAGACCGACCATCTCAACGGCATCCTCTTTATCGACAAGGCAGAAAAAATAGACGAGCCAAAAAAATGAAGACTAAGCATAAACCGCTTTTCGCGTTCTTCGGCACGCCGCGCTTTGCCACCCGCGTACTCGACGCACTCGAGGCAAACGATCTTGTGCCTGCGCTCATCGTGTGCGCGCCCGACGTCCGCCGGGACCGCGGGCTAGAACTGACACCCGCGCCGGCAAAAGTGTGGGCGCTTGAGCGCGGCATCGACGTACTCACGCCAACAACGCTCAAAGACGAATCGTTCATCGCCGGCCTGCAAAACACCGATTGGGATATTTTTGTCGTCGCAGCCTATGCAAAATTGATACCTAAAAAAATTCTCGAAATCCCTCGCAAAGGCTGTTTAAATGTGCATCCGTCGCTGTTGCCGAAGTTTCGCGGCCCTTCGCCCGGGCTCTCGGCTATCCTCGCCGACGAGCGCTCAACCGGCGTCTCGATAATGCTCATGGACGAGCTCATGGATCACGGACCCATTGTCGCGCAGGCAACAATCGAGTTAGAAGAGGAGATGCCCGGCTCGCCCGAAGGCGGCTGGCCGCCGAAAGGCTCGCTATTCGAAGACTTGCTTGCAACCGAGGGCGGCAATTTGCTCGCCGAAGCAATGGGACCGTGGATAGCGGGCGAGATAACTCCCGAGCCGCAGGACGAAAGCAAAGCGACTTACACCAAAAAATTCACTGATGAAGATTCACTGATAGACTTGCAAGGAGATCCGCGCGAGCAATTGTTAAAAATTAGAGCATTCGACAAAAACCCGCGAGCGCATTTTTTTATAAACAATAAGCGCATAATAATCACCGAAGCCGGGCTGATGGAAGGCAAATTACAAATCCTTAAAGTAATCCCCGAAGGCAAAAAAGAAATAGACTTTACACTTTTTTCCGCCAACCCCTCAAATACTCTTTGACCCGAACCGCGCTGTGGCGGAATATTTTTAATTTTTGCTTTTTTTCGCGGCGGAGCTCTTTGGCGAGCTCCGCCGACGCAATATTTATCGCCTCGTGCAGGGTGCTCCCCCACTGTGCCGCGCGATATACTTGGCCTCCGACCCCGGCGGTAAACTCGGCGCGGTATTTGCCGGCCTTGCCCTCCGTAGCTTCGGCGGAGGATGGGTCGTGGCGAGCAGAATACTCAAGCTCAACGTCGGTGTGGGCCGTCGTGTCTCCGCCAACAAATGTGCCGGCGTGCGCAAGGCGCTTCTCTATATAGTCGCGCAATTCATCGGTCACCGAAACTCCGGTCCCCTTAATGTTGTAGTTCATGCATCTAATATAACCGCATATTCTTTTTTAAGGTATCACTTCCCGGGGGGCTTTCTCCCCGAAATAGCACGCCTCAATATTGTTACCATCGGGGTCAAGCACGAACGCCGCGTAGTAGTTGGGCCCGTAATCCTCGCGAAAGCCGGGCTTGCCGTTGTTCTTGCCGCCGGCTTTCAACCCCTCCGCATGAAATTTCTGCACCGCCTCTTTGCTGGCGGCGCCAACCGCCACGTGGATGGGCATTATCTTGTTCTTCTTCTCGACTATCCAAAAACTCGTCGACTTGCCCTCCAAAAAACCGCCGGCCTTCCACTCGTCCATGTCGCGATAAAGCGTATAGCCCGCCGGCGCGAGCAACTTTTTATAAAACTCCTTCGATTTTTTATAATCGCTCACCGGCACCGATACATGCTCTATCATGAACCCAGTATAAGCAACCTTTATATAAGGAGCATGAATCCCTTCTCAATCCTCATTTTTTTGGCTATACTCGCTGTGTTTGGGTCGGTGCAAATACATTCCGCGGTAGCTCAATGGTAGAGCAGCTCCCTGTTAAGGAGTTGGTTGTAGGTTCGAGTCCTACCCGCGGAGCAAGGATAAAACTTGGGTCAGTTTC
>JAGWIT010000025.1 GCA_028866155.1 Patescibacteria group bacterium
GTCACCGTGTCAAAAGAGCAAGTCGCGCTCGGTGCCGAGCTTACCAAAGGTTTGCCAGTTAAAATTTTATTGCAGGATTACCGCGGCATCGAAGGCGCCTTCGACAAGATAGTTTCCATCGGTATGTTCGAACATGTCGGCCACAAAAATTACCCTACGTTCATGCGCGTTGTGCGCGAGCATCTCCACGATGACGGATTATTTTTGCTCCACACTATCGGCGGCAACTTCTCGGGGCTTAACGCTGACCCGTGGATAGACAAATATATCTTCCCGGGGGGCATCTTGCCTGGAGTCAAACACATAGCCTCGGCAGTAGAAAAAGTTTTTGTGATAGAAGACTGGCAGAACTTCGGCGCCGACTATGACAAAACGCTCATGGCCTGGCAAAAGAACTTTGAATCTCACTGGGGCGAGTTACAAGGAAAGTACAGCGAAAGATTCCACCGGATGTGGAACTACTACCTCCTGTCTTGTGCAGCGTCCTTTCGTGCGCGCGAAAACCAGCTGTGGCAAATAGTCCTTACCAAGCGCGGTGTCCGGGGCGGTTATAAATCGATCCGTTAGACTATTCTTCGTCATTATTTCTAAATCTCCTGCACGCTCGGCACCAGGGTCGCATTGGTGGTCGCCGAAGTGGTAGCCTGTCCGTTGCCGCAGGAGAGGGTAAAGGAGGTGATCTGGGTGATGGGGTTGGTCGTGGCAGAGCCGCTCCAGGTTGGCTGGCTGTTCCACGCTATTTGCCCCGAAGCGGGGACGGGAACGATGCTGCAGGAAATGCCCGCAATCATGCCGTCTATCTCCCAGTTGAGAGTGGAGGCGCTTCCGCTGCGCACCCGGCTCGCGGGGATGAAGTACCTGATGCCGGGGAGCGAAGAGAGTGGGTTGATGACAAGCGGGGATTGGGTTACCCCGGTGGGACACGTCAGCGAGTAGGAGCCTGCGGTGACGCCGGTTTGACCGCTTGCAGTAACGTTGGTGCTTCCGCTCCCGGAGTTTGAGACCGCGCCTCCTCCTCCCGGACAGCACCAAGTGACCGTTGCAGGGGCGTTGGAGGAGTTTGAGTCGAGCTCGCAGGAGGTGGTACAGGAGCCGGGAGCAGCCTTATTAGTGCCGGTGGTGCATTGGAGGTTTAGGGAGACGGTGGCGGAGACGACTGGCGTATAAGTAATGACAATGATGCCCGGCCAGCCAGCCCCGCTGACCGGGGTCGTAACCGAGTTAGAGGAAGCGCCGCCGCCTCCGCCGCCGTATAAACCGCCGGCCCCGGCCACGTCGCTGTTCTTGCCCGAGCCACCGCCTCCTCCCGAGCCGTCAGAAGCATCCCACTCTGTTCCGTTTCCGCCTGTATGTCCCGCGGTGCCTGTTCCGCTTGCTGCACTGCCTCCGCCGCCGCCAAGACCTGCGTCTGCCGAACCACCTGCGCCGGGGAGGTTGGATACATCCACGCCTTGATTTCCGTCTCCGTTTAGCCCCGCTGCGCCGCCGCCGCCGGCGGAAGCTTGGCTCCCCGTTGCGGCGGTGGCATTACCGCCGCGTCCGCCTGAATGTTTAGTGCCGCCGGGGGCATACCCCGAAGTTGCTGCGCCGCCCGCGCCGCCGTTTTCGGTTCCAGACGACTGTGTTCCGCCGCCGGCGCCACCGCCCTTGGCGCCTACCGCCGTGCCGCTGGTCGGAAACGCTGTAGCATTGAACCACGTATCGCCTCCCACGCTGCCTTGTGCGGCGGTGCTGGTGTTGTGCGATGGGCCGCCGGTCCCTACTTGCCACGTGGCGGTAGTCACTCCCGGATTTGCAAACGTAAAGTTCGATATTTTGGAGTACCCACCGGCGCCGCCGCCCGAAGCTACGGCCGCACCAGTGCTGCCATTATAGTGGGCTGCCGCGCCACTACCACCAGCCCCGATGACCTCGATGGTGTTGTTGGCGTTGTTCCAATCAGCGGGCGAAGTGAAGGTTTGGTTGCTGCCTGTTGGGGAGGTGAGATATATTTTCTTTACCGCGGCGAGCGTATACGTCGTTGCGCTCGTCAGTGGCCAGGTGATGCCCGAGTTCATGCTGTTGTCGGTAATCCAGTACGGCAGCGAGTAGGCTTGAAACGGCAGATTGTTGGCCACGGGAGCGGAGTAGATGGTTTCGGAAAGTTGTCCGTTGGAGGCGGCGCCACCAATGAGATACATGGCATTGCCGACGACAATAGGCGCGCCGGAGGCACCCGCACCCGTGCCGGTACCGAGCGTTACGTCTGTTAGCCACGAGCTGAGATTGCTCATGCTTGCGTGTTGCACGGTGCCTACCCAGGTCGAGCCGTTAGTCGTGCCGCCGATTGAATAGACAGTCGAACCTGCGATAATAATATCGGGAAGCGCCAGTGTCGTCGGGAAACTATTGTTGCAGGTCCAAGCTCCGAGACTTGCAAGAGAGGCCGTACAGATATTTTTAGTATACACGGCGGATGTTCCCGCAACGATGCCGCCAAAGAGATAGACATTGCCGTTGTAAATGGCGACGCCCGACCTTGCAACCGGCGAGGCAGCGGGCAGCGAGCTAACGGGCGCCCAGCTTGTTGGTGCCTGGTCGGATGCCCTCCAAATGGAGGGAGTATAGGAAGAAGTCGCGGTTTCGCCGCCAAAGAAATAGAGGTTGTCGCCAATAACGGCGAAGTTTTGCCAAATTACCGGAGCGCCAAGCGTCGCAAGCGAGACGCCCGTGTCGCTCCAATTGAGCGGGTTGGAAACAGGGGCTGTGTATATCTCTCCATTCCACGCCGTACCGGCTGTGTTTGTCATGCCGCCGAAGAGGAAGATGTTGCTGCCGACGACAGCGACCGCTCCGCCGCCACGTATGGTGGGAAGCGTGCCCACATTGCTCCAGTTGCCGGGATCTGATATCGGTGCGCGCGAGATGACGTTGGTGTAGCCGGTGGTGCCGTCGCTCCCGCCGAAACGATATATATAATTACCGACGATGACCGGCATGCTGTAGCCCAAGGGTGCGCTTGCCGGCAAAGTGCCTACATTTGTCCAGCTTGTCATGTCGGTGGTGCCACCGCCGCTTGAGGCAGGAGATGGGGTGATGCTTGATGTGCCGGGAACCGCATATGGCGCTTCCCAGGTGACGGTTGAGGTAGAGTTGGAGTTGACCGAGGTTGGATTGGCAGAGACGGTGAGAGGAGTTGTCACGGTAATGGTTACCGATTGTCCGTAAGAACTCGACGAGGGATACGCAGAAGTGGTTATGTATGGTTTGAAGGTATACGTTCCTGCGGATGCCGGGGTAAAGGTGTAAGTATAGCTGGTGACCACGTTGTTGGAGTAGCCGGGGATGGTAAACTCGCTGCCTGTCAGCGGGACTTCGTTTAAAGATGCGCCGGTGAGAGTGTCGCCACTGCCGACCGTATACCCTGCGCGCACAACAGTCGACTGTCCAACCATGATATTTCCCGAATCGGCTGAAATGGTAAGGGTCGGAGTAGGCAGTAGGACCGTCAATGTAACAGGAGCGCACGGGCAAAAAGGACGCCCGCTAAGGTCGTTGGCACAATACTCAAACTTGTCCGTCTGCGTTGGCGGAGGTGAGACGGCTTCTGAACCGCTATATGCGGTATACGAAGTCCATCCGTATGAATCAGAAACGTTCCCCGCATAGGTGTCATAAGAATAGTTCCAAGTGACCGTAGGGGTCACGCCGCTACCTTCGGTTATGGTCGTTGTGGAAATAGACAAGCTACAGGTGCCGCTCCCGCCGTTGCCATTACAGTTTCCATTTAGCCAGCAACTAAACCACGACGCCGTCTGCGAAGCGGGCGAGAGGTTTGCGCGCGAGAGTACATTTTGCGTGCGCACGCCGCCGCTTAACAAAAGCGCTACTAAAATCAAAGCGGCCAAGCCGCCGCAAAAGGACGCAAGTGTTTTTAATTGTCTTTGGGAAAGAGAGTGCAGTTTCTTGAGCAGGTCGTCCATATACCGGTATATACCTAGTATATGCGCTCACGCACGGTTTGCGGGGGACTATCCCCAGTCCTGCTACTCCTTTTCTACTTCGCTTTCGTCCTCGCTCGCGCCCGTAACTTTTGCGCCGGCTATCGCCACTTCGGCCAGCCGCTTTTTGATTTCTTTAAGCACTTCGTTGGCAACTTTTTTGTTCTCGCGGAGGTACGTGCGCGACGCGTCATAGCCGCGGCCCAATTTTTCCTCTCCAAAGGAGTAGGAACTCCCGCTTTTGTGCACCACGCCGAGGCTCTCGCCAAGCGCCAAAAGCTCACCCTCTTTTGAAACGCCTTCGTTGTACATCAAGTCGAACTCGGTCTTGCGGAAGGGAGCCGCGACCTTGTTCTTGACGACCTTCACGCGGTGGCGTCCGCCCACGACCTCTTCGCCTTTTTTGATCTGCGCGATGCGGCGGATATCTAGCCTAACCGAGGTGTAAAATTTTAAAGCCTTGCCGCCGGTCGTCGTCTCGGGGTTGCCGAACATCACGCCTATCTGCATGCGGATCTGGTTGATGAAGATAACGATTGTTTTGCTCTTGGCGGTTATCGCGGTCAGTTTGCGCAGAGCCTGCGACATGAGCCGCGCTTGTTTGCCTACTTGATGGGAGCCCATGTCCCCTTCTATCTCGTCTTTTGGCGTGAGCGCGGCGACCGAGTCGATAACGACGATGTCGATTTTACCCGAGCGCACCAGCGACTCCACAATCTCGAGCGCCTGCTCGCCGGTGTCCGGCTGGGAGACAAGAAGATCATTGATGTTGACGCCGATTTTGCGCGCGTACTCGGGGTCAAGCGCGTGCTCTGCGTCGATGAACGCGCAGATGCCGCCTTTTTTTTGCGCTTCGGCAATCGCGTGGAGCGTTAAAGTCGTTTTGCCCGATGATTCGGGGCCATAAATTTCGATAATGCGGCCGCGCGGGTAGCCGCCGATGCCCAAAGCCCAGTCAAGGCCTATGGAGCCCGACGGTATGACATCGACGTCGACCTTCGGCGCATCGCCGAGCTTTTGTATGGCCTCGTCGCCGAACTTCGTTTTAATTTCGCGGATAGCGGCGTCTATCGCGGCACTGTCCCTCTTCGTTTCTTTTGCTTCGGTCTTTTTTGCTTTGGCCATATATGCTTTCTTTTTATATTAAAATAAGCAAGCTTATTTTTTTATGCGTTAGGACAATAATTTAAAACGTTTATCGAAACCGATTTGACGGCTCGCCGCCCAAACCGGTCGGTGGCCGCAACGGTCAGTACTGTAACGCCCGGCGGGAGCGAAAGCAACTCCGAAAAATGCCCCTGCTCGTCGGTATGCGAAGGCTTGTCGTTTATTGACAAAAAGGAGATGTTTTCAGCCTCGCCGGCGATTATGACGCCCGTTGTTGAGGTGGCGCTGCCGTTTTTTGGCATATCAATGGTGATGACCGGTCCCTCGATGAGTTTGCGCGCCTCAAAGAGCCCGTAGCCGACAATGCCGATGATCACAAGGGCGATGAACAGGCGCTTCATAGGTCATCGTGTTCTAGTGCGCCCGCGCCCATTGATGTTCCCGGCCCCTTCTCCAAAATCTCGCGCGGTTTGGCGCCGTCTGCCGGGCCGATGATGCCGCGCTCTTCTAATACATCCATGAGCCGCGCCGCGCGCGAGTAGCCCACCCGCAGTTTGCGCTGGATATACGATGTCGACGCCTTGCCGGCCTCGATGACCGCCGCGCGCGCCTGCTCGTACATATCGTCGTCAATTTCTTCTTCATCGCCGCCAAAACCGCTCCCGTTGCCGCTGCCAAATGACGGGCCGGATAAGCCGGCGCCCGCGGGTACGATATCCACCGGTACTTCGGCCTCGTTATTTTTTGCGATAAAGTGCGCCACTTTCTTCACCTCGTTCTCGCCGATGAACGCGCTTTGGAGGCGCACCGGCTTGCCCATGTCGCCCGAGAGCCAGAGCATGTCGCCCGCGCCCAAGAGTTTTTCGGCGCCGCCCTGGTCGAGGATGGTGCGCGAGTCGATTTGCGACGCCACCTGCAGAGCTATGCGAGCCGGGATGTTTGCTTTAATAAGCCCGGTGATGACATTTACCGACGGGCGCTGGGTCGAGAGGACAAGATGGATGCCGACCGCGCGGCTCATCTGCGCCAAACGCACGACCGAGGCTTCGAGCTCGCGCGGGAATGTCTGCATGATGTCGGCAAGCTCGTCGATGATGATGACAATATACGGCATCGCTTCGGGCACGGTTTCGCCCTCTTCAAGCTCGCCGCCGCGTTCGCGCAGTCTCTCGAGCTTGGGGGTCAAAATATTTTGGTGATATGAGTCGATGTCGCGCACGCGCTCCTGCTCTAAGATGTTATAGCGCCGCTCCATCTCTTTGCCCGCCCAGCGCAGGGCCATAATCGCGCGCTTGGGGTCGGTAATAACCGGCGTCAACAAGTGCGGGATTTGATTGTAGAGCGTAAGCTCGACGCGCTTGGGGTCAATCATCAAAAACCGCAGCTGCTGCGGCCCGGCGCGGTACAAAAGCGAGTTGATGATGGCGTGGATGGTCACCGACTTGCCCGAGCCGGTCGCGCCGGCAATCAAAACATGCGGCATCTTCGCGATGTTGCCAAAAATAGACGCCCCCGCGATGTCGCGTCCGAGCGCCACCAAAAGCGGCTTGCCCGAGTTGGCAAACTCCGGCGACTCCAAAAGCGTGCCGAGGCCCACGGTTACTTTTGCCGAGTTCGGCACCTCGATGCCAACGAGCGACTTGCCCGGGATGGGCGCTTCGATGCGCACGGGGTGCGCGGCGAGCGCCAGCTCGAGGTTGGTTTGCAAAGAAACTATTTTTTGCAGGCGCACGCCTTCGGCGGGTTTAATAGCGTAGCGCGTGACCGACGGTCCGATAGAAATTTCGTCGAGCTCGACCACGATGCCGAAGTTCGCCAGCGTGCGCTTGATGATGTTGGCGTTGCCTTTAATGTCGCCGACGCCGGGTCTCCCTTTGTCGCGCTCGAGGAGTGACAATGGCGGCGGCGTATACTGGCCCAAAAGTGCTTTTAGCGTGTCAGCCGCGCTTTTCTTGCCCCGAGCTTCGAGGGGTGGCGTTGCGGCTGTCGCTATGCGGATATCTTCTTCTTCATCTTCCTCTTCATATTCTTGTTTCGGCGGAGGGGTTTCTTCTTCATCGAGTGCAAAGCCGGTCAAGACCGGTTCGGCAGGTTTTTGAACGCTCCGCATCCTGCTTAGCATCCGGCCCATCGCCTTAAAGGGCTCAAGCGACAGGCGTCCCTCAAGGAGTATCAGCAGAGAAATAAGCGACACGCCCCCAAGCAAAATGAGCGACGCATAAAAGTCGAAGTATTTAAGCGCAGGGTCGGCGACTATGCTGCCGATGAGCCCGCCGCTGTTTGCGACTATCGCCAAAAAACCGAGGCCGGTGATAACAAAGGCTCCTGCCGCGATAAGTTTAACGGGAGGAAATCCACCCCCCTCTTCGCGCAGGGCATATCCACCCAAAATAAAAAAGAGTATCGGGATCAAAAAATACCCGACTGCGCCTAAGAGATAGGTGACAAGTTTATAGATGTCACTGCCGCCTGTGCCCGCGACTCCGAAGCCGGCCAGCACCAGCAACAAGCCCGCCAGTATCAACACGACAGCTATGACGGTCCGTTTAGTTTCTTCAGAAATGGCAACAAAAGACCGAGTCTCTTTTTTGCCTCCCCCATTCTTTTTTGCCATGTGCACATAATACCACTTAAGTAGTGCTTGCAGGCCGCGCGCTTCGGCGGTACTCTATAAGACAAGGATAGTGTCTTATAAAGAATCAATTTTTATAAAAGACATTAAGGGACACTAAAAAAACACATATGCCGGACAGGAATAAAAAATTTCATGAATTAGCTTTAAAATCAGTCCTTTTTAAAGGACGCAGTAGTTTGTATTTTTGTTATCTTAAATCCGAAAAAATAGCCCATGTGCTGGCGATGCTTGATGTACGGAGTGCTTTGTCAGAGACAAAATCGTCCGGAGAGTTGGTGCATTTGTCTGCCGCTTTGCCGCAAACCATTGCGCATTTTGCCGCCGGTGAGGTTGACTTGGCCGCAGTGCTTGCAGAGATATTCTCTCTCCTTTCGACCATACATCTGGCTGCCACTCGCGCGATACTCAGCAAAGAAAATGCTTCTATTATATGCGCAGAATATGAACAACTGGCGCAAAAGTTGTCAGAAGGCATGCAACTTTCGCCGTTCGTTTCTTCCGACGACTTTTCGGTGCCCGCATTGCCTATGGAGGAAGCCTTGCCCCTGCCTTCACCGGCGTTTAAGGAGCTCGGTGCCGCACTGAGGCCATTAAAGGACTCTAAAGGACAAAAAAGTGATAAAGGACAAAATCCGGCCGCACAAGAGAGAGTGTCCTTGATACTAGACCTTGTCCGAAAGAATAAAAGCCTCTCTATTAAGGATATTTCTAGGGTTATCAAAGGTTGCAGCGAAAAGACCATCCAGCGTGAGCTAGCGGCCCTTATAAGCCAAGGATTGGTCCGCAAGGAAGGCGAGCGCCGCTGGAGTGTTTATATGCCCACCTAGATGTCAAGGTTAGTTGGCCCGGTAGTTTGACCCCTTTTACTCAATCGTGTATGCTCCCAGCCGTGGATAGACACCCTTTATCCACAACGTTTTTTTGCATGCCCTTCCATATGAGCCTATACTTACAACTAGGCTCTAAAAAAGAGGGCAGTTCGTTGACAATTAAATAGTCAAAAAAGTTCATGAAGGCGCTGTAAGCGAGTTATGCTTGGAGCGTCATTGAAGTTGTGTGATACCGAACTTCCTTGTCCCTTCACGGTTGCTTTTCTGAAACTCAATATCCTCTCTTGCTACCAATTGTTTCTTTCTCGCGCTCTTTCGTTCTCCTCTCTTCCTTCTTCTTTAATAGAGGTTGGAAACGGAGGTCGATATGAGAGCGGCAAAGAAGCAGGTAGATACAATAGTGCGGTTCTCTTTATTGGTAGATTACAAGTAAATTTGTTCGCTAATTAATCATGATAAAAAGCATTACATACAAGGTGTCCGTACGCTTAGCGGCGGGCGCTGTTGGTGTTGCGATGGTTGTATCTGGTTTTAGTGTTGCCGCGCCGGCTTTTGCCGCAGGCCTCACGCAAACTCAGATCCAGTCTATCCTTTCGCTCCTCCAGTCTTTCGGGGCTGACCAGGCAACGATAAACAACGTCAATGCAGCACTCAATGGTCAGGCAACCACAGGCACCGGCGGCACTTCAAGCACCGGCGGCGGCGCTTGCCCGGCTCTCACTCGCGACCTCAAGCAGGGGTCAAGCGGTGCAGACGTCAAGGCCCTCCAGCAGTTCCTTAACACCAACGCCGCAACTCAGGTTGCAGCATCGGGTGCAGGCTCTCCTGGCAGTGAGACCACAACCTTTGGTCCTGCGACCAAGGCGGCGGTCATGAAGTTCCAGACCGCTCACAGCATCACTCCGATTGCCGGCTATGTCGGCGCTAAGACTCGCGCGGCTATCGCAGCGGTCTGCGGCACCACCGGCACCGCCCCAGGTACCGGAACTGGCACCACCACTACCGGCACAGCAGCAGGCACTGCGGTCGTTGCGGCAACGGCTCAGCCAGCTAACGCTATCGCTCCGCAAGGCGCGTCGCGCGTTCCGTTTACGGCCTTCACCGTTACCGCCAATGGCGCTCCGGTGACCGTCAACAGCGTCGCGGTTACCCGCCAGGGTCCGTCGCTTGATACCGACTTCTCGGGTGTCGTCCTTGTTGACGCCTCAACTGGTGCCCAGCTTGGCACCGCCCGCATCCTTGATGCAAACCACTCGGCGGTTATCGGTACGCCGATAACCATCCCGGCTGGTACATCCAAGACCTTCTGGGTCGAGGGCAATATCCAGTGTGTTTCGACTGCAACCAATTGCTCCAACACCACTGCCAGTATCCCGGGCTCCGGTGATGTAGCATCGTTCGCGGTTACGGCGGTGAACACTGCTTCGACTGTTTCGGGCTCCTTCCCGATCGTTGGCGCAAGCAACACCATCAACACTTCGCTCACCATTGGCACTGCTTCGATTCAGACGTCTTCGTTTGATCCGAGCACTCAGGGTAGCCAGCCGATAGGCACTACGGGCTACCGCTTCACCGGTATCCGCATCCAAGCAGGTTCTGCCGAAGATGTGACCTTCAAGGCCATCACTTGGTATAACTCGGGCTCGGCTTCCGGCATTGCGAACATGGTGACGGTTGTCAATGGCACCAGCTATCCGACAACGGTCGACTCGACCGGCCGCTACTACACCGCCGTCTTCCCGTCGGGTATCGTTATCCCGAAGGGTCAATCGGTTGATGTCTACGTGCAGGGTGACCTTGGTGCCAACACCACGGCCAACACCTATGCCGAGTTCGACATCTACCGCAACACTGACATCTACCTTGTCGGCAACACCTACGGCTACGGCATAACGCCTACCGTCGTCAGCACCGGCAGCTATAATTCTTCGTCTACCCACAACACGATCTTCGTCGGTGGCTCTTCTACCCCGTGGATCCAGGGTTCGACAGTTACGGTGACCGCCGGTCAGTTCTCCACCATCCAGAACGCGACTTCTGTCGGTGCTCAGAACATCGCCGTGAACGTCCCGAACCAGCCTCTTGGTGGGTTCCAGACCAACCTCACCGGCGAGGCTATCCAGGCGCAATCGATCAAATTCCACTTCCTGGTAACAGGCGCGGCGCTTGATCCGATGCAGAACATCTCACTTGTTAACCAGAACGGCTCAGTCGTTGCTGGTCCGTACAACGCGACCTGCGACAACGGCGGTACTAGCTGCAACTCGCAGAGCGTAACCTTCACCGGTTCGCTTACCTTCCCGACTGGTGCGAACACATACACCCTTGAGGGTCAGCTACAGTCACAGACTGGCATCAACGGCAACACCATCCAGGCTTCAACGACCCCGTCCTCGACCTCTGATTGGAGCAACGTTACCGGTGCAACAACCGGCAACAATGTTTCGATCGGCGTTGGCCTCTTCACGATGAACACGATGACGGTGCAGGCCGCTTCGCTCACCACGAGCAACGGCACGACGCCGACCAACGGTTCAACGATAGTCGCGGGCGGCCAGAACATTCTCTTGGCCACTGTCCAGCTTGATGCTTCACAGTCTGGTGAAGATGTACAGCTCTCGTCTATTCCGATGTCTCTTACTACCAACGACAGTAGCGGTCCGGGCTACCTGAGCTCGTGCCAAGTATGGAACGGTTCAACCGCTCTTAACACCGGCTCTCGCGTAGTTAACGGCTCGACCCTTACGGCTCAAGCGGCGGCACAGACCGTGACCTTCAGCCTCGACAATGCACTCCGCATTCCGAAGGGCACAGTGCTTAACCTCCCGATTACCTGCAACATCTCGTCTGCGGCTCCTAATACCGAAACCTATACACTGGGCGTCGGTACTATCACTGCAACGGGCGTGACTTCAGGCTCTGCGGTAACAGTTAGCGGCCCTGGCGGCACCGTCCCGACCATCAATGTGTCGTCTGGCGCAACGCTTGCTGGCAGCACCGACTCATCGTCTCCGGCCTACGCGGTTGTCGCAGGCGGCACGACCGGCGTTACCCTCAATGTAATCAAGTTCCGCGCTACGAATGAGGCGGTTAACCTCCAAAAGGTTGGACTCAAGCTTGTGGGCACCAATGCTACCTCGTCTGACTTGACGACCGTGTATCTCTACTCGGGCAACAATGTCATGACGACCAGTGGCGCAGCGGTCGCTCCGGGCACGCTCATCGGTACGGCTACCTTCGCAGGTGGCAGCGCTTACGCAACCTCGACGCTTAGCACGGTGGTTCAGATGCCGGTCAATCAGGATGCGACCGTCGTCGTCAAGGCTGACTTGGCTTCTATCGGAGTCAACAAGCCTGGCACCGAAGGCGCTAACGTGGCGGTCAATTACGACAGCTCACGCGGCGTCGGTGCGAACTCGGGCAAGACGACTAACGGCACTGGCGTGGGGGCAACCTCAAGCGGTGTTCGCACCTTCGCCTCGTACCCGACCTTCGCGGCGGGCCCTGCGGCTCCGTCTAATCCGAACGGTATTGCTCAAGTGCTCAAGAAGTTTAGCGTCACTGCTTCAAACTCGGGTAGCATAGGTCTCGACAAGATATCTATCTCTATCGCGAGCTCCTCGGGCATCACGCTCAACAACGTCAAGCTCATCGCATACACCGACAGCGGTTACTCGATTGCGGCTAACGTTCCGGGCAGCACGAGTGGCCAGTTTGGCGCCGCGTCGACTACGGTCACCAGCGGCCAATTGCTGACCTTCCAGCAGAGCGGTGAAGGATCCCCTGCTGCTCCGCTTGAACTCGGTTCGGGTCAGACCATTTACTTCTCCCTCTTGGGTGACGTATCGGTCAACACCAACAACAGCACATGGACTGTTAGTGCGACGGTTAAAGGCGACTCGGGGGCTCCGACCAACGGGATCGACAACGTCGCTAACCTGAACGCATTGCCGTCGAACTTCGTCTGGTCTTCGAACGCGACCTCCACCTCGGTTACTACCAGCGGCGGTCTCGGTTCGGGCGACTGGACTAACGGCTACGGCGTCAGCGGCCTTCCGTCCTCTGGCTTCTAATTAGCCAACTAACCCTGGTCTGATTCTTAGGAATCTCGGCCGAGCTTAGAGAAAGTAATCCTTAATGGGTTAGCAAAAGCCCCCTCGAAAGAGGGGGCTTTTGTATTTCCAAGTTTCTTTTTTTATTTGATATTTGCATTTCTTTTTATTTTGAGTTTCTTTATTTCCTATTTTATCTCCTATTTCCCCCAGCATTTATCAAGGACTCTCCTTGATATTTTTTTATACGCACTTATCAAGGAGAGTCCTTGCTATTTGTTTAGGTACGACTATGATGCTTGACGATGTATAGAACTGTCCC
>JAGWIT010000026.1 GCA_028866155.1 Patescibacteria group bacterium
CAGTAAAGTGCCTTCGCATTTGGTGTTCCCCATGATATCAACGGATTTCACCCCTACACCATGAGTTCCCTTTACCTCTCACATCCTCAAAGTCGTGCCGTTTCCGCCGCGTCCCCCGGGTTAAGCCCGGGGTCTTTCACGAAGGACTAACACGACCGCCTACACACCCTTTACGCCCAGTGATTCCGGATAATGCTCGGGGCCTCTGTATTACCGCTCCTGCTGGCACAGAGTTAGGAGCCCCTTATTCATGAGGTAACGTCAATAACTTCCTCCCTCATAAAAGGTTTTTACGTCCCGAAGGACTTCATCAACCACGCGGCGTCGCTCCATCAGGCTTTCGCCCATTGTGGAAGATTCTCGACTGCAGCCACCCGTAGGTGTATAGCCCGTGTCTCAGTGCTATCAGTGGGGGTCAGCCTCTCAGCTCCCCTAAGCGTCATAGCCTTGGTAGGCCGTTACCCTACCAACTAGCTGATGCTGTACAGGCCGCTCAAAGAGCGGGTTGCCCCTTTAGTGTCACCACGCCATCCGGAATTACCTAACCTTTCGGCTAGCTATGCCAGACTCTTCGGTGCGTACCTGTATATTACTACTTCGTCTGCCACTGGTCTTGCGACCCGTTCGACTTGCATGCCTTATCCACGCCGCCAGCATTCATCCTGAGCTAGGATCAAACTCTGAATATAAGATTCAGTTACGAATCTAGACTCGAAGCCGACGCCCCGAAGGGGTCGGCTCCCCGACTTTACGTCGGGGTGAACGGAACAAGAGAAAGATGTTCTCTTTCTCTTATTTTTGCTTAGCTGCCTTCACCGGTTGAAATGGCGAAGGACTTCTTTTGCTTGCTTTTAGATCGGTGTGATCTGTGAACAATTTCTCAATTACGTATTCAATTTTCAAAAAACAAATCCCGCCGAAAGCGGGATCCCTTGAACACAGGAGATATCCACCATCAGCAAGACATGGGGCCATTATATACGCCCTAAAATGGAAGTCAAGTGAAGAAAAGCCCTATTTTAAAGGCTGTTTAAGGCCTTCTCGACCTGTTCAAACAGCTCTTCTTGGGTGCCGTTGTTGGTGAGACGAAAGTTGGCTTTGGCAATCGCCGCACCGAGGTTATTCATGTCCGGATCTGCTTGAGACATTTCAAATTCTTGCTCCTTCTTAAAATCCTCAAAACTGACATTGTCTTTACTGCTCCCTCGCTTTTGGATGCGTTGATATCGAACCTCGAGGCCAGCATCAACCGCAAGCTCGACACCGCCGATAGATTGTATAAATCCAACCTCGCCGGCCGTATGCTGTGGCTCAATAATTACATTTTCTCCTGCTTCTATCGCAGGCTTCGCCATTTCATACACCGCCTCCATCAATTTCGTCGGACCCTTGGCGCGAAATTCATTTGCAATATCTCGACGAACGATGCGGGTCGGTTCAAGCCCGCGTTTTTTTGCTTCACTTACTAAAAAAGTATCGGAGACGGCAAAATGTTTAAATCCTTTGGTCTTTAGATACTCAACCACCGTCCCCTTCCCCGCGCCCAGCGTCCCCGTGATGCCTATTATCATCTCCACAGTTTACCCTATTTTGCCCTGTTGCCAGAAATCGCCCCCTTGTATAGGCTCAATACTGGTTCTTTGTTTTTCGCTTAAAAAAGGAGGCTCTATGAAACGGGTACTTATCGTCCCGCCGCATGATTTGACGCTCCAGCGCAGTGACGGCATCAACCATGCGCTGTATAAGGCGAACATTATGGCAAGTATATGCCGTGAAGATCAGCAAGAAGTGCGCGGTGTGGATATTATGCTCGTACTCTTGGGCAAGAAGCCGAATTTTCCGCTCTTGCGCAGGATGGGAGAGGCGGCCCGCAATGCGGAAGTCCCCATCGTGTACGCAGATGCCGACTCAGTCCGGATCGTTGGCGTGGTGGTGGAGGCTCTCCATAGCAGCGACCTCTTGCTCAAAACCGGTTCCTAGGCGCCCATGGGCGCCTGTTTCTTTTTAAATAATTACGGGGATTTTACGCGTATGCGCAGTAGACGCAATATTTTGTTTAGATAGCTGCGATGAGGCTTCGACCCGTCTCGCCGCCTAGCGAGTCGAGGCGGACCACTTCTCCCACGCCACCAAGAGCGGGCTCGCGAGGAATATTGACGAGTAGGTGCCGGCTATCATGCCGACGATGAGAGTAAGCGCCAAAACCTGTGTTGACGCGGGGCCAAGGATATAGAGCGCGATGAGCACGATAATGACCGCGAGGCTGGTGTTGATTGAGCGCGCGAGCGTTTGCATGATTGAGCGGCTGATTGTCTCGTCGAAGGTTTCTTTTTTAGCGCCGGCGCCGAGGTTTTCGCGGATGCGGTCGAAGACGACGATGGTGTTGTTAATCGAGACGCCGAGCAGGGTCAAAAGTGCGACGATAAAGAGCGAGTTGACTTCGGCGCCCTCAAAGTGGCCGAGCAGAGCAAAGAGGCCCGTCGGGATAAGAATGTCATGCACCAGCGTGATGATGGCGATGACGCCATACTTCCACGAAGCGACGGGTTTGGATACCTTGCGGAACGCGAATGCGATAAAAAGGATGATGCACGCGGCCACAAGCGCGAGCGCAATAAGCCCTTTGTTGAGCAGCTCCTGCCCGATGGTCGGCGACACCGAGGTGAACTCGTCTTCGTGTATCGGCCCGAGCGTCTGGAGCGCTTGCTCAAGCGAGTTCTTCTCTTCGTTGCTGAGTGCGCGTTCGGTCAGGGTGTAGCCGCTTTGCCCGGTCGGCTGGATGCGGATTTCTCCGACATTGAGTTTAGCGGTGGCGTCTTGAATTTGGGCAACCGTCGGCACGGCGCCGGCGTATGACACCTGCAGGAGCGAGCCGCCGGTGAGGTCGATGCCGGGTTTTAATCCCCACACCACAAGCGCGAGAACCGCCAGCAGAGAAATAACCGCCGGCACCAAGAGCAATCGTTTTTCATGCTTCATGATATTCATATCTTTATTTGGTGAGGCCCGAACGCATTAAAAATCTCCCGACCGCGCTCTGCGCGCTTATCCCCAGCGCCAAGAGGAACGTGCGCGAGATGGTGATGGCCGAGAACATCGAGATGATGACGCCGAGCCCGAACACGAGCGCGAAGCCTTTGATGATGGACGTCCCGAGCCAAAAAAGAATGACGCTCGCGATGATGTGCGCAATATTGGAGTCGCGGATGGCAAGCCACGCTCGGGAGAATCCTTCGCGGATAGCCACGTCGGCTTTTTTACCCTCATTCAGTTCTTCTTTCATGCGCTCGGCAATGAGGATATTGGCGTCGACCGCCAAACCAACCGACAAAATAAAGCCCGCCATGCCGGCCGCCGTGAGCACCACCGGGATGAGCTTAAAGAGCGCGAGCATCAATATCGCGTAGATGACGAGCGAGACGACCGCCACGACGCCCGGCAGGCGGTACCAGAGGATCATAAAGAGCGAGAGCGCCAAAAAGCCGATGATGCCTGCAACAACGCCCGCATGCGCCGCGCTCTGTCCAAGCGTCGCACCGATGGTCTGCGTCGAGACAAGCGTGATGGGTACCGGCAGAGCGCCGAGGTTGAGGTTGGTCGCGAGGGCTTTGGCCGAAGCGGCAGTGAAGTTACCCGAGATTATGGCCTGCCCGCCGCTGATTTGCTGCTGTATTACCGGCGCTTCGATGAGCTGGCCATCAAGAAAGATGGCGAGATCTTTGCCGATATTTTTTGACGTGATGTCCGAGAACATCTGCGCGCCTTGAGTATTGAAATTTATCTGCACCACCGGCGCGGCGGCGGCCACGCCCGAGCCGTTGCCAAACTGCAGAGAGGCGCCGGTCAGATACTCACCCGTGAGCCCCGTGTCGGTAAAGGCGGCGGGGTTTGGGCTGCCGTCGGCCAGCGTCGTTGACGCTTCAAAACCCGGCTTCACTAATTTAAATTCAAGTGTCGGTGTTTGGCCGATGAGCGATATCGCCTGGTTGACGTCGGTGACGCCCGGCAACTCAACAATGAGCCTATATTGGCCGTTGCCCAACGCGCCGCCCTGCGCGGTCTCAACGACCGGCTCGGAGACGCCAAAGGAGTTGACGCGGCGCTCGATAACGGTTTGCAAAGCGGCGAGCGAATCGCCCACTTGGCTTGCCGGCACCTTGCTGGTGTCGGCGCTGTAGGTCAGCTCGGTGCCGCCCGAGAGGTCGAGACCAAGCTTAAAGTCAAAACGGCCGCCGGCGCCGGTGGTGTGCCATACAAAATAGCCCAGAGCCGCGGCGACGACGAGTATTAAAACGGCGCTGTAGCGCAAAGCGAACATGGCTGTGAGCGTACCAAAATTAACCCCTTCGGGCAAGAGTGAATAAGTTCTTAAATATCATCGCCACTGCTATGGGGCCAACGCCGCCGGGGACGGGGGTGAATATGCTCGCTGCTTCGGCGCAGCGCGGGTCGGCGTCGCCGGCGACGCGGACGCCTTGCTCCCTGGCCGCATCTGCGGGCAAGGCGCTCGTGCCGGCATCTATCAAGACCACTCCCTCCTTAAGCATTTTGGGTTTAACGAGCCCGGACTCGCCTGCGCCAAGGACCACCAGGTCTGCATCTTTTAATTCTTTGAGCGAACCTTTTGTCTGCGTGATGACCGACACCGAGGCGCCCATGTCTTTAAGAAGCGCGGCCGCGGGAGCGCCCACCAACCTCCCCGCACCGACGACGACCGCTTTTTTATTTTGCCCCGACACATTCTCGCGAATAAAAATCTCGGCGATGGCCGCGGCAACGGGTGCCAACACCAGCGGCTCTTGAGTGTTTGGATTTATCGCATCAACATCCTTTTTTGGCGGCACCGCACGCAATACTTCTTCGATATCAATGCGGGAAGGGAGCGGCAGCTGTATGATGATTCCCTCACAGCGATCGGCGAGCCGCTCGACGCTTCGCAAAGCCTGCGCGGTGCTCGCCGCCTCACCAAGCAATTCGCGCACGGTCACGACCTGCAGCTTGTCGGCAACGCGTTCTTTTATCTTGACGAACGAAGCCGAAGCTGCGTCTTCCTTCCCCATCAAAACCCCGAGCCTGAGTACGGGCGGCAACGTTGAGCGCTCGCGTGCGAGCGTTTCGATTATCTCGTTCGCGATTTTTTTCCCGTCGATTATCACCGTATAGTTCTATACCTTTATGGCAAATTTGCCAATTTTTTGAGCTCAGCAATGCCTTCTTCCAAAGAAACCTGCGGCGCCCAGCTGAGCAATTGTTTAGCGAGCGAGTTGTCGGCAAGCGTGTCATGAGGTTCTAAACGCGGGGCAATATGTTCAACCGGGCCGCCGATGAGCTCGGCCACCTTGTTGACCGACGCGTTCTTGCCCGCGCCGATGTTGACAGCCTCCTCTCCCTTCCCCACGTGTGCGCTTTGAGCCGCAAGCAGGTTTGCGCGCACCACGTCGCGCACATGCGTATAGTCGCGCGTTTGCGTGCCGTCGCCGGTAACGGTCATCGGCCCGCCCTCAAGGCGCTGCTTTAAAAATTTTGCAATCACGAGCGCGTAGGCGCCTTCGGCTGATGCGCCCGGCCCGTAGACATTGAAGTAGCGCAAGCAAACGGTCGGGAGGCCGTAGACTTCGCTAAACAGGCGGCAATAGAGCTCGCCGACGTATTTTTGGAGTCCGTATGGGCTTATCGGATGCGCCGGCATATCCTCGCGCAGCGGCATCGTGTCCTGGTTGCCATAGGCCGACGACGACGCCGAGTACACGACCCTTGACACCTGGGCATCTTTTGCCGCGGCTAAGACCGAGAGGGTGCCGTCAACGTTGGCATGGTTGGTCTCTTGCGGATGCTCTATCGAGTACGGTACGCGCGGCAGCGCGGCAAGATGGAACACGTAGCGCGCGTCGGCAAAAATTTCCGCCAATGCCGGCGTATCATTGATATCCATCTCGTGGAACACCGCGCCCGCGGGAACATTCTCGCGTTTGCCGCCCGAGAGATTATCCACCACGTGCACCTCGTATCCTTCTGTCACCAACACCGAAGCCAAGTTCGACCCGATAAACCCCGCCCCACCGGTCACGACCGATTTTTGTTTTGTGCTATTCATATAAATTTCTGATTATATTGCCTGAATAAATTCAGGCACCGCTACGGGTTAAAAGTTTCTTAATGGTCTTCATCGCAATGACGAGGTCGAGCACGAGTGAGCGGTGCTTTACATAATACAGGTCGTAGGACAATTTTTCACGCGTCGCCTCGACCGCTTCGCCGTGGTGCGGATGATTGTCCTGATAGAGCTGGGCCCAGCCCGAGAGCCCCGGCTTGATGAGATGCCGCACGTCGTAGTAGGGTATCTCTTTTTCGTACAGCGCCACGCCCGAGGGCAGTTCGGGACGCGGGCCAATAAGCGAAAGATTGCCGCGCACGATGCTCCAGAGCTGGGGCAATTCGTCGAGCCGCGTGGCGCGCAAAAATTTCCCTACGGCCGTGACCCGGTTGTCCTGCATGCCCACGCTGAGGTCAACTTCATTGCGCGTCATGCTTCTGAACTTATAGATCTTCATGGGCCGGTTATCCTCCCCCACGCGCTCCTGCGCGATAAACACGGGGAAGCCGCTTTCGATTACTATCGCCAAAGCGAGGAACGGATACAACACAAGCGACACAACGCCCGCCAACCCCGCGATAATAATATCCATCATGCGTTTGAACGAGTCATAGAGCGTGTGCGCGTAGCGCGACACGTTGCGCGCTATCCAGCGGTCGTCTATGCGGCTTAAAGCGATGCGGCCGAATACATCCTCGTAGAGCGCTATCGCGTCGAAGAAACGCACCCCCGCCGAGAGGTAGTTATAGAGCCCGGGGAAGATGCCGGCGACGCGCGGGTCGCTCCAGTCGGCTATGACGATGCGGATATGCTGTGCGCGGATAGTGTCGGCGATCTCGCGGGCGAGCGCGGGGCCGGGGGAGATGACGGAGACGATTCGCGCCGGAGCGCGGCGGGCGCGACTCAGCGCCTCGACCAACTCGCCAATCTCATTGCCTTCGCCCACGACGATAGCCGGCTCGGTGTGCTGGAGGAACGTCGGGAAAAGCACGGCGCGCCAACAGAGCACAAGCAGGAACGAAACGGCGAGATAAATGAGCAGCACCGTTTTTGGCGCGATGCCGAATATCGGCACATAAAAGAAGAAGAGCGATGCAATGGCGACGTTGACCACCTGGGTGATGAGCAGCGTCGCCGAAAGCGCGCGACGCTCAAGGATGATGGAGCGGCTCTCATACAATCCGGCAATAAAAAAGACCGCCACCCACACCACAAAGAGGAGCGAGAAAGGAGCGAGGTGCTGGAGGAACAACTCGCGCGAAGGGGCCTCAAACGCGCGCAGATAGAGCGAGAGCCACAGTGCAAAGATGAAGAAAAATAGGTCCCCCGCAAAAAGGATAAAGGTGCGGGGGCGCAGTGCTGTTTGCATACGATTCACGCTATAATAAAACTAAATTGGCCATATATCAAGTTTCATACCTTTAAGAACTATGCGGAAAATTCTTTTTGTAATTACAAAATCAAATTGGGGAGGAGCTCAACGGTACGTATTCGATTTAGCTGCAAACCTCCCCAAAGATTATTTTGATGCGGCGGTTGCGTTTGGCGGCACCGGCGGGGAAAATGCTCCCGAAGGATTGCTTGCGCAGAAGCTCAAAGAAAAAAATATCCGTACCATATACATTGAGTCGTTCGTGCGCGATGTATCGTTGCGCACGGACTTCGCGGCATTGCGCGAATTGCGTGCGCTATATCAAAAAGAAAAGCCCGACATCGTGCATCTCAATTCGTCCAAAGCCGGCGGCCTCGGCGCTTTGGCGGCTCGCATGGCTGGCGTCAAAAGGATCATCTTTACCGCGCACGGCTGGCCGTTTTGGGAAAATAGAAATATTGTTGCCCGAAGTTTGATTTGGATCTTTTCTTGGCTCACGGTGCTGTTGTCGCACCAAGTGATAGTGATATCTGAATACGACTTAAAAGTCGCACGGCGCATGCCTTTTTGTAAGCGCAAGATATGTCTGATATACAACGGCATAAACCCGCAGATGCAGTTCGGATCGGGAGAAAAAATACGCAGCGCCTTCCCCCAAGGCGCGCGCATCATCGGAACGATAGGCGAGCTCAATAAAAACAAAAACCAGCAGGCGCTTATAGAAGAGGCAAAAAATAATCAAAACCTGTTCGTTGCTATCGTCGGCGAAGGCGAAGAACGCAGAGCGCTGGAGAAAAAAATAAGAACATACGGGCTGGAGAGCAGAGTTAAGCTGTTCGGCTTTATGCTCGCGAGCGAAGCGCTGCGCGGGTTCGACGTCTTCACACTCCCGTCAATTAAAGAAGGCTTGCCCTATGTTCTTTTAGAGGCAAAAACAGCCGGCCTCCCTGTGGTTGCCAACCGCGTGGGCGGCGTCGGCGAAATACTGGATGCCAAAGATATGGGCAAATTTTCGCTCGAACGGATGATTGCCGAAACGCTAAAGGTCTATAACCGGTCGTAACCGCCCTCGAACTCCTGCTTCATTGCGTCGGGGTGCGTGGCCCGCGAGTAAGAACTCATCCCGCTCAACATTCCTAGCGCCAAGAATTCTGCCAAAAGGTGCGATCCGCCGTAGCTCATAAACGGGATCGTGGTGCCGGTCACGGGCAAAATTCCCATGTTGATGCCGGCGTGCAAAATAAAGTGCGCCGCAAAGTAAAATAGCACGCCGAGCGCGAAGAGCGTCTCAAAGTTCGAGGCACCCTTTGAGGCGGCCACAATAATGCGCCAGAAAAGAACGCCGAATAGGGCGAAGACGATGAGGATGCCGACGAAGCCCCACTCTTCGGCAAATGCGGCGAAGATAAAATCGGTTTGATACTCAGGCAAAAATCGGAGCTTCGATTGGGTGCCATAGCCGATGCCTTTGCCCACGAACTGCCCCGACCCCACGGCGACGGTCGACTGGTAGGCGTTATAGCCGGTGCCGCGGATGTCGCCCGCCGGATTGATAAAGCTGACGATGCGCTGTTTTTGATATTGATGGAGGCCAAAGAACCACAACCCCACGAACGCGACCGCCCCCACGGAGATAACCAAAAAAAGATGCCGGCGCGAAATGCCCGACACCAAGACCATCCCGAGCCACATGAGCGCAATGATGATTGCGCCGCCGAGGTCGGGCTGGAGCGCCACCAGGATAAAAACGATGCCCGCATACGCGCCTGAGATAAGGATGTGGCGGATGTCGCGTATTTCGATGTGCCGACGCGAGAAATATTTTGCCAGCACGATGATGAGCGCGAGCGCCGCGAACTCAACCGGCTCGATGCCGAAACTCCCGATAGTGAGCCAGCTTTTTGCGCCTTTAACTGCCGTGCCGAGCGCAATCAAAAAAAACAGCGGCACGATGAGCACACCGTAGATGCCTGCCGCCACCTCGGAGCGGCGCAAAAAGCGCCAATCCACTGAGCTGGCCACAAAAAAAACGATAACGCCAAGCAAGATCCACACGCTTTGCCGCACAAAAAAAGGGTCGAGCCCTTCGAACGAGTTCATGGTTAAGAGCCCGAGCGCGCAAAGGGCCAGAGCGGCGCTAAATGCTATCCAGTCGATATTAGATTTTTTCTTTGCGAGTGTGGGAGTCATCTAGAACGAAGGCAATACTGTTATTTCTGCTTTCACGATGTTGGCGACGCCGCCCGGCCAGGTGAAGACAACCGGCGCTGACGATTGTCGAGGGACGTCGATGAGGCTCTTGCTCGCCGCCCGTGCCACGCCATTGGCGTCAAAGAGCACCGCGGCAACGGTAACATTTTTTGCGTCGGTAAGCGTGTTGTTGGTGATAGTTGCCGAGAGCCGCGAGCCGTCGGTGCTTAAGTTTTGCTGTGTCACCTGCAAGACGGGCACCTGGCTCGCTGGAATAGTGCGCCACGCAATGGTCGACGGGTCATCGGTAAAGGCAAAGAGCGCGTGCGTGACGACGCGGTTGCCCGCGTTTATGTTTGGCTCGATGACGGGCACCGTTTGGACCGGCGGGATGTCAGCGACCCCGTCGCGTTCGATGACGAGGCTGTTGGCGGCGTCGAAGAGTTGGAAGGAATATTTGACTTGCTTCGCTCCGGCGCCGAGATTTGAGTTTTCTACATACGCCGCGGCGGTGTAGTAGTTGCCGCCGGTGTCAAAAGCGCGCGCCCACAGCACGACTGGGTCCTTGGCCGCATCGGGGCATACCAGCGAGCACGAGCCGCCGCAGTCAACGCCGGTTTCGGTCCCATCCTGCTTGTTGTCAAAGCACGAAGGTGCGGCGGTAAAAAAAGCTTCGTAAATGACCATCAGTAATATAAAAACAATAACCGCCCCCACCGAGGTGTAGAGTATTTGCCGCCGTCCGCTCCAGCTGAGTGCCATTTATACATTGTAGCGCAAAAACGCCTTATCAAATAAAGCATGTTTTTTAAGAGATTTTAGACCTTCTATTCTGGCGGCTAGCTACTCTCGCTGCCTGTAACAGCAACTACCATCGCCGCGAGCGGGCTTAACTTCCGTGTTCGGAATGAGAACGGGTGTGACCCCGCCGCCAAGCCACCAAAATATAAGGTCCAAAAAAAATTAAGGCAACTCAAATTGTACCTGCTATTGTCTTCGCAGGTTCAGAAACCACAAATTATTGCGATGCTCAAGCTTCTCTCCCTCTCATTTTTTGATGAGAGGAGGAAACAATCGATCAATTAGTACTTCTCGGCTCAACGCCTTGCGGCGCGTACACCTAAAGCCTATCAACGTCATCATCTCTGACGGATCTTAATGATTACTCATCTTAGAGTCGGCTTCGCGCTTAGATGCTTTCAGCGCTTATCCAAATCCGAACATAGCTACCCAGCGTTGCCCTTGGCAGAACAGCTGGCAGACCAGTGGTTCGTTCACTCCGGTCCTCTCGTACTAGGAGCAAATCTCTTCAATAATCGACGCCTGCAGTAGATAGGAGACCAACCTGTCTCACGCTTCTTTTCACTTATTACTAAGTGGAATGGACTGTATCTTCTTCCCAAACTTATAAAGTTACGGAAGGCTAATGTTCAGTCTCTACGGGTGGTTTTTTCCGAAAAAATTCATAGTGAGTTCTATCGAACTACCCTTCCCTCGGAATTTTCCTAAGTATAGGATTTTCCCGATATCAATTAGCTTCTTCGAATATATTTCTATACTCGACCGCCGTGATTGGTTGTTTCTTATCTATTCTATTTGTTTATAAACGAAAAATTTCAAACAGTTTTTTCTTTTCTCTCGAGGGTTCAGATCGTTCAATCCCCCATTTATCAAGGAGAGTCCTTGATATGAGAACCTGAACGGTCTGAACCCAGCTCGCGTACCGTTTTAATTGGCGAACAGCCAAACCCTTGGGAGCTTCTTCACCCCCGGGATACGGTGAGCCGACATCGAGGTGCCGAACTGCGCCGTCGCTATGGACGCTTAGGCGCAACTAGCCTGTTATCCCCAGAGTAGCTTTTGTCAGATAATCTTCCACCGCATCTAATGCGCATGGTCGGTTCACTTTGTCCTGCTTTCGCACCTGCTCGTCATTCACGACTTGCAGTCAAGCACCCTTTTGCCAATACACTATCGGCACGGTTTCCATTCGCGCCTAGGGTACCTTAATGAACTCCTCCGTTACTTTTTAGGAGGATAGCGCCCCACTAAAACTGCCTACCAGATACTGTCTCGACAAGGTTTTGTCCTCGCCGGTTAGCGCATACAACTAGAAAGAATGGTATTTCACTGACGAGTCCAGCACAACCAAGATCATGCTCTCAACCTCTCCCATCTATGCTACGCAATCACGTCGTATACGCAATATCAAGCTACAGTAAAGCTTCTGGGGTCTTTTCGTCTATCTGCAGGTAACCGGCATCTTCACCGGTATTGTATTTTCACCGAGCTGTGCTCCGAGACAGTTCCCCAGTCGTTACACTATTCGTGCGCGTCTGAACTTACCAGACAAGGAATTTCGCTACCTTAGGACGATTATAGTTATCGCCGACATTCACCAGGGCTTATAAAGCGTCACCCCTACCTCTTGCGAGATAGGAACGGCCTTATTTGACCTTCTGGCATTGGTCAAGTGTCACCCCCTATACATACTCTTG
>JAGWIT010000027.1 GCA_028866155.1 Patescibacteria group bacterium
CAACCGATTGGCGGTTGAAAAAAAATTCGAAAGAAAATAAAACAGGTCCTGGCCGGTCATCTTGCGCTTGCGATGCACGCCTGCGCGCAAGAGCCGCGTAAAAAACTCGTCGAGCGCCTTGCAGTCCCACCAGCCGTCCATGTACGCCTCGCCGAGCCCCACCGAGCCCTGCCTGAGCACGCGCGAGTAGAGGCGTTCATCATGCACTTGGATGTCCCACGGCCGCGAGCCGCCTATTTCAACATCCATATCAGCCAAAGCGGCTCGGACTTTTTCTTCAAAAAAAGGCATAAGTGCTATGTACGCACAATACACCTATGTAAGCTCTGTTCAAAATAGCAGCTATGCGGCGTAGATTGTTCTCGCAGAAAATGAGCGGACAATATCCACGCAAAGCCCGGCAAACGCAACAAGCGCCACCAGAAGCGTCATCTGCACCGCCAGATGGGTGTGCTCAACCGCATAGAGAAGGTAATTGGAGATAGAGCCGAGACCGTTTTTTTCTACCGCAAAGAAATTGCCGAACACTTTGCTCACCCACACCAACCGCCCGAACACCCAGACAGAAAGGATGAGCGCATATATTTTGAGCGCCGTGTTGTTCGTGACTGTGCGGGCGATGTATATGGCGCCCACGCCCGCCATGACCTGTTGTTCTATTTTGCTGCTCATATATTGGTGTTTATTGTTTTATAAATCTTCCTAAATTCGTTCTTGGCGCGGTGTACGCGGGTCTTAATAGCGCCCACCGACACGCCCTCCTCCCTCGCCATCTCCTCCTGCGACTTGCCGTCGATAAAGAACGACGAGAGCGCTTTGGCAAACGGCGCCGGCATTCGCGAGAGCACTGACGCGACCTCGTCCATTAGCTCTTTTTTCTCGAACTGCCGGAGGTTCTTGTCCGGGATCAAAGCCCAGATCTCCTCATCGAGCCCCACCTCCCTGCCGCTCGTGCGCTTCTGCTTCATATAATGCGTGAGCGCGGTGTTGATGAGGATGCGGTAGCCCCACGAGGAGAATGACGCGCCTTCCTGTTTTTTAAACTTTGCGGCGTTGAGGTAAATTTTGGTGAAGGCTTCCTGAACAATGTCCTGTGCTTCTTGCGCGTCTTTTATAATGCTCAGCGCACGGCGCTGAAATGGCTCCTCATACTTGCGCACCAAAAGCGCAAAAAGCGAGGGGTGCTTAAGCGAGAGCGCCAGCAGCTCTTCATCGCTGTGCCCGGCATGTTCGTCGAGGTTCAGATACCTTTTCATGTGCACACTGTATATCATGCGGGGCACTATTTACAACTGCCGCTTGCGGGGGCAGGTTTCTGCCTTGCGCGGTCTCTTTTTTTGTATATACTGTGCTCATTGCCCTCTGGGGCAAATTTTTATTGTCATGTCGATGCTCGAATACAACGAAATACTGCCCAAAAAAGTAATCCTCCTCGACGGCGAGCCGTACGAGGTGTTAGACGCGCACGTCTTTCGCAAACAAATGCGCAAGCCGGTTAACCAGACCAAATTGCGCCATCTTATCACCGGCAAAGTAACCGAGCAGGCTTTTCATCAGGCCGAGAAGGCCGAGGAGGCAGACCTGTCGCTTAAGCCGGTAAAATATCTCTACAATAATCGCGGTGAGTGGTGGTTTAGTTCTGTTAGAAATCCGGCAGACCGCTTTAAGCTGGCGCAGGATATCATCGGCCCCGCCGGACACTATTTAAAGCCCGACACCGAGGTCGAGGCGCTCGTGTTTGATGAAAAAATAATCGCAGTGCGCGTGCCCATCAAAGTTGAACTGCTCGTAAAAGAAGCGCCGCCGGCGGTTAAAGGCAATACCGTCCAGGGCGGCACCAAGCAAGTTGTTTTGGAAACAGGCGCGACGATACAGACGCCGATGTTTGTGAACGAGGGCGACATCGTGCGCGTCAACACCGAGCTCGGCACCTACGTCGAGCGCGTGGACAAAAAATAACTACCGAACGATATACGGCAAAAGGGCCATAAAACGAGCGCGCTTGACGGCTTCGGCCAAGGCACGCTGGTTGGAGGCGGAGAGATTGGTGCGGCGGCGCGGCATTATTTTGCCGTGCGGGTTGAGGAATTTCCTCAACGTCTCAACGTCCTTATAATCTATGCGGTGGATTTGTCCTGAAAATTCTTTTTGCATATATAACTGTCTGCTTATAGTATCCCCTTTAAAAGGGGATGTCGTCCGGGTTAATATCTTCTTGCGGGTAATCTATCCCCTCTTCTTTTGGCGCTTTTTGCTCCTCGACTTCATTCGGGGCAAACGGCGCGCCTCCTTCGCCTTGTCGTGAGCCCGCCCCCCGGGGGCCGAACTGCACGCGCTCGGCTATTATCTCGGTCTTGTACTGCTTGCCCTTCTCGCCCTCCCAATTGCGGGTCTGGAGGTGGCCCTCAACAAGCGCCGGGCTTCCCTTCTTTAAATATTGCGCACAGGTCTCGGCTTGGCGGCCAAAGACGACCACGTTGTGGAACTCCACCTGCTCCTGTTTGCTGCCGTCAGCTTTTTTAAACACGCGGTTGGTCGCGATGCTGAACGAGCAGACATTGCCGCCGCTCGGCAATGAGCGCAACTCTGGGTCGCGCGTGAGATTGCCGTAAACAAAAGCCTTGTTGAGGTACATAGTTTATGGAGTGACGAGCGCTTCGAGCGATTTGTCGAGTTCTTCATCGGACACTTCGCCGGACTTCTCGGGAGCGGCAACCGGTTTTTGTATCGTCTCGCCCTCGAGCCGGTCGGAGGTAAAGATGGCACGGCGCGGTTTTGCCATGTCTTCGCGCACGGTCTCAACGACGAGAAAGCGCAACACCTCGCGCATCGCAGTGAGCGAGCGCTGCAGCGCGGGGATGGCGCTTTTGTCGGTTGCGAATTTTATCCACCCAAAATAGGCTTCGTTGTACTTCTCGCGCTTGCCCGAGTTGGAGCGCTCGATGGCGTACGCGAGCGTGAGCTTGTGCGGATACTCTTCTTTGATTATCTCCGCACCCGCCCTGCCGTCGGGCAGGTCGCCAAGAAGCGCGCGAATTTTCTCGACAACGCCGCCCACCTCGGCCTCGGCGACCGTCGGCACGATATGAAACCCGACTTCATAGACGGGTTGTTTATTGTCCGCTTGGGTTGACCCTTCAGCCGAAGCCTCAGGATGCGGCGTTTCTACCATGCGTGGCACTGTAACACGGGCGTTTTTTTATTGCAAGCCAAAAATCAGTTGTGAATTAAGGATTATTTGACGGCTCAACTCATCTATTGGATTTTTTTAATTGCGGCGATTTTTTTGACTACTTCCTCAACGTACGCCGGCTCGTTGCGCTTGCCTCTAAACGGCACGGGCGCGGCAAAGGGCGAGTCGGTTTCGCAGAGGATTTTATCGAGGGGCACCACGCGGATAGCCTCGTCATACATGTCGGTGTAGGTAATCGGCCCGGGGAACGAGAGGCGGCAGCCGAGGTCAAGATATTTTTGCGCCAATTCGCCGGTACCGGTAAAAAAGTGAATGACCGCGTGCAATTTGTCGCCGTACTCTTTTTTATAACTGCCGAGGATCTCAAGCAGGTCGTCGTGCGCGTTGCGGCAGTGTATGATGAGCGGCTTTTCTATTTTGAGCGACAGCTCAATTTGCAATACAAAACGCTGTTTTTGAATCTCTCGTTCTTCATCGGTGTCGCCACTACGAAAATAATCGAGCCCGCACTCGCCTATCGCTACCACTTTTGGATCTTGCATCAATGGTTCATACTTTGATATATCAAAGCGCTCGTCCAAGTTGTCATTTGGATGCAAACCGGCTGAAGCCCATAAAAAATCATACTGTTTAGCCAACTCAAGTCCCGCGCGACTCGTTTCTAAATCCGTACCGACAATAATCCCCCCAACTTGCTTTTCTCGCAGGCGGGCAATAACCGCCTCCCTATCCGCATCAAATTGCGAAAGTTGCAAATGACAGTGCGCGTCAAAGAGTTTCATCAGTCTTTGCGAACGAACAGATTTTCGGGTTTTTTGTTTTCAATAATTGCTTGCTTTATTTTTGCGTTTGTCTCGGGCATAAACGGATTGAGCATGCGGCCGATGAGATAGAGTTCTTGGGTCAAAGCAAGAATTATTTCCTTCCCCTCCTCCGGATTATTTTTAATTACTTTAAACGGCTCGGTATCAGTTATCTGCTGGTCAAGCAATTGTATGCGCGACCACACAAACTCCAAAACTCTATTGATTTCAAATTTCTCGAGCGCCTCAGTGTATTCGGCGGGGAATCCCTCCGGTTCGGGCCGGGTTCCCTTCTCCAAATGAGATTGGGCAAGCTGCATAATGCGTGCGACCAGGTTGCCCAGCCCATTGGCCAAATCGGCGTTGTAGGCTTCTTTAAATCGCTCCATAGTGAAGTCACTGTCTTCAAACGGGTGAATATGCCGCGCAAGAAAATAACGCAAAGCATCGGTGCCATATTCAGCCACCACCTCATACGGGTCGATGACATTCCCTAGTGATTTGGACATCTTCTGACCTCCGCTTGTGATAAAACCATGAATAATAATCTGCTTTGTCGAGGGCAAATTGGCTGACAATAGCATGGCTTGCCACATTGCAGCCTGTTGGCGTATTTGGTCTTTGCCCGCAAATTGTAGGCCATTGGGATGTTCTTTTGTGCCCCAAAATCTCTCAAATTTTTCTATATCCTCCGGCCAGCCAACGGTGGAGATATAATTAACTAGCGCATCAAACCATACGTACATAATTTGCTCCGGATCATTGGGCACCGGGACGCCCCATGGCATTTTTTCTGTCAGCCGTGAAATACTAAAATCTTCAAGTCCCGCTTCTACAAACTTCTTTATTTCGTTGAAACGAAAATCAGGAACAACAAAATCTGGCCGCGACTTATAAAAATCGAGCAACGGTTGCTGATACTTAGAAAGTCTAAAAAAGTAATTTTCTTCTTCAATAATCTCAATTTCAAGATTGGGGTGAATCGGGCACTTGCCGTCTACAAGTTCTGAATCCGTCTTTTCTAGCTCACATCCGACGCAATATTTGACTTTGTAATTTTTCTTGTAGATGTCACCGTTGTTGAAACAAAGAGTCCAAAATTCTTGAGCCGCTTTTTTGTGATGAACGTCGGTGGTGCGGACAAAATGCAAATCGGGATACAGATTGAGCTTGTCTTTAAGCCCGCGAAATTTCTCGGCGTATCCGTCTACGTATTCTTGCGGATGCTTCCCTTCTTCTATAGCTTTGCGATGAATTTTGAGCCCATGCTCGTCGGTGCCGGTATTAAAAAATACCTCATCGCCTATTAAATCGTGATAACGGGCAATAATGTCTGCCTGCACCATTTCGAGCGCGAAGCCAACATGAGGGGCCGCGTTCACATACGGCAAGGTTGTCGTTATATAAAACGGTTTCTTTTCAGCCATAATTGCTTGTAGTGAGCTTGTCGAACTAAAGCTACTCTTTTTCTCCCTCCGGGGTCAAGCCTTGCTTTGCCAGCGCGCGGGTCTTTTCGCGGTCGATATCGGAGAGAAATTCCTGCAGGGCGCCCGCGATGGGGACCGAGAGCAGGACGCCGAGGAACCCAACCAGCTCAAATCCGACGAGGAGTGCCAAGATAACTAAAAGCGGCGGGACGCCGACTATTTTTTTGACCACGTTGGGGTAGATGAGATGCGCTTCAAACTGCTGGACCACCACATAGAGTCCCGCGACGAGGAGTGCCTCGGTGAGGCCGCCGGCCGCGGCGGCAACTCCGACCGCGGGTATCGCTGCCATGAGCTGGCCGAACACGGGGATGAGCTCAAAGACGGCGGCCAAGACCGCCAAGAGAAGCGCGTGCGGCACTTGGAGTATCACGAGACCGGGATATAAAAGAGCTCCCACGATGAGCGCGAGCACGAGCTGGCCCTGCATCCACTTGCCAATCTTTACTTGCGAGCGCTTCCAGAGATTGAGCACGTAGGCTTGGCTCCCAACCGGAGTGACGACGCGCAAAAAGTCATCGACGCCGGTCTCCTGAACGGAGAAGTAGAACGAGAACACGACGATGAGAATGAGCGACACCACGCCGCCGAAGAACGCCGACACGGTGGTGAATATGCCGCCGGTCGTTGAAGTGATGGTCGAGGAGATATTTTGCAAAAGATCAGCAGAAGAAAATGTCTGCGACACCGAGCCCCACGGCAAAATGCCATGGGTCACGTCGGTGATGTTGAGCGAGGAGAGCGTCTGCGGCAGCTGCTGGAGGAAGTTGGCGGCATCGTTCAAAATCGGCGGTATAAAAAACACCAGCACGGCCACGAACGCCGTGGCAACGATAAGATACATGAGGATAACCGCGAGCAGGCGCCGCAGATGGTGGCGCATAAAAAACCGGATAGCGGGCTCCATCGCCGAGGCGATGACGACGGCGGTGAGCACGTCGAGTACAATGTCGCGCAAGTACCACAGCAAAAAGGCCAGCAGCAAGACGAGCAGGGTCTTGACGATAGTGCCGACCGATATAGTGATGTTAGTCGTGCCTTTCTCCATGCACTCATCCTAGCACATCACGCCGAAACGTGATGTCATATAAACAGACTATGAGCCCGCCTCAAGCAGGATAATGGCGACAGCCGCGACGAGCAGGCCGCCAATCTGTAGGTATGAAAGCGGCTCTTTAAAATAAAGCCAACTCACAAGCGCGAGTGTGGCAATGTTAAAAAGCACCAACATCGCCGACGCTACCGCGATGTTTTGATATCGATAGCTTGCGATAAGAAAAATAAGGCCGCCGAGATAGAGCACAAGACCCGCCACATAGAGCAGGGAGTGCGGGTGTAAAAGCCAATATTTAAAAACAACATCGCCGAGCGTGAGGAGCGCTCCGCCAGCAAGCAACAGCAATGTGACGTACATAGGTTATGAGATTTTTTCTTTGAGCATCGCCGCGAGTTCGGCGATTGCAACGTGCTCCTGCTGGCCCGTGTCGCGGTCGCGCAAGGTGACGGTGTCCTTTAACTCCGGTTTTTCACCCAATGTGTCGAAGTCGACGGTGATGCAAAACGGCGTGCCTATCTCGTCCTGCCTTCGGTAGCGCTTGCCGATGTTGCCGTTGTCGTCCCACATGATCTGCGGAATTTCTTTTTTGAGCGACGTGTAAATCTCGCGGGCCTTTGCCACCAACTCGGGCTTGTTTTTGAGAAGCGGAAACACCGCCGCTTTGACGGGGGCGATACGCGGAGAAAGAGCTAAATAAATTCTCTTCTCTCCACCAATTGCATCTTCACGATATGCATCAAGCAAAGTAAAAAGAAATGCGCGTCCTGCGCCGCCGGACGTTTCAATTATCCATGGCAAAAACTTTTTCCCTTCATCATCCACATACTCCATTGACTGCCCCGAGTATTCTTGATGACGCCGCACATCCCAATCGCCGCGATGATGGATGCCCCACGCTTCCTTCCAGCCGAAGGGGGTTTGAAATTCGATATCCCATGCGTCTTGAGCGTAGTGCGCGCGCTCATGCTCTTCGTGCTGACGAAAGCGAAGATTCTCCTCCCGAATACCGAGTCCTTTGTACCATTGCATGCTAAAATCTTTCCAAAATTCGTACTGTTTCTTCCCTTCTTCGGATTCAGGCTTGATAAAGTACTGCAACTCCATCTGTTCGAACTCGCGCACGCGAAAGAGAAAGTTGCCGGGCACTATCTCGTTGCGGAATGCCTTGCCAATTTGCGCGATACCAAAAGGAATCTTCGGGTGCATCGAGTCGAGCACATTCTTAAAGTTCACGTGCACGCCCTGCGTTATCTCGCCGCGCAGATATACTTTTTCTTTTTGTCCTTCAACCGCACCTATGCCGGCTTCGACCAAAAGATTAAAAACTTTTGGCTCGGTCAGCGAATTACCATCGGGGCTTTTTAATTTTAGTTCGGTCATTTTCTCCCCCATTTCTTTGACCGACATGTTTTTAACTTCAACACCTGCGTCTTCGAGAATATGGTCGGCGCGGTAGCGTTTGTGCGTTACCTTGTCTTCGACTAACGGGTCGGTAAACCCTTCGGTATGGCCTGAGGCTTCCCAAACGCGCGGGGCCATGAGTATTGCCGCATCTATGCCGTACACATCTTCTCTATCGCTTACGAACGTCTTCCACCAATATTTTTTTATATTTTCATTCAACGCAGTCCCCAGCGGCCCGTAGTCCCACGTGCCCGCGAGGCCGCCGTAAATCTCCGACCCTTGGTAGACAAAGCCGCGCCGCTTGCATAGCGAGACAATCTTTTCCATCAAATCGTTTTTTTCTTCCATATCGTTAGTTGGGCGCGATTATCTCCATCCCGCTCACAAAACCGGTGTCACCGCTCAACGCGGTCGTCGGCGCTTGCGCGGTTGCGCTCACGCCCACCTGCGCGAAGCGGTCCTGGCCCTGGAGCGAGGCCTCCCCCGTGAGCGCCGGCACCGAACCTACCTGAGAAGCGCTCGGCGTCAGCACCACCTGGAACGACACTTGTTTGGCAGCCGAAGAGTAGCCCACGCCCGCATTGAGGTCGCCCAGGCTCCAGGTGACCGTGCGGCTGCCTGTGTCATAGGACACGCCGCTTGCGCCCGGCACATACCGCATATATGCCGGCAGCACGGCCGAGACGGTCGCATTGGCTATCGTATTTGAAGAGTTCTTCACTGTCCACACTATGGTATAAGAGGTGTCGGCGTTCGCCTTGGGCGGCATCGGGCCGGTGTTGGTGAAGCCTCCGGTAAAGTGGAGCGCCTGCGCCGCGAGCGAGAGCATGGAGGCGACCGACACTTGGGCGGTGGCGGCTCCCGTCACCTGTTGCGGCGTGCCCGACTGGTCGGCCTCGGTGCCCTGCACATTGAGCGACAGGCTGATCGTCGGGTTGGTGATGAGCACGTTCCCCGACCCCGGCGGCAGAGTTGCGAAAGAGAACTGGAGCGTGCCGCTCTGTCCTGGGGCAACCTGCGCGAGCGACGGGTCCTGCGCCGAGCTCCATGTGATGGTCGAGTTTTGTGATTGATAAAATCCGTCGCCGGAGGTTATTGAGCTTTTGTCGAGCGCCGGCCCCGAGAAGCTGAGCACCAATTGCGCGTTCGTTATCGCGGTCGGGAGGTTGTTCTGCCACGTGATGGTGCCCTCAAGCGGCTGTCCCGGAGTGACGGATATGGTTTTGCCGCTCTGCCCGTTGACCGCTATCGTGCCGGTGATGAAAGGCTTCTCGACCGTGATGGTCTGCGGCACGGTCAAAAGCGGCACCTTGACCTGCGTGTCGGTCGAGTCGGTGTTAGAACCCGCAAGAAATCGGAAGACGCGCTGGTCGCCGTCCTGGCCGTCGATCGACCCAACGATGTGTATGGTTTTTGATGCGCCGGGTGCCAGCGTCCCGAGCTGCCAAAACGTGCCCCCCGCGAGAGCCTGAGGCGTCGCACTTTGCACCGAATAACCGAACGGATACTGCGCCTGCACGACGACGTTGCTGAGCGGCGTCGTCGCGTTGCTCTGCACCGTGAGGTCGATGGGGAACGATTGATTGGACACCGCGGCGCTCGGAGCGCTCACCGAGACCGACACCGGCGAAGAGCCGATGACAAAGTCCGCCTCGGACTGCTTTTGAAACACGGCGTTCGAACCGGCGACCGAGTACTCGAGCGTCACCTGCACTTTTTCTTGCGCACCCTGCTGTCCATAAAATATCGCGCTCGCGGTCTGTTTCAATTGCTGACCGGCGCCTATGGTGCCGATGCTCTGGCGCGCCTGCGTCAGCGCGGCCGCACCGGTGGGGTCGCGCGTGCCGTCGGGGTAGTCGAGAATCAGGTCAACCAATTGCAGCTGTGAGGTATTGCGGTTGTCGATAATTATTTGAAAGGTCGACGCCTTGCCGCTGTCGATGAGTGAGGGCATCACAACCTGCAAGTCGATGTTTTGCGGCGAGATAAGGCTGCCTCCGCCAAAAAAGATATACGCCGCGGCTCCGGCCGCAAGCACAAAAAACAGGAACGACCCTATAAGAAATTTGGCGGCGAATGACATCTTTTTCTTTTGCTCCTGCATGAGCGTGCCGATGGGCGGCGCTTTTTTCTTTGTCGTATCGGCTTGCAGCGCCGCGAGAAGCGCCTCATCCTCCGCTTTGCTCCACGAAACCGGAGCGTCCGCCTGCTCATGGGAGAGCGGCGTGCGGATGTCGCTCATGGGCTTGTCCTTGTTCCCTCGAGAATACAGCTTTTTTTTAAGCCGTTCTATCTCATCCCCTTTCTCCGGCGGCATGCACAAAAGTATAACATTTTATAGCCCCGTGGCGGTGAGGGATTCGTTTATCGCTTTTATTAAGAGGGTGCGGGAGCGCGCCGCTTGGGCGGTTAACTCAAGCGAAAATAATTCGTCGGCTGAGGAGGTTGCTACAAAAGGTGCCAACTCGGGGCGCTCGGGGAGGTAGCCGAGGTGTGCGAGGATGCGCAACACCAGCACGCACTCTATCGCCTGCGCATCTCTCATGTTTTGAGCGTCAACTAAAAATTCGAACCCTTCGCTCACCGTTTTATACAGCACTGGCACAGGCTCCTCGCCCTGGATGAGCCTCAGCATCAACCGCGTCACCCGGCCGACCGCTTGCTTCCCCTCCATCGGGACCAATGAGTTTGAAAATAATCTCTGCGGCTCGACAACGCCGGTGAGCTTCCACTCATATTTGCCGCGCACCAACGAGAAGCGCCCGCGGGTAAGCGGCTCGAGCCCGTAGCGCAATTTTGACTTCTCGTACCGTGCACTGCGCGCGGATGCCCGCACCAATCCAAGCTCGGCCGTCAAGAGCGAGACAGAACTATTGGCCTCGCCGGCGCCGCGTTTCCCCAGCACTATCCCCTCGGTGATATAAATTTTATGCATCCTTGCCCAATTCTACCTTAAGGTCTGCTAAACCGGTCTGTGCGATTATTTCGGCGCGGTACGTTTCAGCAGCCTTTTTCTCTTCTGCAGTAGCGTGCAAAATATACGAAGGTCGATCGGATATCTGCATCTTTTGTTCTTTTCTCCAATCCTGAATCTTGCGCACGATGTCGCGCATCACGCCTTCTGTCCGCAAAACGTCGGTGAGTTCGGTATCGAGCCACACGTCCTCTTCCATCAAGCCGTCTTCAACAACTTCTTTGACATTTACTTCGTCCTTAAGCAATTCGCGCAACTCACTAGTGGCGGGGAGTTTTTTTGCTTTGAGCATGGCGAGCGGCTGGCGGATCTTTATGTCTTCTTTCTCGCGCAGCTGGAGCGCCTGAGACACCAGCACTCTCACCCGCTTCATATCGGCAATAAGCTCCGTGTCAACGCTGCCGGCCGCGGGCCAATTTGCGAGATGCACGCTCTCAACGTCGCTCTCTTCACGCATTTCGCGAAAGAGGTAGTCGGCAAAAAACGGCATCGACGGCGCCAAGACATGCGAGAGCGTATAAAGTATATGGCGCAAGGTAACGAGCCCTTCGACTTTGCTCAGGGCAGGCGCTCCTTCATCCGTTTGCTTGAATCGACCGCGCGAGCGGCGCACATACCAGTTCGAAAGGTCGTCGACGAACTCCATCAGCGGCCGGGTCGCATTGTCGAGCTCGTAGTGCTCAAACCCTGCGGTGGTTTCTTGTATCAATTGATTGAGGCGCGAAAGAATCCAGCGATCAAGTATGTGCTCTGACAGAGTTTGCTGGACATGAACGCCGATCGCCCTTTGAGGGCGTGAGGGTGAATGGGAAGCAAACTCTGTCGGCGCATACAACTGATAGAAACTCCGCACATTATCGAGCCGCATCAGCAATTTCTTCGACACATCCTCTACCCCGCGCACCGAGAAGCGCAAATCCTCCCCGCGGATGACCGGCGAGGAGAGCAGATAGTAGCGCACCGCGTCGGCGCCGTATTGCTCGACCACGTCCATCGGGTCCGGATAATTTTTAAGCTTTTTGCTCATCTT
>JAGWIT010000028.1 GCA_028866155.1 Patescibacteria group bacterium
GTCCTTGCGGATGATCGGCTGATTGGTCGGTATCTCGACCACCTCGAGCCCGTATACTTTATAGAATTCTTCGGCCGAAGTTTTGGCGGTGCCGGTCATGCCGCTGAGCTTCTCGTAGAGCCTAAAATAATTTTGATAGGTTATCGAGGCGAACGTGCGGCTCTCTTTTTGGACATCGACGCCCTCTTTGGCCTCAATGGCCTGGTGCAGGCCCTCGCTCCAGCGGCGGCCGGGCTGCATGCGGCCGGTAAACTCGTCGACGATGATTATTTGCCCGTCGCGCACGACGTACTCTTTGTCCTTATGAAAAAGCGCCTTGGCGCGCACGGCCGTCTCGAGGTGGTGAACATACTTGATGCCCTTTTCGGTATAAATATTGTCGATGCCGAGCAATTTTTCGGCATGCCCTATGCCGTCGTCGGTGAGCTGGACGGCCTTTAACTTCTCGTCGACCGTGAAGTCCTCGTCTCGTTTTAACTGCGCGGCGATTTTAGCGAACGTGCGGTACAAATCCTCGGACTCCGTGGTCGGCGCCGAAATAATGAGCGGCGTGCGCGCCTCGTCAATTAATATAGAGTCGATTTCGTCGACGATGGCGTACACATGCCCGCGCTGGCGCAGCTCCTCGGATTTGTAGGAGATGTTGTCGCGCAGGTAGTCGAAACCGAACTCCGAGTTGGTGCCGTAGGTAATGTCGGCCTCATAGGCCTCGCGGCGCGAGCATGGCCGCAAAAATTCGTAAAAGATGCGAAACGAGCCCTCTTCGTCGCGCATCGCGTCGACGTCCTTGTGTCCGGGGTCGTAGCGATAGCTATGGTCGGTGTTGATGACGCCGACCGACATGCCGAGCGCCGCGTAGACCTGCCCCATCCACACCGCGTCGCGCCGCGCGAGGTAGTCGTTGACCGTGATGATATGCACGCCCTTACTCAACAAAGCATTGAGGTAGGCCGGCAAGGTCGCCACTAAAGTTTTGCCTTCGCCGGTCTTCATCTCGGCGATGCCGCGGGAGTTGAGTACCGCGCCGCCGATGAGCTGAACGTCGAAGTGCCGGAGCTTGACCGTGCGGCGCGCCGACTCGCGTACCGCGGCAAACGCGTCCGGCATAAGGTCCTCCAGCGTCTCACCCGCTGCCAGCCGGTTGCGGAACTTGTGGGTCAGCTGATAGAGCTCCTCGTTGGTCAGCCCCTTATAGTGCTCCTCGAGCGCGTTGACGGCCCCCACCAACGCTTTGGTGTCTTTGAGGAGCTTTTGAGAGGGGTCGCCGAAGAGGGTTTTGAGCGAAAACATCGGTAAAACAATATACCATATTTACCTTCATTTTTGCACGAAAAAGCCCCGACTTACCGGTCGGGGCTTTTTCCTTCGAGAGGATCCATCCCGCAGTGGCGGGACAGCACTCCGCTAATTTAGCGGCGCTTCTTTGTTGCTTTCTTCTTTGCTTTCTTTTTCTTTGCCATAATTGTTGCGACCCAGGGTCGCACTTTTTGGTTGCACATCGTTCGACCGTACTTCCCGCCGCATCCTAGGAAACGAGCGGGAGCACATCACGATGCTCTGTATTCAAGTATCGAATAGGTTGAGTGCGGACACAATGAAATTTGCGCGGCCCCTGTGGATAACTATTTTTGCAAAATCCGAACTTCGGGCTCGATATCGATTCCGATTTTTTCTTTAATTTGTTTTTGCACTTCGTGCGCGAGCCTCTGCACGCCGGCCGACGACGATTTTTTTTGCGCGACGATGACGAGCGGCTGCTTCTCAAAAAGCCGTGCGCCTCCAACCCGCATCGTTTGGATATTGAACACGCCGTGGCGGGCATCGAGAAACCACGCGAGCGGCACTTTGACGCCGCTCGTCTCGGGCATATCAAACAGCGGCAGCTCTGGGTAGCGCTCCTGCAGTTTTTTAGCCTCAACTTTGGACAAAATCGGATTCTTAAAAAAGGAGCCGGCGGTGCCCTCGACGCTCAAATCGGGGAATTTGCCTCTTCTGATATCCAAAACTGCCTCTCGTATAGCCCCTAAATTGAGGCTGGCGTCCGCGAACCCTTCGACCCTGCTCAGGGTAAACCGCGTCTTGAGGTCTTGGTATGACAGGTTGGGCTTGGGTTCGGTTGACAGTTTGAGTGCGGCGCGCAACACCGCATGCCGGCCGGCGTCGTGCTTAAAAAAACTGTCCCGATAATCGAACGCGCACTCCTTATTTGAGAACCGGACGACCTCGCCGCTGTGCGTGTCGAGCGCCTCGATCCACTCCAAGCTCTCCGACAAAGCCTGGCCGTACGCGCCGATGTTCTGCACCACCGCACCGCCCACGAGCCCCGGGATGCCGGAGAGATTCTCGACGCCCCACAAACCTTCAGTAACTGCGCGTTCGACAAGTGCATCCCAATGTTCGCCCGCGCCGGCAACCACGACAGCGTGTTCGCCTTCTTTTTTTATTTCAACACCCCCGAGCTCGATTTTGAGCACGAGGCCGTCGAAGCCCGCATCATCTATCAAAATATTCGAACCGCCGCCGAGTACAAACACCCTCAGCTCTTTCTTTTTTGCAAAAGCTAATGCCTCCCGCAATTCTTCGACCGTTTGTATATGAGTGAAATACCGCGCGGGCCCGCCGATGTGGAACGTGGTGTAGGGCGCAAGCGGGATGTTCTCTTCAACCTTCATCTCGCTTCCTAGTTTAAGCGGTTGTGCTCCGGGTGGGAAGCGGATGCGAAGCTCCAAAACATTGTCCTAATGTGAGTGCCCCGCTCCCCACGCGAAGCGCACCTTAGTAGTATATATCAGAAAATGCTTGAAATTCGGCCCGTGCTGTTTTCATACAGACGAGCCACTCTTTCTCGAAGTTTCAATACAAAAAAGCCCTCTCTTGCGAGAGGAGCTTTTTGCGGACAATGTTACAGAGTTTCGCCCCTGCTCACATGCTTTGAGTATATCACACTACCTGCCGTCTTAGGGTTTGAGCGTGCCGGCGTTTATTTGGTCTATAAACGACTGTGCCTCGGTGGCCGCCGCTGGGTCAACACTTGATGCTTTTTTCAATTCTGCTATCGCCGCGGATGCATTGCCGTTCACCAAGTAGCTGGTCACCGCATGGGCTATCATCGACTGCGCGTCATTGGGCGACGCGGCCTCGCGCGCCGCGTAAATCTGTGCAAGCCGGCCGTACTGCTTGGTGGCAAAGTAGGTCTGCAGGAGCTGCTGGTTGTCATAGAGCACACTGCCGAAGCCCTGCACCAAAAGCTGGTCGGCCGCCTGATATTGGCCGTTGTAGTAGAGCGCGGCGGCATAGAGCACGCGAGCGTCCGGATAGGCAGGCTCTTCGTTAAACGCCTGCTCGGCCGGCGCGATAGCGTCCTTGCTGTCTCCCGCCGCCAAGTAGGTCGATGCTATCTCGAAGAGTATCTGCTGTTTGTTCGGAGAATCTTTGAGAGACGCCTGCAGATGCGCCATCGCCGCCTGATATTGGCCGAACTGGTCGAGAAACACGCCGTAGAAGAGCTCGAGGCGCGCGTCGCCGGGGCGCATCTTGAGCAATGCGTCGCCCGCAGCTTGCGTCTGCGTAAACGCCTGCTGTTTGACGTCTGGGCTGACACTGCTTGAGGGTGCAACATTGTTGGATGCGAACTGGAAGAGCTGCTCAACGGTCTCTTGGTAGCCCAGCGGCCCGTCGCCGAGCGCGGTTTGGAACGACGCAAGATTTTCTTTGGGGTCTTTGGCGGCGCCGGTGGTTTGGTTGACCGGCGTGAGCGCGTCGATAAGCGTCTGCGCGCGCGCCATCGGGATCCAGTTGAGCTGGTATATGCCGAATATAAGCACGACTAGCGCGATGGGCGCTGCGACGGCAACGGTCCTATCATCCAAAGGCTTGGACATGAACATCCACGACGAGAGCTTTTTGCGCGAGAGGCTGTGCGCAAACGCAAGAATCAAGTAGAAGTAGATATAGCTGAAGAGATTGTCGAACACCGTGAGATTGTTGAACGCGTAGCCGGCCAAAAGCCCTACAAAAAGTGCCTGCTCGGGCACCTCCAAGTCGCTCCGGAAGAACGCCCATGCGGCGAGCGCGAAGAGCGACACATACAACAGGAGCGCGGGTATGCCGCCGGCCGTCGCCCAGTCGAGGAAGGCGTTGTGCGCGCGGTCAAACCACTGCTCCTGGTCGTACATCGACGGTTGGTAGAATTTGTTGAAAACGAAATTGAAGTTCTCCTGCCCCCAGCCGAGAACCGGTTTTTCTTTAACTCCCTGCAGGGCTTCGCCCCAGATGGTAAAGCGTGCCTGCGTCGTGCGGTCGGTGAGCGATATCGACGCAAAGCGCTGGAGCGTATTGCTGTGCTGGACGAACGAGGTGTTGCGCACCGCTAAAAAGAGGATGACGAGCACAGCGAGGGCGCCTATGGCGTACATAGACCAGCGGCGATAGTTCCTCCACTGCGCTCCTTTGGCAAAAATTGCCACATAGATGGCGGCAATGACCATGCCTCCCAAGACGCCGAGCAGTGCGCCGCGGGTTTCGGTGTAGTAGAGCGTTGCAAACTGGAGGAAAAACGCGATGCCGTAAACCGCCCACGCCGTGGGCGACTTGCGCTCCTTCTGCAGCAAATAGAGGGTGATAAAAATATTAAAGAGCATGAATACAGCCAAGTAGATGGCGTTGCCGAAGGTGCCGTCGGCGCGCGGGCCGCTCTGGCTGCTCGGCGCAAAGCCGAACAAATGGAAGGCCTGAAACAGCGAGCCGATGCTCATGAGGGCGCTCGCGGTAACGGAAACTTTGAAGAACTTGTTCCACCAATTCTCTGCGGTGAGCATCGCGCCGGCAATGATGAAGAACGCGAACATGTGGATGAGCGTGATGTAGCCGTCCATGCGCTCAAAATTGCTCCAGAAGCTTTTTATAGGGTCGACCGAGGTCGCGGTCGCCAGCGCCATCCACAGTACAAAGGCTGCGAGCGCCCACATCAGGAGCGAAGAGCGCGGGCGGTACTTCGGCTCGCGTATGGCCAGGAGCACATAGAGCGCGAGCAGCACCTCAACGAGGATGCGGAAGATAAAATTTTTGCCCGTGATGTACGGGAAGAACATGTTGACGAACGGGATATATATGTTGGTGGTATGGGCGCCGTCGGCGATGACAAAAGCGATAAAAGGCACGGCGCACAAACCTATAAGGAGCGCCCAGCGCAAAAACTTCGTGTAATCCATATACGCCCGACTATACCACATCTCCGTCCTCGCGAAAAAGGACGAATTTGAATAGCAAAAAGGTAATGATGGAGAACACAAAAATAGTCGTGGCGATGACGACGAGGTACCAATTGACACCAACCAGGGCAGTGATGTATTTGACCGCCTGCGCCTGGAGGTACGCCAAAGCAAGCGAATAAGCCATAAAAATGGCGAGGCGGCGCACATGGTTGCCTTTGGTTTTAAAGGTGACGCGGGTGTGCAAAATAAAATTGTACAGCAGGTTCGCGGCAAGCCCGATGAGATATGCGGAGAAATAGTGCTCGCGGCCAAACACCAGTTCGGCAAAAAAAGCCGTGAGCGCCAGATTGATGCCCACACCCGTCGCACCGATGACAAAAAAATGCAGATATCGCGTCTTGTGCAGCCAGCGGTACAAATTCATCACATCCATATAGCGTAAGAGTATATCCTTCATATTTATTTTTTATGCGCGACGGCAACCAGGCTTATCCCGAACGGCAGCGGTACAAAGCGCACAATCCACGTCTCAACGACTATGAGCGCATAAAGAAGCGAGTCGATAAGGCGCGAGGAGGTGAAGGACGCATCGCCGGAGGCGCCGAGCGGCCGCATAACAGCCGCGGGGATAAAAAGTGCGACGTTCCAATAGCGCAAATATTCTATCTCAAACCCTTCTTGCTCAAGCAGTGAGCGCAAACTTCGCGCCGTGTAGCGGCGAAAGTGATGATGTTCGACATCGTGTCCGCTCCATAAAAACGGCATCGCCGGCACGGTGAGCACGATTCTTCCCTCCTGCGTCAGCGCCTCGCGCGTACGCGCCAGCGTCGCGGCATCGTCCTCAAGGTGCTCGAGCACGTCAAAAAAAGCGACGAGGTCATAGCGATGATGGTAGGTCTCGCTCTCGCTCATGTAAACGTGCGCGTAGCCGCGCTGGCTTAAGCCTGCGCACGCCTCGTCGTCTATCTCGAACGCATCAAGCTCCCCCGATACCGGTTTGAGCGTCCCGTACATGGCGCCAAAACCCGCGCCATAGTCGAGCGTCTTGGCGTAGTGTGTGACTGCGGCGCGAGAGAGTGCCATGCACACCGCGTAGGCGCGACCGCGGTTCCACCACTGGTTCTCGGTCTTAAGGAGGTGTTCAAACGCGCTGCGCTCCATGTCATTGATGTTCTATCGAATCAATAACGTAAGGCGTCGAGTTGGTTGTCTCATAGTAGGAGCGCAGGACCAGTTCGGCAATAAGTCCCATCATAAAAAGCATGAGCCCACTGATGCCGAAGAACGCCACCAAAAGCGGCAGGGGCGTCTGTGCAAAGTTGGCATAGGCGATTATTTTGAGTACAATCGCTGCGATAAGTGCCGCGCCCGAGAGCGCAAAGCACGAAAACGCGAGCGAGCCAAAAAGCACCAGCGGCCTCGTCGTGCCAAAGAGAAAGCGGATAGTAAAGAGGTCGGCAAGATCCTTCGCCCCTTTGATGAAATTGTGTTTGGAGAGCCCGGCAATGCGGTTATGATGTTTGACCGGCATCTCGACAATACGCGCGCCGCGGAAGTGCATGATGCCGGCGAGAAATACGTGCATCTCACCATAAAGGTGGATTCCATTGAGGAATTTTTTACGGAACATCTTCGTCGCGCACGCATAGTCGTGGAGTCTGATTCCCAGCACCGTACGCGTAATAAGGTTGGCGCCGCGGGAAAAGATTTTGCGCCCGGGCGTGTCGTGCCGGTTAACCCGCCAACCGGCGACCAGGTCGTAGCCCTCCTGAATTTTTTTGAACATCGCGGGAATGTCCGACGGGTCGTTTTGGAGATCGGCGTCGAGTGTCACGATAATGTCGCCTTTGGCCGCATGGATGCCCGCATCGAGCCCCGCGGTCTGTCCGATGTTGTAGGCGATGCGGATAATCGTGATTGGTGAAAGCGTTTTTAATTTTGTGTACGTGCCATCGGTCGAGGCGTTGTCGACCGCGACTATCTCAAAAGGCTCGCCAGTCTTCTTGAGCGCCTCAAGAATGCGGCGGTGAAGTTCCACCACGTTGTCCTCTTCGTTATAAGCCGGAAAAACAGCTGAAATCATGAGAGCTATTGTACTAGACTCTTAGCCGCCATGTCGCGGTAGGACTGACGCAAGTATCGTATCGCTTCGGGATATCCTTTTATAAAAGCAACGTAGTCGCGCACATTATCCTCCAACTTTTTCTTTGGCCGCCAGCCGAGCCTCTTTAATTTTGAGACGTCCATAAGCGAGTGGCGCGTTGTGCGCACTCGGAACACGCCCTTAAGAAGCGGGTTGTGCCGCACGCCGACAGCCTTGGCGACTGTTTTTGCCAAATCCATAACCGTATCGCGCCGTCCGGACCCGACGTTAAATATCTCATAATTTGCCTTCGAGCTTTTGAGAACGACCATATGCGCCGCGACCGCGTCGTCGATGTGTACGAAATCTCTAATTTGGTGGCCGTCCTCGTGCATCTCGATGCGCTCGCCCGCGAGCGCCTGCACCGCGTAAGCGCGCAGAGCGCCCGAGTAGAAGTTGCGAAAGGTTTGGCGCGAGCCATGCACTATCGCGTAGCGCAGGACCACGGTCGGGATGCTATATTCCCTACCAAGCATGAGCGCAAGCTCCTCAAGCGCGCGCTTGGTTATCGCATAGGGGTTGGTGGGCATCAGCTCGTCATCCTCTTTTTGGGCGATAGGGCCGGCCATTTTTTTGCCGCATGCGCAATAAACAGCCCAGTCCTGTTTTTTGAGCCGCTTCTCATCGCGCGGCTTGGCATACTGCAGGCCATGCACGCGACACACGTATTTTCCTTCGCCATAGACCGCCTGCGAGGACGCGACGATTACTTTTTTGACGGGTAATCTTTTTTCAACTATCACCTCATACAACAATGCGGCACTCTCGGCATTGGCCCGCACATATTCGCTAAAGTCCATGCGGTAGTCCATATATCCCGCAAGATGAAAAATGTAGGAGACGTCCTTGAGCGCCTTCTCCCAATCGCTTTTTTTATCGACATCGCCGCGCACAAACTGCGCCTTTTTGTTGAACCATGCCGGGAGCCCGCCCGTGTGCGTGGGACGCCGAAGGTTGTCGAGCACGCGCACCCGGTAGCCGCTCGCGATAAGCCCGTCAACCAGATGCGAACCAACAAATCCCGCGCCGCCAGTCACGAGCACCAAGTTATTTGTTTTTCTTTTTGCCATGAGAAGTTTTTTTGGCGAGCTTATGTTCAAAATAATCGCGAAAGTACCACGTGATGAGATGCAAAATGACCCCGTGTGCGCCCTCGACGAGGTCGTAGCGCCCTTTTGGTGTGGGGACCAAAATTTTGACGTCGGCTAGTTTGTTGAGTTCCCCGCCGTCAAAACCGGCGAGCGCGATGACCGGCACGCCGCGCTTTTTGGCATATTGTGCGGCCTTGATGACATTTTGCGAGTTGCCCGAACTCGAAATGGCGATGACGCAGTCGTGCTCTTGGAGATAATTTTGCAAAGGGCCCACGAACACCGAGTCGTGCCCCACGTCGTTGGTCCAGGCCGAGTACTCCTCCTCGGTCGTCGGAAGGCGGATGGCCTGAAAACGCTTGGTGTGGAGCTCGACGTTGTGGCCGAACACGGTCTTGTTGAAATCGCTCACCCAGTGGGTCGCCAGCGCCAGCGAGCCGCCATTGCCGAAGATATAGATGCGGCCATCGCGCTCGAACACGCGCTGAATCTGCACCATGCACTTGGCGATTTCATCGCTCGAGACGGCGCGCAGCGCCGCCGTGGCCTCCTCGATGTGCTGTTCGATGTATTCTTTCATACTTGGTGCGATGCATTGTTGTTAAAGAGTATGTCAGTGCCGGACTCCACGAAACTAAACGGGATATGCCGTGCGCCCACAAGCTTTACCTTTTTAGCCTGAGCCTTGAGTGCCTTAAGTATCGCCTTATGCTTTGCCGGAGGCGCAATAAATAAAAAGCATCCGCCGCCGCCAGCGCCAAGGACCTTGCCGCCCCACGCACCCGCTTTAATACCCGCTGAGTAGAGCGAGTCAAGCGTTTTATTGCTCACCTTGCTGCCGAGCTTTTTCTTGGCAAGCCAGCTTTCATGCATCATCAACCCCGCGCCTTTGATGTCGCCTTTTAAGAGCAGCTCGCGAAACTTGAGCACCGAGTTTGAGAGTGCGATATATGAATCAAATTTAGATTTCATTTGCCCGACCTGCTGGCCGAGCACGTCACTCGCATGCCGTTCGATGCCGGTATAAAAAAGAAGCATGCTATCCTGAAGCTCTGCACTCTTTTTATAATCAAGCAGGAGCGGCTCGACCGTGACCGAGCCGTTGCAGTTAAATTGGTAGAAATTTAAGCCCCCGTGCGCCGCCGCGTATTGGTCCTGCTTGCCGATAGGCTCGCCGAGTATATCTATCTCAAGCTCGCAGGCTTTTTCAGCCGCTTCGGCGGCGCTCATTGATCGACCAAGATGAGCGTGCAAACCTTTGACGAGCGCGACCGAGAAGCTCGATGACGACCCGAGCCCCGTTTTGCCCGGCAGCGAGGCGAACGAGCCTATCTCGATGTTGCTGGTAATGCCGAGGTCAAGCAGGAGCGCCTTGATGCGCGCGTGCTCGAGCTCTTTGGGGTGCGAGACGGTCTCAGTCTTTGAGTAGCGCGCCGAAACCATATCAACAAGCGGCGTAGGATTGATAACCAGGTAGATGTATTTGTCGATGGTCGCCGAGATGACGCGCCCCGGGTGCGAGCGAAAAAAGACGGGGATGTCGGTACCGCCGCCGATGAGACTAATACGCAGTGGAGCCCTGATCACGATCATGTATAGAGATTAACACGCGAGAGCCCTTCAGTCAAATTATGGAAGCTGCGGGAGCGCGGCGGCTAGACCTATACCCTCCGGCACAAGGATGGTTTGGACTCCTGCGGCGTCGCCGGCCTCTTTGTCGCGCTCATCATCGCCCACAAAATAGGCGCGTGTGAGGTCGATGTCATGCTCGCGCGCGGCTTGGTAAAGCATCTCGGGATTTGGCTTGCGGCAGTCGCACCCTTCATCCCAGCCATGCGGGCAATAATAAATACCCGATATGGTCACGCCTCTTTTTTTAAGCGCCTCCTGCATCCGTTGATGAATGTCGCGCAAGTCCTCTTCTTTGACCATCCCGCGCGCGATGCCCGGTTGGTTGCTGATGATATAAAATTCGTAGCCTCTCTTCGCGAGTTCCTCGAGCGCGTCGAGCGCTCCGGGTAAAAACTCAAACACCGACCAGTTTGGCACATACTCGGCCAGCGGCGCTTTTTTATTTATCGTGCCGTCGCGGTCAAGAAACAAAACTTTTCTCGAAGACTTAAGTGCGCGCTCAATCGCGGGAAAGCGCTCGATACTGGTAAGGCTCCAGTAGGGCTGGCACGTCAAAAAACCCGCCAACTTCCGCCCTGCAACCAAAGCCGGGTACATGGTCTTCTCAAAATTGAGATTGCCCTCGGGAATCATCTCGAGTATTTTTTTGGATAGGATAAGAAATCCAATATCAACGGCGTTTAGACCCTCAGCTTTCTTTGTCTTATCATACATCCGCACCATGCCGTCCTCAATCCGCATGTTGTTTTTGCTATCCGTGCTGGGGCGGTCGTAGGCGGTCACCGTCGCCAAGGTACCCATGCGTTCATGATGCGCAAGAAGTTTGGACAGATTAAGCGGCCAGTAATTGTCGCCGTACATCAGCAAAAAATCATCGTCGAGCAAGTGTGCCGCTTTGCACAGGCGCTCTCCCGTTTCGTCCTCAACCGGGGTTTGGTTGTAGCGGATAGTGAGGCTCCAGCGCGAGCCGTCGCCAAGCGTGGCAGGAAATTGTTCAGCCAAATAACCGGTTAAAAAGATAATCTCCTCGATGCCGTTCTTTTTGAGGAGTTCGACAAGATATTCGGCAAAAGGCTTGCCGTGTATGGGGATGAGCGGCTTGGGTGTCGTGAGGGTCAGCGGCTGCAATCGAGTGCCCTGGCCTCCCGCGAGCACTACCGCTTGGCGGATACGCTTCATAACAGTGCGCTGTCTCGTGCCCGCAGATCATTCAACATCGATTCAGCACGCGTCCAATCCTCGGACGTGTCGATGTCGATGAACCGTTCTTTGGGCGTGACATAGCCGGCCACAAATTCGCCGTACAACTTCCCTTCTTTCATCAGCAAGTCGCGCTTCATCGCGTAGACCGCGCTGCTGCGTCGATACGCCTTCGGCAAGTCCTGCCGGCGCGCACCCTCGGGCTCGTCCATGCAGTAGGCGCGCACACGGTCGCCTTCGAGCTTTTTTATTTTCATCGGATGATTGGCGCTCTCAACCTCGACGAGAGACACGGCCGAGTCGGCACCGGTGTCTATTAATTTTTGGATGGTCCCGTCGACATCGTCTTTGATGCGAAACGGCGACGTGGGCTGAAAGATGACCGCGTAGTCAAAGGTGATACCCAACTTATCCTCCATAAACTTAACCGCGTGTTGCATCACCTCAACATGCCCCGTAGTGTCGGTGGCAAGCTCGGGGGGCCGCATAAACGGCACGTCGCCGCCGCACTCGCGCGCGACCTTCGCTGTCTCCTCATTATCGGTCGAGACAATGGTGTGCGTGATGAAACTGCTTTGTTTGGCGGCATCGATACTGTAGGCAATAAGCGGCTTGCCGCCGAGCAGTTTTATATTCTTGCCGGGCAGGCCCTTTGAGCCTCCGCGCGC
>JAGWIT010000029.1 GCA_028866155.1 Patescibacteria group bacterium
AATCGCACCTGTCACAAACGCGATCGATTTAGGCAGAAATTTGAGCGCACGCAGCACGCTTTCGGCCACGACTGACATGCTGTAGCCGGATAGAATAACAATATGGACGAGACCCGCCGCGACGAACATCGCCGTGAGGTCGGCTGATAATCCGCGGCGCTGCCCCAGCAAAATTCCTTCAAGCAGTGATACTTCGGGCTCGGGTAGTGCGCGCTCAAGCGATACGTCGAAGGCGTGTTTAAGATTGTAGAGCGCGCCGAGAGTAGAAAACCCCGCTGGCTGGCTTTGCAAGACGGTTGCTTTTTGAAGCAGCATCGACACTCCCTGCACGCGCAAGTAACCCGGATAGTCGAACAGGTTGCCGTTGCCGCCCATGAACGCCTGCGGCGCTTGCATCACGCCGCTCACTTCGACGACTTGCCCATACGCGAGCGCGGTATGCGCCGCGAAGACCGCCTGCACGGTGCCCTGCGCTTGCGCCCCATTGACTGAAACAACATCGATATTGGCGCGCACCGACGTGTCGCGCACGTCGGGGTCGTTAGCGACCGTGCCAGTGAGCATCGCCGTTTCATTGGCATACCGAACGAGCGAGCGAGCCGCTTCACTTTCGCGAAACGCATCGGTGCGCACTAACCCAAGCGCCAGCGCTGCCAACCCCGCGGCAACAAGCAGTAACACAGGTTTGCGAAACAGCATCGCGACCAGCAAGATGAGTGCGGTCAAAAAAAGTAATGCTCCGGCATACAGCAGAGAAATAGTAAAAAACAGAGCAAGAGCAATCCCCGCGCAGACGCCAAGCGTGAGCGTATACAAAAAAGCGCCGCCAGAAGACATAAAAGACATCGGTGCGAGTTTAGAGCCACTCTTCTTATTTGTCTATCTGCGCTTTATCTATCGCGTCGTTGACCAGCTTGTCGGCGCGGCCGTTTTTTTCGCGCCGCACGTGGGTAAAGGTGATATTGGGGAAGTCCTCCATGCGCATCTGTGCCACCATGGCGAATTTTTCTTTGAGCGTGGGCTCCTTCACTTTATAGAGCCCCTGCATTTGCCGCACGACGAGCTCGCTGTCCATCATCACCTCAAATGGCAGCTCAAGCGTGCGCTCTCCCAGCAATACTTTTGCTTCGCCCAAAGCGCGGATGAGCGCGTGATACTCGGCAACGTTGTTGGTCGCCTCACCGATGTATTCGGATATTTCTTTGATCACTTTTCCTGTCTCATTCTCAATAACAACCCCAATCCCCGCCGGTCCCGGGTTCCCTCGCGCTCCTCCATCGGTGTGGATGATTATTTTTTCCATTGCTTGCAGTATAACGCACAAGTAGTATTGCGCGATAAGAAAGTTCCAACTGTATGCAAAATATCGCGAACCGAGAAACTATTTTTTGATTCATTTGACATATGAAACCCCCTATTACCTCACTACTACAATATATCGTAGTAGTGACTTGATATATCAAGTCACCTCATGAAACTAAATCATATCAACCACGCGGATGCGAGGTTGGCCTTTCCAATCATTCTCAACATGGCCGACTATGTCGGCTTTCATTCCCTTTTCAATTTTTTTATTGAACGAATCTACCGTCGAAAAAAACGCTATCCCGCCGACGCCGAGCGGCGTGGAGTTGTTCGTTAATGAAAGTTCGAGATGATCCTGTGTTTTGCCGAACGTGCGCACGTTGCTTACCGAGGTATTAGGGAACACGAATAACGGCTTTTCATTGCCGGTGCCGAAGGGTGCAAGACGATCCAAGCCACGCTTGGCATGCGCAATCTCTGCCAAATCAAGTTCGCGGTCGATCACAATTTCTTTTATTACCGCTTTTGATGTGACCGCTGCATAGGCGGCAGTGAGCCGCGGCGCCAACTCGTGCACGCGCTCCTCGGCAAGAGAGAAGCCGCCCGACGCGTGATGTCCACCAAAGTGGTCGAAAATATCGCTGGTCGCACCCATTAATTCGACGACATTTAAGACGCCATCGGAGCGCACCGAACCGCGGATCACCTCGCCTCCCTCCCTGCCCCACAAAAACACGGGCTTGCCGTGCGCGCCCACGAGCGAGTTGGCAACGAGGCCCAAGATCCCCGGCCTCCAGTTGGGATTGCCCATGACAATCAATGGGCTTTTGGTGAGATCAGTGCTTGCCAGGCGCTTGTTCACTTCTTTGACGGTCGCAGCAACGATGCCTTTGCGCTCGTCATTTATTTTGTTAAGCATGCGCGCGAGATCTTCTGCTTCTTGCGCTTCAGTCGCGGCCAGGAGGCGCGCGGCGATGTGCGGCGAGTCCATCCTTGAGGCGGCATTGATACGCGGCGAGACCATAAAGCCTATGTCATCCTCGGTGACCATGTGCGGCTTGATACGCAAAAGCCTCAGCAACGCGGCGAGTCCCGGCCGGCGCGCCTTGCCAACCACGCGCAAGCCGAAACGCGCGAGCATGCGATTTTCTCCTACCAGAGGAACCATATCCGAGAGCGTGGCAATGCCGACCAAATCCAAAAACCATTTTTCTTTACCCTGAGCGTAGTCGAAGGAGTTGTCCGAGGCTCGAAGTTTAATCAACATCGCCTGCACCAGCTTCCACGCAACGCCCGCGCCACAGAGTCCGTCGAACGGATATTTTGAGTCTGGCCTCTTGGGATTTATTAAGGCAAGCGCCGGAGGAAGTTGCTTGACGAGAATACCGACGCCGCTTGTGGCGGAGAGTGAGCGGGAGGCAACTTCCTCCGGCGCCACCAAATGGTGGTCCGTCACTATCACATCAATGTTTTTTGTTTTGGCGTGCGCGATACCCGTGTGCTCGGTCGTGCCGAGATCGACCGTGACAATAAGTTTGATGTTTTGTGCTGCGAGCTCGTCGATGCCCTCCGCATTTAATCCGTATCCTTCTTTATGGCGATGCGGGATGTAGTGCGTCACCTCAATGCCGATTGAGCGAAAGAACTCCGCGAGCATGACGCCGCCGGGGATGCCGTCGCAGTCATAGTCGCTCCACACGGCAATGCGTTCATTATGTTTTGCCGCAAAGAGCAGCCGCTCAACTGCTTTGCCCATGTCGGGCAATAAGAACGGATCGTGCGAGTCGCGCACAAAGTCGGGCTCTAAGAAAGTAGAGTTTTCAGTTGGAGAAATGCCGCGAGCTGCAAGTAGGTCGAGCAGAAGTTCGTCATGCGCCCGCTCTCGCAATCGGTACGATTTCATCAAAATTTAGTATACTGCATGAATGGAGAGTTGCATTTTTTGCAAAATAGTGCGCGGCGAAATCCCGTGCCACAAGGTATACGAAGACGATACATATTTTGCTTTTCTCGACATACATCCTAAAGCGCCTGGACACACGCAAGTGATACCAAAAAATCATATCCGCTGGGTGTGGGATGTGCCCAATGTCGGCGAGTACTTTGAAGTCGCCGCCAAACTCGCGCACGCCCAGCGCAAAGCATTTAACACCGACTGGATACTTTCGCGCATTGTCGGAGACGAAGTCCAGCATGCGCATATCTGGATATATCCTAGTACCGAGACAGAAACTGAACTGATGAAATTCGACCAAAATGCTGAAAAAATCCGTTTAGCGCTTTAGCGCTTCTATCCCCGGCAGGGAACCTTCAGCTAAAAATTCGAGCATCGCCCCGCCGCCGGTCGAGAGAAATATTTTTTCGGTATCGAATGTAAATTTTGAAAGCGCGGCGAGCGTGTCTCCCCCGCCCACGACCGCGTGCGCTTCAGAGCCGGCGAGCGCCTCGGCAAGCGCATCAGTAGCATCGACATATCCTTCTTCGTACACGCCCAACGGACCGTTCCATACCACAAACTGCGCCCGTGCCACGCGCGCGGCCCACGCCGCCGCGGTCACCGGCCCCACATCCACTATACGCTCCGCCGCGCGCGTGTCGCTGACGACCGCCGAACGGCCCGTATGTGTCTTGCTATCCATGAGCGCCACATCGGTGGGCGCGAGGACGTTGTCATTACCGGCGATCTCTTCGGGTACGGGGGTGTTTGAGACGAGCGAGCTGCCGACTGGCAATCCGCGGGTCTTGAGCAGATCATTCGCCAACGCTCCGCCGATGAGCACCGTGTCATATAGGGAGGCCAATTTTTTGAGGAGCGGCACTTTTGTCTCAAATTTAGCGCCGCCGATTATGGCAATCGCCGGATGTTGGGGCGTCAAAGCCTGCAACGATTTCTCAATCTCCTTCTCCATCAAAAGCCCGGCATATGACGGCAGGAGTTTGGGCACGCCGACGATAGAAGCATGCGCGCGGTGCGAGTCGGCAAACGCGTCGTTGACGAACACGTCTCCCAGCGATGCGAGTTCTTGGGCAAATGCCGAGTCGTTATCTTCTTCGCCTGCGTTAAAGCGCAAATTCTCGTGCATCTCAATAATTGTGGTATCAATGAGCGTCTGCAAATGCGCAAAAACAGGCGCAACGCGAAGTGACTCAACCACCTTGCCTCCCGGGCGTCCAAGATGTGAAAGTAAAATTATTTTCGCGGCTTTTTTCTCGAGCAAGAGTTGGATGGTCGGCAAAGCGGCGCGGATCCGCGAGTCGTCCGCTACTGCGGCTTGCCCCGCGCTATAGTCGAGGGGGACATTAAAATCTACGCGCAAAAGCACGCGCCTCCCCTCAACCACTGCATCGCGAACGCTTTTTACCTGCATGTAAATTTTTTATTTAGCCTGAGTTCTATCGAATGGCTTTTAAAATATCAAGAAACTGATCAATCTCGGCGCTCGCGTGACCTACCAAAAATCCGTTGATGTCTCCCTCGGCCATGAGCGAATGAGCGTTGCCGGGCTCGACCGAGCCCCCGTAGAGTATCGGCACCTTAAGCGCCGCGACGCGGTCGAATTGCTCGGCCAGAGTCTTTTTGATGAAGATGCTCATCTCGCGCAGGTCGGAACCTTTCATCGCTTCGGCGGATGTCTTCCCTATCGCCCACACCGGCTCATATGCGACGATTATTTTCGACACCGCTTTGTGCGGCAAATTTTTGAGAACCGCGAGCTGGGATTCTATCAGCGAAAAGTGCGAACCCGCGACATCGCGCTCCTTTTCTCCGACGCAGAGAATTGCGCTGAGCCCGCCGAGCAGCGCCCGCTCAAGCTGCGCATGGACGGCGGCGTCGGTCTCATTCTGCGCCCGGCGCTCGGAGTGCCCGACGATAACGAACGAAACGCCGGCGTGCTTGAGCATGGCGGCCGAGACGTCGCCGGTGTGCGGCGCGTCCTCGAACTCGGATATGGTCTGCGCGCCGAGCCTTATCACCGAACCTTTGAGTTTTTCTGCAACGACCGCCAAAAGCGGGAACGCGGGCGCCAGCACGACATCCACTCCTTTATATAGGCGCGACTTCTTGCGCAAGGCTGTTGCAAACCGCCGGGCCGACTCGGGCGAGTCGATGTACATCTTCCAGTTGGCTACAACGAGGCGGCGCTTATTCATATAAAAATCTCACAGCTTGAATATACCACCCCCTTATTCTTGCGCCACTTTTGCGGCCTCCTCGACGCTCGTTAATCCTTGCGCGGCTTTAAACAGGCCTTCTTCTATTACATTGAGGCCGCTCTCGCCTGCGACGATGACTTCTTGTAGGCCGACATACCCTTTGTATCCATTATCACACTTTTCACACCCGGCGGGCTTATAAAATTGCAGATCTTTCCATTGTTTCTCCTGCGATACCGCGTCTTCTTCTTTAAGCGCTGCGAGCACTTTGCCGAAATTTGCCCCGACCGAAGCGTCGGGGCCGGCGCCGGTTTCAAACATCTCGAGCTCATCGCGCAACAGCGTGTATGCCGCTTTGCAGTGCTGGCATAATTTTTTAACCAGCCGTCCATTGATGACACAGTCTGCGCCTTCAACCAGCGAGGAGTCCTCGGTCGCGCCGAGCATAAAGACGCCGCGTTTTGCCGCCGCCTGCATAAGCGCCACCGTGTCCCGCGAGTTAACGTCGCCGACCATCACGACGTCGTGGTCGGTGCGCAAAAGCGCGCGCAACCCGGCGTCAATCGTGAGTCCTATTTCCGGCCGAACGCGCGTCTGCGCGGCCAGCGGCAGATGAAATTCAATGCTGTTCTCGATGGTCGCGATAGAGAGGTGCGGCGAATTGAGAAGGTCGAGCAGGGTGTAGAGCGTCGTGGTCTTGCCGCTCCCGCGCGGGCCGCATGCCAAAAGCAATCCCTCGCGCTTGTCTAAAAATTCGTGCAGGCGCTCGAGTTGCCCGCCGTGGAGTCCGAGCGACTCAAGCGTATAACCGGTCTGGCCCTGCTTCTCGCGCGCGAGGCGCAGATGCAATTTCTCGCCGCGCACCCCGGGCACGGTCCGCACCTGCACGGACACCGGCTCGTCGTTGTGCCCCGCCTGTGCAGGTGGGGAGACTTTAAACCTCCCTTCTTGAAACGCGGTCGACACAGGGAACAGTTTAGCGAGCGATTTAAAATGCGCGTTTATTTTTTCACCCACCTCCTGCGGCAGGCGCATGGCCTCTACAAGCGCCCCCCGTATCCGATAGCGCACCAGCATGCCGGCGGCTGCGGGCTCCAAATGCACATGCGTCGCGTTGCTTTGAAGCGCGTGGCTAAGGAGTGAGTCGGCGGCCTCCACGCCGCGCTGGCTCAACGCGGCGAACTTTTCTTTAAGTATTTTTTGATATTGCAGAAGTGCGAGCTTCACCGACTCGCGATTCGTGAGTCGCGGCTTTGTTTTTAATTTCAAAAAATCTATCTTCTCGAGGTCGGCAATATCAAGGAGCGCCACCTCAACCGTGCCGTCCTCAGCCCGATATGCAACGATAGTATGCGCGCGCGACAGCGGCTCGGGTATGAGCGTCAAAGCATCGGGCGAGATGTCCTCGCGCGACAAGATGACAAAAGGCACGCCGAGCGAGCGCGCCGCGCCCCGGCGCATCTCATCCTCGCCGAGCATGTCGCCCTTAAGCCAATCAAGCTCCCGCTCCATTGCTTCTAGTATACTTCTAAATATTTCTTAGAGAAAAAGCGGCACCCACTGCGAGGCGCCGCAAGTCACATCGAACCTAGTGCTTTTATTTCTTTACCGGCTGCGGAGCCGGCTCTTGCTTCTTTTCGCCATACTGAACGATAAGAAGCAGGATCTCGCGATTCTCGGGTTTCTTCAGCCAGTCGTAATCAATTTTCGGCATAGGCATAGCGGTCCTCGCGGCTGCCCCTGAACTTTATATATAAAATAAAAGGAGGGAGGTGTAATTTGAGTGAACGACACCCTCTTGACTTATTACACCGAGGGGAATATAGTTTCAGCATCTGGTAACCGCCCCGAGTGGGTGGTTTTTTTATTAGCCAGATGTACGCGTGACAACTATTTACCAAAGCCGATGCAAGGTCGGCTCCCCGACCAAGACGTCGGGGCTAATTTAACCAAAACATGTTTGATCTTAAAGTAATGAACTCCGTTCTGGGCGAGCTTGAGGAGGAGCGCGGCATACCGCGCGACAAAGTCATCGAGGCCATCGAAGCCGCCTTAGCGACCGCCTATAAAAAAGAGTACGCAAAGCGCGGGCAGATTATCCGCGCGCATTTGGACTTGAACACCGGTACGACGGAGTTCGTGCAGGTTAAAGAAGTCGTCGACGAAAGCTCGGTCCGCTTTGTCGAAGAAGACGAAGAGCCGGCACATCCCGCGCGCGAAGGCCGCTTTCATCACAACGAAGAGATAGCTAAGCCCTCGCAGAAAGTCGACGCGGAGGGGAACATCATTATCGAACTCCCGCGCTTCAATCCCGAACAGCATATTCTTTTGGCCGATGCCAAGCTCATCAAGCGTGACGCCAAAGTGGGCGACGAACTCGTCTTCCCGCTTGAGATGAAAGACGACTACGGCCGCATCGCCGCGCAGACCGCCAAGCAGGTCATCATCCAAAAGATCCGCGAGGCCGAAAAAGTCTCGGTCGTCGCCGAGTTCGGCAAGCGCCAGGGCGAGATAGTGAGCGGCACCGTCCAGCGCATGGAGCGCGGCAATCTGTATATCGACCTGGGCCGCGCCACCGGCATACTCCCCTACGACGAGCAGATCCCCGGCGAGCGCTATCGCCAGGGCGAGCGCATCCGCGCACTCCTCTACCAAGTAGAGGAGTCGCCGCGCGGTATATACCTGCGCCTCTCGCGCGCGCATCCCAACTTCCTCGCAAAATTGTTTGAGATGGAGGCGCCCGAGGCCGCACACGGTACCGTGGTTTTCAAGGCCATCGCGCGCGAAGCCGGCAGCCGCTCCAAGGTGGCGGTCGCCTCAACCGACGCGCATGTCGACCCGGTCGGCTCGCTCGTCGGCCAGCGCGGCGTTCGCGTATCGACAGTGACCTCAGAGCTCGGCGGCGAAAAAATAGATATCGTCGAGTGGTCCGAGGACACCAAGCGCTTTATCGAAGAGGCGCTCTCGCCCGCGCGCATCATGTCGGTTGACCTCGACGAGGTCGAGCACAAAGCGACCATCAAAGTCGCTGAGGACCAGCAGAGCTTGGCCATCGGCCGCGGCGGCCAGAACGTGCGCTTGGCAGCCAAGTTAACCGGCTGGCGCCTCGACATCCAGTCAACGGGCGGCGCAAAAATAGCCGAAGCGGCCGAAACCGGAGAGATGAAAGAAGAGCCGAATGAAACTCCGGCCGCTGATGAGTAACTAAAAAAATAATATATAATAAATATATGAACCTGTGGCACGACATACCTTTGGGCGATGACGCACCAAATGAGATTAACGTCATAATCGAGATACCCAAAGGCTCGCACAATAAATATGAGATAGATAAAGAAACCGGCATTATCAAGCTCGACCGCGCCAATTACTCCGACGCGGCGTTCCCCTACGACTATGGGTTCGCTCCTCAAACGTTATGGGACGACGGCGACGCGCTTGACGTCATCGTGCTCACCACCTACCCGCTCCAGACCGGCATTTTGATCAGCGTGCGTCCGGTTGCGGTCATGGACATGGTCGACTCGGGCGAGTCGGACTTCAAAGTCATTGCCGTCCCCACCGAAGACAAGCACTGGGAAGATGTGCAAGACCTTGCCGATTTAAACAAACACTCACTCAAGGAATTCCAGCACTTTTTGGAGACCTACAAAGCGCTCAAGGGCAAGCCGGCACCGGTTGAGATAAAAGGAATCTACGGCAAAACCGAGGCTCTTGCGGCGGTTAAAAAGTCTGTTGATCTCTACAAACAAAAGTTCCCAAAGTAATCCGAGCCGAAAAGCTTCTGTGGATAGCGCTTCATACTTTATACTAAAGGCATGGACGACTCTTCCTTAGAACCGCAGCGCTCAGAGAGTCCCTCGCAAGTCGGGCCTGTTGTCGCCATCATCATTATCGTAATATTGATCGCGCTCGGCGGCCTGTACTTTTTAATCAGCAAAGAAATGCAGCGCACGCCCCCAACCGGGCAGGAACAGGCGAATTCTTAAAAGATGTGATATATTCGCCGGATGAAATTTGAAGAATTGGCGAAGTCATTTGTATTGAAAAACCTCCCCGAGTCGGAGGTTGAGTTAACCGGCGACGTGCCCGCGGATATTGTCGGCGGATACAAAACCGCCGCGCTTGGCACTATCGCCGGCGAGCTCGATTTGCCCGGATTCCGCAAGGGCCATGTGCCGCCGGATATCGCGCTCAAAAAAGTTGGCGAGATGAACGTGCTCGAAGAGGCGGTCGAGTTGTTCGTCCGCGATTTTTATCCCGAACTTATCGAGGTGCACAACATTGACGCGGTCGGGCGCCCCGACATTCGCATCACCAAATTGGTGCCGAACGCTCCGGTCTCGCTCACGGTGCGCGCGGCGGTCTATCCCGAAGTGAGCTTGCCCAAAGATCGGAAGTCGATACATGAAAAAATCCCGCTTGAGCCGGCAAAAGAAGCGGCCGATGAAGAGGTTGATAAAACAATTGAGGAGCTCCGGCAGTCTCGCAAGCAAGGCGATGCGGTGCCGGAGTTAAATGACGAGTTCGCCAAATCGCTGGGTGCATTCAAAAGTCTTGAGGCTCTCAAAACACAAATCAAAAAAGGAATTGGCGAGGAGAAAATTCGCGCCGCCAAAGACGCGCGGCGCGGCAAGATAATCGACGCCCTGCTCGAAAAAACATCGATTGCGGTGCCAAAAATCTTCGTCGAAAGCGAGCTTGATAAAATTGTTTCGCAGATGCGCGAGGACGTTGCTCGTTTTGGCATGAGCTATGAGGATTATCTCAAGCGCATGAACAAAACCGAGGAGGATATTCGGGGCGAATTCCGCGACCAGGCGGCAAAGCGCGCTAAACTTCAGCTGACTTTAAATAAAATCGCGCAGGCCGAAGGCATCGAGGCTGAGAGTGAGTTAGTCGATGCCGAGATGAAGCATGCATTAGAGCATTTTAAAGACGCCAACCAAACCCTTTTGAGAATCCATATAGAAACGTTATTGAGAAACGAAAAAGTTCTGCAGCTGCTTGAAGGCGATGAGAAAAAGGAGTAGAGTACAGGCCTATGCGAAACAACAAAAACAACGAAATCTTCAATCAACTCGTGCCTATGGTCATTGAAAAGTCTCCTTTCGGCGAGCGGGCTTTTGACATTTACTCGCGTTTGCTCAAAGAGCGCATCATCTTTTTGGCCGGCGGCATCGAGGACCACACCGCCAACCTCATCATTGCCCAGCTCCTCTTTTTGGAGTCCGAAGACCCTAAAAAGGACATTCAGCTCTACATCAACTCTCCCGGCGGCTCGGTTACCTCAGCTTTGGCGATGCTCGACACGATGAACCACATCAAGCCTGATGTGGCGACCGTGTGCGTCGGCATGGCGGCATCGGCAGCGGCCATCATCCTTGCGACAGGCGCCAAAGGCAAACGCTATATACTCCCCAACGCCGAAGTGATGATCCATCAGCCGTGGGGCGGGGCGCAGGGCCAGGCGACCGACATCGAGATAACCGCCAAGCACATCATCGCGACCCGCGAGCGGCTCAACAAGATACTCTCCAAAGCCACCGGCCAACCCATGGAGAAAATAGAGAAAGACGTCGAGCGCGACTACTTCATGTCCTCGGAGGAAGCCAAGAAGTACGGCATCATCGACGAGATATTTCACCAAAAGGGCGTGGTCAGCGCGGCGAAGAAGTAGGTTGCGCTGAGGGTGCTTTTCTGGTATTGTCAAACCGTGCTGGTTTGATGAGTTTTCTCGCTTAATTTAACTTTAGTACTTCCCTTCCCGCTCGCTCTAACTTTACGAACATCTCTGTGAAATCGACACGATCTAACCTTCTGGTTCGCGAGTCACAGTAATTCCCGCTTAAAGCGGGACGGGCGTCTTGTGTAAGAGAAGCGGTTTGGGATAGCCAAATCGCCTATGTCATTAAAACTTTTATTCTCGCTCCTCGGGGCTGCCGCGCTGTTGGGTGCGGTCATTGGGTATGTGTTCCGCTGGCTCTTAGTGCTCGCGCGCAAGGGTTCGATCGAGCTTGAGGTCAAGCAGATAGTCCTTGATGCAAGAGAAAAAGCAGAAAAAATCACCGCCGAAGCGGAGAGCACCGCCAGGGAAAAACTCGCGCTTGCGGAGAGCGATCTCAAAGAAAAAGAAGAGAAGTTCACGCGCTCCGAGGACCGCCTGTTTAAGCGCGAAGAGTCGCTCGACCGCAAGCAGGCTGAGCTCGACAAAGAGATAGAAGGCGTCAAGGTCCGCATTGAGGAGGTAC
>JAGWIT010000030.1 GCA_028866155.1 Patescibacteria group bacterium
TGAAGAAATAAATATAAGCAGATTGCAAATTAAGCGAATTTAAAGTAGTATCTCCACAGAAATTTCGATAAAAATTTCTGCTCCAAAAATCTATGGCTAAAAAAATCGTCAAAAAAATAAAGATAATCGCGAGCGGCGGAGCCGCGGCCATGACCCCTGCGATGGGCCAGGTTCTCGGGCCCGCCGGCATCAACATCGGCGAGTTCATCAAGAAGTTCAACGAGGCTTCTAAGGAGATGCGCGGCGACCAAGTGCCGGCCGTCATCTCGGTCTACGAAGACCGCTCATACGACTTTGTGCTCAAAACCCCGCCGGCCTCAAGCCTCATCCTCAAAGCGCTCGGCAAAGAAAAGGGGAGCGGCAAGCCGAACACCAGCAAGGTCGGCATTCTCTCAAAGGCTCAACTCAAAGAGATAGCCGAGAAGAAGATGCCCGACCTCAACGCGCACACGATAGACGAAGCGATGAAGATAGTTGCCGGCTCCGCTCGAAGCATGGGTGTGGATATAAAATAATTTTTGTGCTATATTCATAGCAGGTTCATTCTCAACCCACGGAGGTTACGCGTGACTGCTATCGAATATCGCTTACTCGCCGCCGGAGCTGTTGCTGGAGCTTGCATTGCGGCCCTGGCGACTATGCACGGGCTTTCCAAAAAGTTTGAATTCAGGCAATCGAAGTTTTTCAACGAACCCATTACGGTTGTATCGACTCGGCCGGCAGATATCCCGAACTTCAGCATACTGCTTGCTCCCGACCTCACCCATGCTGAAGTGTGGGCTGCTTAAAATTCTACGCAAGGAAGTGGCGCCGCCGCCTTCGGCCCGGGAAACCCCCGGGCCTTTTTTATTTCTCCAGATCTACCCACTGATACTTAAGGCCCTCAAAGTCGCGGTGTTCGTGGAAAATCATTTTTGTAAATAACGATTCGTATGCGGGGAAGTACGCATCGCCCTCTTTTTCTTCATCAATCAATGTTACATATAGCCGATCGACAAACGGGAGCGCTTGCTCATAAATTTGCGCGCCGCCGATGATAAAAACTTTGTCTTTATCAATTTCTTTTGCTTTTTCTACCGCTTCTTCAATTGAATGCATAACAACTATTCCCTCGGCGCTCCAACTGGTGTCGCGAGTGATAACTATATTGGTACGATTGGGGAGCGGCTTGCCGAGCGACTCAAACGTCTTGCGTCCCATCACAATAGGGTGACCGGTGGTCAGCGCCTTGAAGCGTTTGAAGTCATCGGGGATACGCCACAATAATTCGTTGTCTTTGCCAATAACGCGATTTTGACCAAGCGCAGCAATGGCACAAATCATGCCGCATAGTATGGCACACAGGGGATAATTTGTGGATAGGGTGTGGATTGCTAAATGCGATAGTATGGAGTGATGCAGCAGTACGAAGTCGAGATAAAGTCTCTTTTGGGGAGCGAGGAGAATGCCGAGACTCTGCGCGAGCGGATGAAGATCGTCGACCCCAATTGGAGGCTGACTTCGCGCAACAAACAGCTCAACCACTACTTTTTAGGCGGCGATTTTGCAAAACTTGCCGCGTTGGTCGCGCCGCATCTCTCGCCGGAGGCGTTCAAAAAATTGCAGGATATCGTCGCGCGCCTGGCAGGCCAGAGCGGCAACGAGTTTTCGGTCCGCACGCGCGACAAGGACGGCAGCGTGCTCCTGGTTGTCAAAGTGTCTCTTGGCGAGGACACCAGCCAAAACGGCGTCGCGCGCATGGAGTTCGAAGAAAAAGCAAATTTAAATCTGGATGACCTCGACCAGATGCTCATCTCGGCCGGATTTCAATATCAAGCCAAGTGGTCGCGCGAGCGCGAAGAATATGCCGTGAACGGCGTCTCAATTTGTCTTGACCGCAATGCGGGCTACGGATGGCTTGCCGAGTTTGAGAAGGTCGTCGGCAGCGAAGCCGAGGTTGAGCCGGCGCGGCAGGAAGTTCGCGCGCTTATGGAGCAGTTCGGCGCGCGGGAGCTAGAGCAAGAGCGGCTTGAGCGAATGTTCGCGTTCTACAACGCGCACTGGAGCGAGTATTACGGGACCGATAAAGTATTTACTGTCCGCTAACCACTACCACCATGTTTCTCTCCGACACCGACATCCTCAAAGAAGTGAAGAAGGGGTCAATTACCCTTAAACCGTTTGTTGAATCTCGATTACAGCCTGCGAGTTATGATATTTTGCTTGGCAATAAATTTATTATTAGCGAAGAGAATGTTACGCTTTTTGTCGACCCGGCAAAAAAGATTTACGCAAAGACTCACGAGATTAGCGTTAAAGACGGAGAGCCGTTCATTCTGCACCCCGGCGTGTCGGTGCTGGGCACATCTAAAGAATACTTCGGCTCTGACGAGTTTCTCATCCAAGTGGGAGGCAAATCTTCTTTGGCTCGCGTCGGATTGATGATTCACAATACTGCCGGATTGATAAATCCGGGACACTTTTTAAATATCACGTTCGAACTTTGCAATCTAAATAATGTTCCGATTATTTTAAGACCGGGTATGGAAATAGCCCAGCTCACGTTCTCCAAACTATCGTCTCCGACGAGAAAAAACTATAAAGAGATAGGCAGATTTGTCGGGGATAATTGGAAGAACAATTTTGCAATCAAATCCACAAAAAGCAGAGCATTGGAACAGGCAAAGAAAAAATAATATGGATAAGCATCCCGAATACCAATATTTAGATTTGCTTCGAGAAACGCTCCAAGGCGAAGAGCAGGTCGACAAGGGCACCGGCGTCAAAACCTACAGCGTGTTCGGGCGGCAAATCCGCTTTGACCTCTCGCAAGGCTTCCCGATGCTCACAACCAAAAAGGTTTATTGGGCCGGCGTCCTGCATGAGCTTTACTGGTTTCTCTCGGGCCAGAGCAATATCAAATATCTCGTCGACAACAACGTGCACATTTGGGACGACTACCCGTACAAAATTTATAAAGAAAAGATGGAGAAGGCTGGTGCCGTCGTGATGGGCAAGGATGCGTTTATCAGTAAAATCGCGAGCGACAACAATTTTGCTAAAGACAACGGCGAGCTCCCGCATATCTATGGCGAGCTTTGGCGCCGCTGGCTGGCAGGAGACGGCCGCGCGGTCGACCAGCTCGGCTGGGTCGTCGACGAACTCACCAAAGACTCCGACGCGCACAACACGCTCGTTACTTCGTGGAACCCGCAATATTTATACTCGATGGCCAAGCCCGGTGAGGGCGCGCGGTTTCCGATTTGCCACAATCTCTATCAGATCAATATTAAAAACGGCAAAGTATGCCTCCAGCTCTACCAAAGAAGTGCCGATATCTTCCTCGGCGTGCCGTTCAACATAGCGAGCTATGCGCTGTTGACGGTTGTACTCGCAAAAATATTGGGACGCGAGCCCGGAGAGTTTGTGCACACGTTCGGCGACTTGCACATGTACGAGAATCACCGCTCACAAGTTGAGGAGCAGTTGACCCGCGAGCCGAAAAAGTTCCCGACGCTCACGATCGAGGGCGAGAATATTACGCTTCAGAACTTTAAGCCCGGCATGGTTAAGCTCATAGGCTACGACCCCCACCCGCCCATTAAAGCCGAGCTTACTGTTGCCGGTGGCTACAATAAGGATCTCCATGCAAAAGCAGCGGTATAATAAAGTATGATCTAAGTGGAGACATGGCCGGATTACTTACTTAATGGACACGACCATGGATCTCTATAATTTCATCTCACAACAAGATAAAGAAGTGTTTGGCGCTCTCGAGGGCGAAGAGAAGCGCGAGCGGGAAGGTCTCGAACTTATCCCCTCCGAAAATTACGTTTCAAAGGCGGTGCGCGAAGCTCAGGGCTCGATTTTAACCAACAAATACGCCGAGGGATACCCGACCAAGCGCTACTATGGAGGGCAAACCTACACCGACGAGGTCGAGACGCTCGCCATTGAGCGGGCTAAAAAACTGTTCGGCGCAAAGTTCGCCAACGTTCAGCCGCACTCGGGCGCCAACGCCAACATCGCGATGTACTTCGCGTGCTTAGAGCCCGGCGACACGGTTTTGGGGATGGATCTTTCCCACGGCGGGCATTTAACGCACGGGCATCCGGTGACCTACATCACCAAGTTCTTCAACTTCGTGCGCTACAAAATGAAGGATACCAGTACGGGCGAGATAGATTACGACGAGATGCGCGAAGTGGCGCGCAAAGAAAAACCTAAAATAATCCTTGCCGGATTCTCGGCCTACAGCCGCGAGCTCGATTATGCAAAATTTGTCTCTATTGCCAAAGAAGTCGGCGCATACTCGGTCATCGACGTCGCGCACATCGCCGGGCTCATCGCCGGGGGCGCCGTCAAAAACCCGTTCGATTTCGGCTTTGACGTGATGACCTCAACAACGCACAAAACACTGCGCGGCCCGCGCGGCGGCCTTATCCTCACGCGCGAAAGCGAGGAGCTCGCCAAAAAAATAGACAAAGCGGTGTTCCCGGGCTTCCAAGGCGGGCCGCTCATGCATGTTATTGCCGCCAAGGCGGTCGCGTTTGGAGAAGCATTGCACCCTTCTTTTAAGACTTACGCCGCTCAAATTCTCAAGAATGCCAAAGCGATGGAGGCGGTCTTCAAAAACGCCGGCGTACGCATGCTTGGCGGCGGCACTTCAAATCACCTTATTCTCGCTGACGTGTTCGGCAGCCTCGGTGTCTCGGGCAAAGAGGCCGAAGAGGTGCTTGACCGCGTCGGCATCACGCTCAACAAAAACGCGATAGCCGACGACAGCCGCAAGCCTATGGACCCCTCGGGTATCCGCTTTGGCACGCCGGCCATCACCACGCGCGAGTTTAAAGAAGGCGAGTCCAAGCGCGTCGCCGAGCTCATGCTCGACGCGCTCAAAAACCGCGCCGACCAGACAAAACTCGATGCCATTCATCAAGAAATCAAACAGTTATGCGCGCAATTTCCAATCCCTGATTCTTTCGTGCAGTGATGATAGAGTAAAGGCATGAAGAAGTTTGTTCGCGCGAAAGCGGGAGCCGCTATACATTTTTGGAAGCGCTACGAGCACCACCTCGGTGTGGGGGCTTTGGCGGTGGGCTTTATTTTTGATCTCTTCCTAGCCAAAAAACCCGACAGCGTCATCGACAATATTTTATTATGCTCCTATCTCTTTATCGCGGGGGCGATCATCATATTGCTCAACATCCGCGCCCGCCGGCGCGCAGACTCCGCCGAGCCGCTCCTGATGCTTCTCATGCTGCAGTTTTGCTTCGGCGGCCTCGCGAGCAATTTGCTGGTGCTGTACGGCAAGAGCGGTACGCTCACGGTGAGCGTGATATTTTTGGGCCTCTTGGCATGCCTTGTTTTGGGCAACGAATATCTGCGCAGCCGCTATGCCCAACTGCGCTTCAACATCGCCGTATACTATTTTTTGCTCCTGACCTACTGCATCATCGCGGTGCCAACATTCATCTTCCACTCCATCGGCATGCTGGTGTTCCTTGCGAGCGAAGGTTTGAGCCTTGTCGCCATAACGCTGTTTCTTGCGATACTTTATTTTGCGGTACTGCGTAGAAAAAAGAAAAGCAGCCCCGACGCTTTGGTCGGGGCCCCGACCAAAGCGTCGGGATTAAAAGAAATTTCGCTGATAGTCGCGGGCATACTCATCGTCTTCAACGGGTTGTATTTTCTCAACATCATCCCGCCGGTGCCGCTGTCGCTCAAAAACATCGGCGCGTACCACTCGATCTTAAAGCTCTCCTCCGGTGACTACCTCGGCCTCTATCAGCCGGCACCATGGTATGTGTTTTGGCGCGATACATCCGCAACCTTCAACTATACGCCGGGTGAGAGCGCGTACTGCTTCTCATCGGTGTATGCGCCGGCCGACCTCACCACCCCCATCTATCACCAGTGGGAGCATTACAATACCGCTACAAAAATGTGGGACACGGTTTCGCTTATTTCCTTCCCGATAACCGGCGGGAGAGCCAGCGGCTATCGCGGCTTCACCGAGACCGCGGCGCTAAGCCCAGGGCAGTGGCGCTGCGATGTCGAGACCTCCTCCGGCGCACTCATCGGGCGGATAGAGTTCACCGCGATCGAAACTCAAAGCGCTCCAGCGCTTTCTACCGCGACTCTATAGGTGTGGTAGGGTAAAGAAAAAAATGGCACGCGGAAAATTCATCGTCATAGAAGGAGGCGACGGGGCGGGGAAGGACACGCAGATTGAGCTACTCAAAAAAGATTTTCCCAGTTTTGTGTACACGCGCGAGCCGGGCGGCACCGCGCTCGGCAAAGTGTTGCGCGAGATGGTTTTGCACGAATCCTACGGAGCCTTGCCGCTGTTGACCGAGGCGTTTCTTTTTTTGGCGGACCGCGCCCAACATGCCTCTGAATTAGTCGCGCCGGCGCTGAGAGAGGGGAAGACGGTCATCTCAAACAGATCGTGGATATCGATGGTCGCCTATCAAATATACGGACGCAATCAGCCAGAACTGCGCCCGATAGTGAACGCTTCGGTCGCCGAGATCTATCGCGAAGCTCCAATTGATGCCGCAATTATTTTGGATATACCGCCCGATGTCGGCGTGGCGCGCCAGCGCGCGGCGGGAAAAACGTTCGATGTCATGGAGAGCATGTCGCTTGAAGCGCGCGGGCGCATACGGCAAGGATTTCTAGATTCAGCCAAAAATTTACCGCAGGCAGTAGTCATCGACGCCAACCGCCCCGTCGAAGAGGTTTACCGAGATGTTAAAGCCATAGTGGAGAATATCCTAAAAAAAGCCTTAGAATTAAGGCTTATATAGCTATTGACTTTTAAATTTAACTGTGATGGCATTTGAAACAGTTGGATAGCCCGCGAGGCGGGCTCAAACACGGGAGGAATTTTGTGTTCAATACGCAAGCAATGCTCGTCCTTCATCGCCTGATGAATGGGGCGAAGGAGGCGCCGGCCGACAAGAAAGCGACGGCCTACTACATCGTGCTCCGGGCCATGCTTTTGGCTCGCAAAAACGGAGAACTCGCCGAGGTGTCGTGTAGGCGCTTCCTCGCAGAGTGTCCGACGGAAGGAAAGGAGCTCAAGACGCTCCGCTTCCGTTACGACAATGAAATCGCCGGAATAATTCAGGCAAAACGCGAACGCACTCCCATACGCAAGGGGCGGGCGGCGCGCGAGCGCGAACGGGCTACCACACAGCGGTCTCATCAAGCCGCGGCGGTGGCCATCAGCGCGCAAGCCTGAGCCTAATTTTGCTCTTCTGTTTTATTCCGGCCACCCTCACGAGGGTGGCCGGCTTTCTTTTTATATAGTGAGACTTCTGCTACTCTTTGAGGATGATACGAGGTGCTATACACGCGGCTATTAAAGAGGAGCTTATATCGCTCGGGGCTCCGGATGTTTCTTTTGTCGTTGAGCGGCCGGGTGAGATGTCGCACGGCGATTATGCCAGCAACGCGGCGCTGAGCGCGGCCAAAGTTTTAAAAAGAAATCCGCGCGAGGTTGCCGAGGAGATAGCCAAGAAGCTCGAAAATAAAATTGACGGGATAGAAAAGATAGAAGTCGCTGGCGCGGGGTTCATCAACTTCTTTATTTCGCATCAAGCTCTTTTGCGCGAAGTGGCAAATACCCAGCAAGATTCGTGGGGCAAAAACGACGCGTATGCCAACAAAACGGTGATGGTCGAATATACCGACCCTAATCCGTTTAAAGAGTTCCACATCGGCCACCTCATGGGCAACGCCATCGGCGAGTCGATAGCGCGCTTGCTTGAGTGGTCGGGTGCCGAAGTTATCCGCGCCAATTACCAAGGCGACGTCGGCCCGCATGTGGCAAAAGCCATGTTTGTGTTGCTCGAGCAGCAAATCGAGAACCCGACCATCGCGCAAATAAGCTTGGCGTATGTCGAGGGGGCAAAACGATATGAAGAACATTCTGCCGACAAAGCCGCGATAGACGCGCTCAATAAAAAGATATATGACCAGAGCGACGAGCGGGTGAATGCGCTCTATAAAAAAGGCAGAGCACTTTCGCTCAAACATTTTGAAGAGCTCTACAAAATTCTCGGCACAAAGTTTAATTTGTATTTTTTTGAGAGCGAATCGGGGCCAAAAGGACTCGAGATTGTAAAAGCACATCCGGAAGTTTTTGAGCATAGCGACGGCGCAACCATCTTTCGCGGCGAGAACTACGGCTTGCACACCCGCGTGTTCGTCAACTCACAGGGCTTGCCGACCTATGAGGCCAAAGAACTTGGCTTGATTGAGACAAAACTGGAGAAAAGCGCTTTTGACTTCTCAATCACGGTCACGGCAAACGAAATCAAGGATTATTTTGATGTTATACGAAAAGTTATTGAGCTGGTGTTTCCTGATTTGACGGATAAAATCTTAGTGCGCTTTCACGGATTCCTGCGGCTCACGACCGGCAAGATGTCATCTAGAAAAGGCAACGTCGTGACCGGCGAATCTTTGCTCGAGGATCTGACTGAAGAAGCCGAAGCAAAAATGCGCGAGCGCAAATTAGCGAACACGGACGAAATAGCCCAGCAAGTTGCGGTTGGGGCGATAAAGTATGCAGTGCTCAAGCAGGGGGCTGGCCGAGATATTATCTTCGACCCCGAACGTTCGCTGTCGCTTGAGGGCGACTCGGGGCCCTACTTGCAGTATGCGCACACGCGCTCGCTCTCGCTTTTGCGCGCGGCCAACAAAGCCGGCATTGAAGCTAGTGTTGTTGACGCGCCCGCAGAGGTCGGAGCGCTTGAGCGCATGCTCATCCACTATCCCGAAGTGGTTGAGCGCGCGGCCAAAGAGCTCGAGCCGCATTATGTAACGACGTACCTCACCGAACTTGCAGCGGCGTTCAACAGTTGGTACGCGAGCGGGCGCGTTATCGGCGGCAAGCACGAGCAATACGGAGTCCTCCTCGTCCAAGCGGTTGAGCAAACATTGAAAAAAGGCCTGCAAGTGTTAGGCATCCCCGTTCCCGAGGAGATGTAACTTCTTTTTCCTTTTGGCCTTAAAATTGGTAGAATTCGCCGATATGGTCGATGATGTAAAGCAGGGTGGGGAAGAGTTGCATCACTCGCCCGAGAAGCCCAAAAGCGCTATTGCCTCTCGCGAGGAAGAGATCCTCACTTTTTGGGACGAACATAAGATTTTTGAACAATCGCTGAAGAAGCCCTCGCCCAAGGGCGAATATGTTTTTTATGACGGGCCGCCTTTCGCCACCGGGTTGCCGCACTACGGCCACCTTTTGCAGAGCGCGCTCAAGGATGCCATCCCGCGCTACCGCACGATGCAGGGCTATCATGTCGCGCGCCGCTGGGGGTGGGACTGCCACGGCCTGCCGCTTGAAAACCAAATCGAGCAGGAGCTCGGGATAAAAACAAAACGCGAAATAGAGCAGCTCGGCATTGAAAAGTTTAATACCGCGGCAAAAACGGCGGTGCTTCGCTATACTGAAGACTGGAAGCGCATCATCCCGCGCTTCGGCCGCTGGGTAGACATGGATAACGATTACCGCACGATGGACGCGGGCTACACGCAGAGCGTGTGGTGGGCTTTTAAAAATCTCTACGACCGCGGGCTTGTCTACGAAGGGTTCAAGGCGATGCACCTGTGCCCGCGGTGCGGGACGACGCTCAGCAACTTTGAGGTCGCGCAGGGCTACAAAGACATCGACGACATCGCGGTGACGGTCAAATTGCCGCTCCTCGACGAACCCAATACTTCGCTTTTAATTTGGACAACCACGCCCTGGACGCTCCCCGGCAATGCCGCGGCGGCGGTTAATCCAACCGCGACGTATGTGAAAGTCAAAATAGGCGAAGCGTATTTTATTGTTGCGAAGGACCTTCTGGAGAAACTTGCCTCCCGTTCACCCTCCGTCGCAGGCTCCGTCGGCGTTCACGTTCAGCAAGTTTCTCCTCTAGAGATAGTCGGTGAGTTTTTCGGCAAAGAGTTGGTCGGCAAACGCTACGAGCCGCCATTTAGTTATTTTAAGAACGAGCTCCATAAGCACAAGACGCACGCATTTAAGGTGTATGCGGCTGATTTCGTCACGATAGATGAAGGCACCGGCATCGTGCACATCGCGCCCGCGTTTGGCGCTGACGACCTCGCGCTGGCGCAAAAAGAGAAAATACCGCTCATCCACCATGTCACCGACGAGGGCAAGTTCGTCGCGGCAGTCGCTGACTTTGCCCACCTGCCGGTGAAGCCCAAGGGCAACCCAAAAGAGACCGACCAAAAAATCGCCGCCCACCTGCGGGAGAAAGGTTTGCTGTTTGCTGAAGAAAAGATAAAGCACTCATACCCGCATTGCTGGCGCTGCGATACGCCGCTCCTCAATTGGGCGGCCAACTCGTGGTTTGTGAACGTGCAAAAAATAAAACATAAACTTGTTGCCGAGAACGCCAAGGTGCGCTGGGTGCCCGAGCATGTGGGCAAGGGGCGCTTTAACAACGGTTTGGAGAGTGCGCCCGACTGGGCGATATCGCGCAGCCGCTTTTGGGGTGCGCCTCTGCCCGTGTGGCGCCACAGCAAGACCAAAGAAATAAAGGTCGTCGGCTCGGTCGAAGAGCTGCTCGCCATGGTGCGCAAGAGCGGCAACCGCTACTTCCTTATGCGCCACGGCGAGGCCAACAGCAACGCCGGCGGCTATCTCGACTCGGGCGAGGACGCCGACAACCACTTAACCGAAACCGGCCGCGCCGATGCGCTCGCGTCTGCGCGCGAGCTTAAGACAAAAAACATCGACCTCATCGTTGTTTCGCCGGTTTTGCGCACGCGCGAGACGGCACAAATTTTGCAAAAAGAGCTCGGCCTGCCCGACTCGGCGGTTATGGTCGACGAGCGGCTACGGGAGAGAAGCCTCGGCGTGTTTAGCGGCAAGGCCGAGGTCGAATGGGTCAATTATTTTGTATCACTGCGCGAGCACTTTGAGCGCGCGCCCGAAGGCGCCGAGACGCTCGCGCAAGTGCGCCGGCGCATGGCAGACTGCTTGTTTGAGATAGAGCGGCGCTACACGCAAAAAAATATCCTTATCGTCACGCATGGCGACCCGGCATGGACACTGCTTGAGGCGGCGCGGGCAACGCCGTATCACGAACTCGTGAGCCTCGAGCATAAGCGTGGCTACCTGTTGCCCGCTGATTTTAGAGAAATTTCTTTTACCCCCTATCCGCACAATGCCGACTATGAGCTCGACCTGCACCGGCCCTATATCGACGAGGTACCGATGGGCGATTCGCTTAAGGGCGAGTGGAAGCGCGTGCCTGATGTCTTTGATTGCTGGTTTGAGTCGGGTTCGATGCCGTTTGCCAGCAATGAATATCCCGCCCACCAAGAGCAGTTCAATCCAAAACGCTTGTTTGGGTTGTGGCCCAAAGGGTATCCCGCCGATTTTATCGCAGAGAGCATCGACCAGACGCGCGGATGGTTTTACTCACTCATCGTTTTGGGCGTTGCGCTCTTCGGCAGGAGCCCCTACAAAGCGGTTGTTACCAACGGGCTGGTGTTGGCCGAGGACGGCCGCAAGATGAGCAAAAAGCTTAAAAATTATCCGGAGGTGCTTGAAACGGTGGCGCAATATGGCGCCGACTCACTACGCTACTACCTTGTCTCTTCGCCGGTGGTGCGCGGCGGCGACGTTAACTTCGTCGCGCGCGGCGTTGAAGAGGTTTCTAAAAAACTCCTGATGCGCTTGGATAACGTG
>JAGWIT010000064.1 GCA_028866155.1 Patescibacteria group bacterium
GACAACTTTACACCACAAAACCCGATTGCGTGCTCGCAATCGGGTGATATGTTTCAAGAAGTTCATTATTTGCCCCGCATATACTCGCGGGACGATCCCTTGCGGGATCGAGATGCACAAGTTCGGGCGAAGCTTGTTGAAAAGTTGCAGCTGAACGCTAAGGATAAGGGTAGTAAGTTACCCAAGGGTAACCCCCGCCACTGTCCTCGCTAAAGCCACCCTCGCCCGAAGCTGTGTACCTCGATTGCGAACGCAATCGTCCTGTGAGAATACACAGGGCTATGGTCTACAATGAGAAAGGCGCTTGAATGCGCCACTGATGAATAGCATATCATGTAATATTTAATTGTCAATATGGCGAAAACCGACGTTGCGGCATCCCAGAAGGGTTCTCGCACCCTCGACCAAGCCCTCCGACCTGAAAATTGGGCTGAATATATAGGTCAAAGCAGCATCAAGGAAAACCTCCGTATCCTTCTTACGGCGGCCAAGGGCCGCAATCATCAGCCCGAGCACGTGCTTTTGTATGGTCCACCAGGCTTGGGCAAGACAACGCTCGCCCACCTCATGGCCAAAGAGATCGGCGCATCACTGCGTTCGACCTCCGGCCCCGCCATAGAGCGCGTGGGCGACCTCGCCTCGATCCTCACCAACCTCTCGCCGGGCGACATCCTTTTCATCGACGAGATCCATCGCCTCAACCGCACGATAGAAGAGGTGCTCTACCCCGCCATGGAAGCGGGGGTCTTGGATATCGTGATCGGCAAAGGGCCAAGCGCACGCACGGTGCAGCTCGAATTACCGCCATTCACGCTTATTTCTGCGACGACCCGCATCTCGATGCTCTCGGCACCGCTACGCAGCCGATTTTCCGGTGGCACGTTCCGTCTCCAGTACTACAACGACAGCGAGATTGCGAAAATTCTGAGCCGGTCGGCAAAAATTTTGCAGATCTCCATCGACGATGAATCGGTCTACGAGATCGCGCGCCGCAGCCGCGCCACACCGCGCACCGCCAACTACCTCCTGAAGCGCGCACGTGACTTTGCCGAGGTAAACGACGAGCCTCTCAATATGAAAACGGTAAAAAAGGCGCTCGCACTCCTCGAGGTGGACGAAGGTGGGCTCAATCAGATCGACCGCGACATCCTTACTATCATCATCGATAAATTCAAAGGCGGTCCGGTCGGTTTGAAGACCATCGCTGCGTCACTTTCAGAAGAAGAGGACACTATCGAAGAAGTCCACGAGCCCTACCTCATGCAGTTAGGTCTTATCGAACGCACTCCCCGCGGCCGCATCGTCACCAAAAAAGGGTACGAGCACGTCGGTGCAGAAGTTCCGAAGTCACAGCAAAATCTTCTATGATGGAAAAGTTGAAGGATGTTGCTTCTGTTGTTCTTGTCCCAACTTTGGTTTTGTATTTTTTTGGCTTCATCGCGGTAACCGCGTATCTTTCTAGGTTCGGAATCGTTACTTTTGACATCCTTAACTCTCGGTTCCTGATAGCAGGAATATACCCTTTCATATCGCTGGCGTCCGCAGTTTATTTAGCGTGGTTTTTAGCAAACAAAGCCCCTTTAAACAAACTGTTTGAGGAGAACGCTTTCGAGCGGCAAAAACATTCGTTTGCCTTTTTGATTATTATGCTCGGATTCGCCTATGCCCTCTATGCAATCATGTCTGTCGGCATATACAGATTACCGACAAACGAGGGTGCTATGCATTTTAGCGGACCCCTTAGATCGTACGACTGGATTGGAGATCTTTACAGCAAAATCCATATCGCAACCTCGCCTAGCGCGGACTTGATTGTGAAGCTCATCCTTTACATTTCAACCTACTGCTTTTTGGCTATTGCAGCCCTGATATTAATTGCAATTCTTTTTGGGTGGGTAAAAGAAATGTTTCCCAACCTAACAGCTCCTGCGGTGAAAAAAGATCAGGACGCATCGGTTGTACACTCAACTAAACCGCCGTCAGAGCGGGGGAAATTCTATTTGCGAGGCCTGCAGTTATTGATCGATGTTTTATTGTGTGTGTTTACGTGGCCTTGATTTTTTACGCATGGGCGAAACTAGGTAGTGTTCACATACTTTTCAACATGAGCATGGAAAGGCCGAGCGCCACGAAGGCGCGGTACGAAGTGTCGAGCTTGTCGTAACGGGTGGCAATGCGACGGGAGTTCTTGAGATACCGGAAGAGACGTTCAATCTCGTTGCGCC
>JAGWIT010000031.1 GCA_028866155.1 Patescibacteria group bacterium
GGGTTGGCGGGTTGGGGTTGCTGCCGGTGGTCACTGATGATGCGCCTGTTTGAGTTGGCGCCGTTTGCGCGGGAGCATTGGCGTTTGGCTGGGCGCTGATAAGCATCCTGAACACGAGCACCATGACAATACCCACCACAATGACCGCGCCGATGCTTATCAATATAATTTTATTCATTGTCATAAGTGATTATAAGCTGTCGGATCCTGGGTCATACTTTTGGACGCAACTGAGCGATTTTTGATTATCCGAAGAACCACCTGATGACGCAGGAAGCCACGGCGAGTAGCCCGACTGTGCATACAATGCCTGCGCTGACTCGGCATTGCATGCGGCATCATTCGCCGCCTGCACGCAGGGTTGGCATGCAGCTGTTTGCACCGCAACACCGTTTGCGCCCTTGCACATCGCCGGACAATTAAGCGTGTCGCTGCCGGTGGGGCTATACTTCGCACAGCTTGGACCGCTGAGCGGATTAGCGGTGAGCATTATTTGCAAAGCGCCGCAGGCATTGCCGGTGCATCCGGTGGACATACCGCTGTTTTCAGTCATGGCGATGCAGGCCATCGCCTGCGCTTCGGCAGGAGAGAAGTCGGCCGCTTGATATGCTGATGGACTACAGCCGGAGTTGGAGCACTGCACGGTGGGCCCGAGACCGCTGAACGCGCCGTTGACGTAATCGTTGGAGGATGCGGCGACCGTTTGTGAAGGATTGTCTGGGTTAATACAAGTGCCACCACTGAGCGTCCACCCACTTGGACAGACATATGAGATGTTGTTTAGAGACGGAGGCGCAAGCGTGTTAAGCGTCGGCAAGGAACTCAATACATCGTTGATCTTCGTGTTCACCGGCCGGCTGTTGGGAGCGGCACACTGGATGGTGAACCAATTGCCACCGGTAAATATATGACCGCCGTCAAGGAGCGCGTGCAAGAGCGTGTTGACGACGAGCCACCCGGTGATGGCGAAGAGAAAGCCGATGAATACATTTTTAAATACGGCTTTTGCTTTTTCTTTGTTGCCGGGATTGGCCCCCGAAGTAAAGTACAAAACGCCCGCATAAGCAAACAAAAGCGCGGCAATCGGGATAGAGAGCCCGATAAGAAACTTAATAACGAGCGAAATAAGCTGAGCCAGGTTGCATGCTTGGCAGCCGGTCGCGGCGTTTTGGTCTGTGCCGCTCGTGCCGTTGCCGTTGATGCCGCTGACAAACCCTCCCAGCCCGCAGGGCACGAGGCCGCCATTGGCAGATGGCGGCGTAGCGGTCGTGGGCGTTGGAGTGGGGGTGGTCGGTGCGGCGCTTGCCGGCGCACCGGCGGTTGTTTGCGCCGCCGGGTTGCCTGCGGATAAACTGGGGGAGGAAACCATAACGACCGCCTGGCAGGTGCCGGTGCCGCCGGGGCCGGTAAACGTGCCGGTGAAGATATCCTCCGGCGGCGGCGCGTTGAGAACACCTGAAGAGATCGGGATTGGCGGCAGAAGATTAATAGAACCCGAAGCCCCTACAGGTCCCACGCCGGTTATAGTGCCGCCGCTGGCATTGCGGCTGCGCCACACGAGCGTCACCGCCCCGCCGGGGCCTATCGTCACGCTGTTGGCGAGCACAGGAGCGCCGGTTGGATCGATACCGGTCTGAAAAAGGATCTGACAGGCAGGAGGTGACGGCACATCGGTCTGTGCAAACACCAGCGCCATGGGGGTCAAAAAATAGAACAGTGCCAACAAGGATGCCAAAAAGCGCCGAGCAAGCTTCATACAATAATCATAGCACCGCTTTTGAGCCGGCTTCTCCGCTCCTGTTAATTAATACACTGGTGCGCCGGGTAGGATTCGAACCTACGTAGCCGCAAGGGCGATTGGTTTACAGCCAATTGCGATTGACCACTCCGCCACCGACGCGCGGTGAGAACCTACTTAAAATACCTTATTTTGGAAGATATCTCTAGGCCCCGACCTTTTCTTCGGCAATGACCGATGAAGGGATTTTTGCCGACTTCCCTTTCTTTTTGACCTCAAAGACAAATTCATTGTTCTTCATATCAACGATCACATTGCCGCCCGAGAGCACGCCGCGGGAGACCATTAAGCTTGCAACCTTGGTGAGAATTTTATCCTGGATGAGACGGCGAAGCGGGCGCGCGCCGTAGCGCGGATTGTATCCCTCTTTGGCTAAAAATTCGTAGACCGCGGGCGTAATAGTGAGCGTGATGTCTTTGGCGCTCAGCCGCGCGACGACTTCTTTGACTTGCAGACCGACGATTTCTTTGACCGCCTCGGGCGAAAGGATGTTGAAGATGATGATTTCGTCGATGCGGTTGAGGAACTCGGGGCGGAAGTATTCTTTGAGCGACTGCTCAACGCGCTCTTTGGCGGCGAGGTAGTTAGAGGCGTCGGTGCCGCCGGTCGAGGAGAATCCTATCTGCTCCATCTTGTCGATGTACTGCGCGCCGATATTTGAGGTCATGATGATGACCGTGTTGCGGAAGTTGACCTTGCGGCCCTTGGCGTCGGTGAGGTAGCCGTTGTCGAGTACCTGCAGGAGAATGTTGAAGACCTCCGGATGCGCCTTCTCGACTTCGTCAAAGAGGATGACCGCGTACGGCCGGTGGCGCACCTGTTCGGTGAGACCGCCGCCTTCGTCGTAGCCGACATAGCCGGGCGGCGAGCCTATCATCTTGCTCACCGAGTGCTTCTCCATATATTCGGACATGTCGACGCGGATGAGCGCTTTTTCGTCGTCGAACATAAACTCGGCAAGCGCGCGCGTGAGCTCGGTCTTGCCCACGCCCGTGGGGCCAAGGAACATAAAGCTGGCGATGGGGCGGTTGGGGTCGGCGATGCCGGCGCGCGAGCGCTTGACCGCATCGGACACCTTCCCAACCGCTTCGCTCTGGCCGACCACGCGATGCTTGAGCTCTTGCTCGATACGCGACAGTTTCTCGGCCTCTTCTTCAAGCATTCTTGAAACAGGGATGCCCGTCCACTTGGACACGACTGCGGCAATGTCAGGCTCGGTTATCTCTTCTTTGAGTATGCGGCGCGTCGACTGTAATTTTTTGAGCCGCTTTTGCTTTTGCTCAAGCTCACGCTCGAGGCTCGGTATCTCGCCGTAACGGATCTCGGCCGCGCGCGAGAGGTCCACCGCCGCCTCGGCACCTTCGGCCTCTATGCGCAGGCTCTCAAGCTCTTTTTTTATCGATTTGATGTCGCTGAGGACCTGCTTCTCATTCTTCCAGCGCATCTCAAGCTCGCCGGTTTTTTCTTTGAGTTCGGCGACTTCTCGCTCGATTTCCTTAACGCGGTTCTTTGCGGTGCGCGCTTCGGGGTCGGCGGCTTCCTTCCGCAGCGCCTCTTTTTCGACTTCGAGGCGCATTATTTTGCGATGTGCGTCTTCGAGCGCCGGCGGCTTGTTTTCAAGCGAGATGCGCAAGCTGGATGCGGCCTCGTCGATGAGATCGATAGCTTTGTCGGGCAAAAAGCGGTCGGCTATGTAGCGCGCCGAGAGCGAAACAGCCGAGACAATCGACTCGTCGGTGATGTGCACGCCGTGGAAGAGCTCGTATTTTTCTTTGAGCCCGCGGAGTATCGCGGTTGCGTCGTCAATTGAAGGCTCCAAAACATAGACCGGCTGGAAGCGTCGCTGAAACGCGGGGTCGCGCTCGATGTGCTTTTGATATTCGCGAAGCGTGGTAGCGCCGATAACGTGCAGGTCGCCGCGCGCCAACGCGGGCTTCAGCATGTTTGAAGCGTCCATCGCGCCCTCGGCGGCGCCGGCGCCTATCATGGTGTGTATCTCGTCGATAAAAAGCAAAATTTTGCCTTCGGCGCGCTCGATCTCCTTCATTATCGCCTTGAGGCGCTCTTCGAACTCGCCGCGGTACTTGGTGCCGGCTATAAGCGCGCCCAAATCGAGCGATACCAAATCCTTATCTTTGAGCGATTCGGGGACGTCGTTCATGGCGATGCGTTGGGCGAGCCCCTCGGCAATGGCGGTCTTGCCGACTCCCGCTTCGCCGATGAGGATGGGATTATTTTTGGTTCGGCGCGAGAGGATTTGGATGACACGCTTTATCTCCTCGTCGCGGCCGATGACGGGGTCGAGCTTGTTCTCAAGAGCGGCCTTAGTGAGCGAGCGCGTATACTTCGGCAAGGCGCGAAACTTCTTGGACTCGGTCGCCGGGGCTTGCTTCTGGGAGCGCAGCTCATTGAGGGCCCTGATGACCGCATCGCGGGTGATACGAAAGCGGCTTAAGAGCTCGCGCACGGAGCCGGGGATGTCGAGAACCGCGACAAAGAGATGCTCGGTTGATACGAACTCATCATGCAATTCGGTCGCGACTTTTGCCGAGCGCTCCAGTGCCTGAACTAATTCGGGCGTTAAATATAGTTGATAGGACGGCGAGAGTACCGAGCCGCCTCCGGTGCCTTCGAGCGCCTCGAGTACGGTGTCGGTGAGCAGGATAACGTCGACCTCGAGCTTGTCGAGCACCGACGCGACGAGACTTTCCTCTTGCAGGAGGAGTGCCCCGAGCAAGTGCGTCGGGCTGACCTGGTTTTGGCCGCGCTCGACGGCAAGCTCATGCGCGCGGCGTACGGCTTCTTTTGCTTTGGTGGTGAAATGGTTGAATGGAGGCATAGTTGGTTTGTCTATTTGTTTAGTAGTATCCTAAGTATATTACGTTTGGGATGAAGATTTGGTTGCGCTTGGCGAAGCGGGTGCCGCAGCAGGCGCTTGCAGAGTGGTGTAAAAATCGCCTCCGTCGCCGAGCGACTGCGTGGTGGTGATGCCGATGATCTCTCCAAAGAGCGTGATGAGCACCGAGCCGGGAGTCGAGGCTGATACGGTGGTATCTACTTCATTGCTGTCCTTGGCCGGCAGTGCGGCAATAACGCCCTCGCCCACCACGTCGGTGCCCGTGCCGCCGATGCGGATGACGCTCTGTCCCAATTGCAACTTGCTCTGGTCGGTGATAGCTGCGGGCGAGAAAGCGGTCGAGGTCCCCACCGTCACTCGCACCGCTAAAAGCGGCGTCGAAGTGGCAACGATTTTAGGGAGCATCACCGGCACGCGCTCGCCGTCTTGGAGAATCGCCTCAAAGTCGGCGGCGCCCGAGTCTGCAAGCGCCGCGCCGTCGGTCACTGCGGTGCCTTTGTTGTCGATGATGATGCCGCGCGCCACCAACTGGTCGCTCCCTTTTGCCACAATGCGCACTATCGCTTTTTGCGCCGACGCTATCGACGTCGCGGCCAAGTCGTCATTTTTAACGACAACCGTTTTGACCGTGGACGTCTGGTTGGGGGCAGAGGGCACCACCGTCTCAACCGTATGCTCGACTATCTGATTGATGGTCTTGGTGACGCCGGGCGGGGCTTGGCCCAAGAGCGACACCGTCACGATGCCGGTCGCGATAGAGGTGACAAAGCTCACCAGAAGCGTTAGCAGGACGATTTGATGTTTCGTAAGCTGCTCCAGATTCATACGCCCACACTATATCACATTTTTCCTACTGACGATAGCGTGAAGCGATTTCGAAGAGTTTTTGGGCGATGATGCGCGCGTCATCTTTGGTGATATCGGGCAAAAAAGTGATGCGGACCGCCGTGCCCGCTAAATTTTTCGGAACGCCGAGCGCTTGTATAACATGCGAGGGTTCTTGCTCGCCGACATTGCACGCACTGCGCGTCGAGGCGGCAATGCCCTCAGCGTCGAGTGCAATGACCGCCATCTGCGCATCGAGCCCCGGTATTGAAACATTTATATTGTTGGCGACTCGCGCCGGGTCCGTCCCGAGTCCTATCGAGGGACCGTTCAAAATTGCATCAGGGAGCAAACGCTTGATTTCATTCCAACAAAAATCGCGCACTCCGGTGACTTTTGCGGCACGTTCTTCAACGCCGCTTTGCGCGTCGGCAAGCGCCGCGGCGAACGCGCCTGCAAGCGGGACATTGGGCGTGCCGCCGCGCAATCCCCTTTCTTGAGAACCGCCCCATAAAATGGGTTCTATCTTTATGCCGCCTGCCCGGCCAGGGCGGCGGACATACAAAGCGCCGACTCCTTTGGGACCCAGCACTTTTTGACCGTCGAGCGTCATGAGGTCGACACCAAGTTGCTCAACCCCGATGTCCATCCAAAACGGCGCTTGCGATGCATCGGTGTGCAAATAAATCGGCAGTTGCGAGACGAAAGCCTGGGTAGTGAGCGCTTCAGAAGGGGAACGGAGCAGGCTTTCGTCTCGCAACTTGCGTACATTCCTGATTTGCTTCACAATTTCTTTAATTGGCTCAATCGTCCCGACTTCGCTGTTGACCAGCTGGACAGAGACGAATACGGTTTTATCGGTGACAGCCTCGGCCAATTGTTTTGGGGACACGAACCCTTCGCTGTCGACCGGCAGTTCGGTAACCTCAAGACCTTCTCTTTTTAAAGCGCGCAGGGGCTCGAGTACCGATTGATGCTCTATCGCAGAAGTTATCGCATGGAGCTTTTGCAGATGGTGCCCATGCAGATGGTGCCCATCTACAGTTCTGCAGATGGTGCCCATCTGTCGGATACACCCTTGTATCGCGAGATTGTTTCCTTCGGTCCCGCTTGAGGTAAACACTATTTCGCTGGAGTGGGCTCCTGTGCTCTGAGCAACAGCGGCCCGAGCACGCTCGAGTTCTTCTTTAGCCATGACTCCCTCTTTGTGCAAAGCACCCGCGTTGCCGTACACATCGAGCAGGCGCACAAGCTCTGCGCGCGAACGCGCAGAGAGTGGCGTGGCCGCCGCCGCGTCGGCGTATATTCTTTTTGAAACAGGGGGCTTCCAAAACTTCATCGTCTTACTATATACTACGGAGCAATGGCTCTTGCATCCCTCCATCTTCAAACGCTGCTCGCTTCGGCAAAGATATATCTTGCCATTGCCGCTCCCTACACCGCCGCGGGCGCGCTTGTGCTCGCCCTTGCTTCATTCCTTTATATGCTCGCCTTGCGTCGCAGGCTCGCGCGGCTATTAATGGGCCGGACGGGGTCGCTTGAGGAAACCATCGCCGTACTCGCGCGCGAGATGCAGGAGATGAAGGCCTTCCGCGGCGAGCTTGAAAAGTATTTAAAGCTGGTCGAAACACGCCTGCGCGGCGGCCTCTCGGGGCTCGGCGTCGTGCGCTTCAACCCTTTTGCCGGCACGGGACAGGGCGGCAATCAGAGCTTCGCCGCGGCGCTTCTTGATGAAGAGGGCCACGGCGTGGTATTGTCGACCCTCTACGCGCGCGACCGCGTCGGCGTATACGCAAAGCCAATCGAGCACGGCTCCTCAAGCTATGAGCTCACCGGCGAGGAGAAGGAGGCGATACAAAAGGCGCAAGGCGCCGTCGCGGCGCGCAAGCCCAAAAAATAAATACTATGAACGCTAAAGAAATATCAAGCGGGAGCCGCCCGCCTATTGTTGCCGTCGTGGGACACATCGACCACGGCAAGTCGACTCTGCTCGACTATATCCGGCGCTCCCATGTCGTCGAGGGCGAGGCGGGCGGCATCACCCAGCACCTCTCGGCCTATGAAGCCGAACACGAAAACTCAAGCGGCAAGCACAAGATAACTTTTCTTGACACGCCGGGACACGAAGCGTTTGCCGCGATGCGCTCGCGCGGGCTTGAGGTAGCGGATGTGGCCGTCTTGGTAGTCTCAGCCGAAGAGGGCGTCAAGCCGCAGACGATGGAGGCCGTCACATTGATACAGGAAGTAAAAATACCTTTTATCGTCGCGCTCACCAAAGTGGACAAGCCGGGCGCCAACGTCGAGCGTGCGAAGATGTCGCTGTTGGAACATAATATATTTCTTGAAGGCATGGGCGGCGAAGTGCCGTGGGTCGCGGTATCGGGCAAGACCGGCGAAGGCATCCCCGAACTCCTTGACCTCATTTTGCTCGCCGGCGAGCTCGAGGGACTCACCGCCGACCCCGAGCTGCCGGGCGAAGGCCTCGTCATCGAAGCGCACGTCGACCCCAAGCGCGGCAACACCGCGACTTTGATAGTGCAGAACGGCAGCATCGAGAGCGGCGAGTTCGTCGTCTCAGGCGAGAGCTTTGCTCCCGTGCGCATCATGGAAAATTTTTTGGGCAAGCCGATACGAGAGGCACTGCCGGGAAGCCCGGTGATGATAGTCGGATTCTCTTCCCTCCCCGCGGTGGGCGTGCCGTGGCATGTCGTCGAGAGCAAAAAAGAAGCCGAGGCGGATGCGGCAGAGGCAAAAGCAGAGTTCCGCAAGTTTAGCTTGCCGGCGCAAGCTAAACTTGCGGAGACTTCTGAGAGTGAAAACGAAGAAGAAAAAATACACGTTGTCCTGCCGCTGGTCATCAAGACCGATGTCGCCGGCACGGGTGATGCCGTGTTGCACGAGCTCGAGAAATTGCCCAAAGATGAGCGGCTCGAGGTGCGCATAGTCTCGCGCGGCGTGGGCGCTATCGGCGAGGGCGATGTGCGGCTCGTCGGCGGGAGCGCGACTCCCGGCATTATTGTCGGCTTCAACGTCAAAGTCGAGCGCGAGGCAAAAGATCTGGCAGAACGGCTCGGAGTTAAGGTCGCGGTCTTTGACATCATCTACAAGCTGACCGAGTGGCTTGGCGCAGAAATAGAAAAACGCCGCCCGCTTGAGCGCGTCGAGGAGATGACCGGCACGGCAAAAATAGTTAAAGTGTTCAGCTTTGCCAAAGGGCGCGTGGTCTTGGGCGGACGCGTCGAGGAAGGCATTCTTGTGCAGGGTAAAGAAGTAAAGGTGATGCGGCGCCTGCCCGGCCACGGCGATGCGGAGCTCGGCCGCGGCAGCATCGTCTCTTTGCAGTCTCAAAAACGCGACGTCAAAGAGGTTGAGGCCGGCGCCGAGTTCGGCGCGATGATAAAGATGAACGTTGAGCCGGCCGCGGGCGATCGTCTCGAAGCCTTCGCCGTTGAAATGAAATGACCCTCAGGCGCGAAAAACTGCAGGAAGCTCTGCGCGAGGCGGCGGCCGAGTTTCTCGCGCGCGAGGCCAACCGCCAGTCGCTTATCACCGTGACCGGTGCTGTGGTGTCTGAGGACGGCAAGCGCGGCAACATACTCATCACCGTATGCCCCGACTCGCAAGAGAAGGCGGCGGCCGACTTCGCCAACCGCAACCGCCGCGCGTTCACCGAATTTTTCAAGACTCGTGTGCGCGGCGCCTCCCCTCCCCGCGTGGAGTTCGTCATCGATCGCGGTGAAAAGAACCGCCAGCGCCTCGATGAACTTTCAAACTAGAGGCCATGGCGGGAATCGCACCCGCGTATAAGAGTTTTGCAGACTCTTGCCTTACTACTTGGCGACATGGCCCTGTCTCGCCCGACAAGGCGGACGTATCCAACAATCTAACATTTGTGGTAAAAATAAGAAACGCTGGGATGGCGGAACTGGTATACGCGCGAGACTTAAAATTTCGTGACCGCAAGGTCTTGTGGGTTCGATTCCCACTCCCAGCACAAGTATGATAGGTTAATATTTGTTCCCCACTCCCCCGCCCATAGCTCAGTTGGTAGAGCGGCTCCCTTTTAAGGAGATGGTCCCAGGTTCGAATCCTGGTGGGCGGACTAGCGGTACATCGCTTGGTTCAGTATATAAATGGCAGAAGCTTCCACCGGGTCTCGATGCTATATGCCTGATACGCAAGGCTTCGCGATAAAAATAATTCCTCGCGGTTAATCCGGATGAGCATGAACGCCGCGGTGCTTATTACTATGAAAGCATTTGCAAAGGAAACGTTGGCGAGCGTATAGCCAAAGAGGGACAGTACCTCGCTTGCATACATGGGATGCCGGACATATCGATATAAGCCGCCGGTCTTTATGCTCCGCTGTGCGGGCACCATGCCGATGCTTCGGTTGAGAAACAGCACGCTGGCAAGATTGATTATGATTCCGATGCTTATTAACGCGTCGCCCAGCCAGGCATTGAGAGGATGTGCCGGCCTCAACAGCGTCCCTAAAAATGTCGCGGCAAACGCGATGCCCCAGTCAAATGCCGAGGTTGAAGTAGCGACCGCGCGCTTGCGCGCTAAAAAGAGCATACCGTACACGCTTTGATTGATGGCTACGAGAATATATCCAACCTCCCCTGTCACCCTAAATGCTTGTATATTGATGAGAACAAAGAGAAGTAAAAAAGCTGCGATAACAACGTTGCCTATAAGATATCTGAGCATATAGAATACGATTCTTCTTCCCTTTTGGGGGAATGCCATCCAGTATACAATCAACTCCATGCCCTCGTGGCGAAATTGGTAGACGCGCGTGGCTTAGGACCACGTTCCGCAAGGATTAGAGGTTCGAGTCCTCTCGAGGGCACACTTCGACAAGCTCAGTGTAAACGATAAAAAACCCTGTATTTAAAGGGTTTTTTAACTTGACTTTTGTTCCTTAATATGATACGGTTTTCAACGGAGCGGCACTGCCGCAAGGGGTTCCCTGACATTCAACACTCACAAGGAGACAGCGATGTCTATATCCACTATCCTTAACGTAGTGATTATCGCGGCGATTGTCGTGATTATCGCAGCCGTAATCTATGGGTTGTTGCAGAAGTCGCAGGCGGCTGAGGCTCAGGATCAGCAAAATCCTCAACCGGCCCAGCCACAAAATGACCAACCTGAGCGCAGCTGGCATCTCAAAAATCTTAGTTCGAAAGAAATTCGCCGCATAGGCAAAAGCTACCAGCTAAAGATTTCCGGCAAAGCAGGCAACACCAAAACACGTATTGCCGTCTGGGTCGGGTTCGAATTCTTTGTGCTCTTGCTGCTGCTTATACCAATCTATGCAACCTCAGGCTCCCATTTGCCCTTCTGGACATTGGGCATTCCTGTCGCCGGCATCTGGGCAGTAATAGTGTTCGCAAGCACATGGAAGTTTTTCTTGGTGGTCGTACCAAAGTTAGGCGCGCTCATCGTGACGAGCATCACGGGCCGCATGCATGTCTTCAAACCAGGCTGGGGAATTCGTTTCCCTTGGGAAACATACACCGAAAATCTCGATGACATTTCCCAACGTGCAAAGAAGGT
>JAGWIT010000002.1 GCA_028866155.1 Patescibacteria group bacterium
GCAACATGTCGCTCGTGCTCTCGGTGGTGCTCGTGGTGTGCGCCGACGACGTCGCCATCGCCATCCCGCTCGCGTATCTCGGCGCCATCGGCTCGGCAGCGCGCTATGGCGTCATCATCAAAGGCGCCGCGCATTTGGAAGCCTTGGGGCAAGCAAGCGTTTTTGTATTCGACAAAACCGGCACGCTCACCAAGGGCACGCTGGCGGTGTCGAGCATCGCCGTGGTTGAGGGCGTCACTGAGCAAGAGCTCTTGCGCGCGGGCTCAATAGCCGATCGCCGCTCCCAGCACCCGCTTGCGCGCGCGATTGTCGCGTATGCCGATGAACACCATACAAAAGAAGAATTCCCCGACACGCTCGAGCAGGTGAGCGGACGCGGCATCGTCGCGCACAAAGGTTCTGAAATTATACACATCGGCAAGAGCGAATTTTTGCTAGCCTGCAAAACGACCATCCCGCAGGAGCTTCAAGAAAAAGCGAACGCGTGCGCCGACCGAGGGCAGAGCGTGTCGTTCGTGGCGGTAGGGCACAAGGCGATAGGCTTTTTTGCCATCGCTGACCAGCTCAAGCAAAACGCGCGCCGCGCCATTGCCGAGCTAAAAAGCTTAGGCGTGCGCAAAACGGTGATGCTCACGGGCGATAACGAGCGCGTCGCGCAGGCCATCTCTAAAGAGGTCGGCTTGGACAGCTTTCATGCCAATCTCTTGCCCGAAGGCAAGGTCGGCGTGATTAAACAACTGCACAAAGAAGGCGTGGTTATTATGGTCGGCGACGGCGTCAACGACGCGGCGGCGCTCTCGGCGGCGCAGGTGGGCGTCGCGATGGGCGGCAGCGGCATCGACGCGGCCATTGAGTCGGCGCAGATCGTGCTGATGCGTGACGAGCTCGAGATGCTGCCCGAGGCTATGCACCTCGCGCGCATTACTCGGCGCATTGCGGTCGAGGATTTTTGGATCTGGGGGCTCACTAATGCGGCAGGGTTGGCACTGGTGTTCGGCGGCTTCATCGGCCCCACTGGCGCCGCGGCCTACAACTTTATCTCCGACTTCTTTCCATTGATTAACTCCGCAAGAGTACGCCTGATCCACCGCACCCACGCCCGTCGCCGCGCAGCCGCCCGCCGGGCCCGCTCAAAAATTGTTGTAAAATAAATACAAATGTCGCTTGCGGAGGAGTTGCAAAAAGTGATAAAGGGCGAGGTGGAGGATTCGCCTCAAGCGCTTGAGGCTAACAGCCGCGACGCGAGCCTTTTTTATGTCAAACCAGAAGTGGTTGTGCATCCTTTGGATGCCGATGATGTTTGCAGGGCAGTTGAGTTTGTTACTTCAAAAAAACAAAAGGGGGATTCAAAGAGCGCGCTATCGCTCACGGCGCGCGCGGCCGGTACCGACATGTCGGGCGGCCCGCTGAGCGATTCGATTATTTTGGACATGACGAAGCACTTCGACCATATTATCGAGGTGGGAGACTCGAGCGCTATTGTCGAGCCCGGCGTCTACTTTAGGGATTTTGACAAAGAGACCAAGAGAAAAGATTTGGAATTGCCGAGCTACACGGCTTCGCGTGAGCTAAACACCGTCGGCGGGATGGTCGCCAACAACTCCGGGGGAGAGAAAAATTTAAAATATGGCAAGACCGCGCGCTATGTCGAGAAGCTTGATGTCGTTTTGAGCGACGGACAGGTGCATCATCTGCAAAACCTTGAAGGAGATGCTTTAAAACACAAATTAGAGGAGCCGGGGTTTGAAGGAGATTTGTATCGCCGGGTATCACAATTGGTAAAAATGCCCGAGCATAAAAAAGTTATAGAAGAACACAAACCCAAAGTTGAAAAAAATTCTTCGGGCTATGCGTTGTGGGGTATAGGAGATGGGGAGCATTCTCTTAATCTAGCAAGATTGATGGTTGGGGCGCAGGGGACTCTAGGAATATTTACCAAAATTTGGTTTAAGCTGGTGCACCCCAAGCCCTATGCGGCGATGACGATATTATTCCTCGACTCCATTGCCGAGCTCGGCGAGGTGGTGCCCGAAGTACTGGGGCACCAGCCGGACAGCTTTGAGTCATATGACGATCACACCTTCTCTATCGCGATGAAGTACCTGCCCGAGCTCGCTACCCAAATGAAGTCCGGCCTCTTGAGCCTCGGTATCTCGTTCTTGCCCGAGCTGTGGATGGTGCTCACCGGCGGCGTGCCCAAGCTAGTGCTCATTGTGGAGTTTCGCGCGGACACGCAAGAAGCGGCTTTGCAAAAGGCAGAAGCTCTCGCCAAAGAGGCGAAGAAAAACAGAAGCCACATCGGCGTGCGTATCGCCAAAAGCGAAGCCGCCGCGCGCAAATATTGGGCGGTGCGCCGCGAGAGTTTTAATTTATTGCGCAAGAAGATCCGCGGCAAGCGCACCGCGCCGTTCATAGACGACTTCGTGGTGCCGCCAATGAAACTGCCCGAATTTTTACCCAAACTGCAAGCGATTTTGTCTCGCTACAAATTGACCTACACTATCGCGGGGCATGTAGGCGACGGAAATTTCCACATCATCCCACTAGTCGACCCCAAGGACCCGACGATAAGGAAAACCATCGACGAGTTGTCTCACAAAGTTTATGATCTCGTTGTGTCCTACCAAGGCTCGATAACCGGCGAGCACAACGACGGGCTCATTCGCACTCCGTATGTAGAAAAAATGTTCGGCCCCGAGATGTACGCGCTCTTTCATGAGGTAAAGGTAATCTTCGACCCGTTAAATATCTTCAATCCCGGCAAAAAAGTCGGCGGCACCTTCAGCGACGCGTTAACGAAGCTTGATTTGCCTTCAATAAAAAAAATAAAAAGCAAAAGGGCGGGTTGCAAAAAGCAAACCCGCCCCAGAAAGGTCTTGTGGACCTAACATGACCGCAATATGGTCAGCCAATCTCACGATGTTCTGGAGTGCGCAGAATCATGACTTGGCTAGCCGAAGCTAGGCTCCAGAACCCGCTGAGGAATTTCCTCCCCGCAGGGGACCTCTGAAAATGTGCTAATGAACTGTCACAAGTATACACGAAGTAAAGAATTTGTCAAGTGTTTTTGATGCGATTGTTAAAATACATTGCAAAATAAGCGTTTTTTAAGCATTTGCTATACTTAAGGATATGAATATCACCAAGATAGGACACTGCGCTCTAGTTTTAGAGCAAGATAGGGTCAAATTACTCACCGATCCGGGGAGTTTTACTGTTGAGGCTCAAGAGAGGGTGACAGGGCTCGATGGGATCGTTATTACCCACGAGCATCAGGACCACTTTCATGTCGACTCGGTTAAAGTTTTGATGAAGAAAAATCCCAACGCGATCGTGGTGACCAACAGCGCGGTGGGAAAGCTCTTGGATGCCGAGGACATTGTGCACACTGTGGTGGGCGACGGGCAGGTGGGCGAGATAAGGGGGATAAAAATCGAAGGTTTTGGCAAAGACCACGCGCTGGTGTATCCACCCACTATGGGGTTGTGCGAGAACACGGGCTATATGATGGCTGATAAATTTTATTTTCCCGGCGATAACTTTCACCCGCCCACTGTCGGGCAGGCTATCCGGCCGGTGGATATTTTGGCGCTGCCCGTGGCGGGCCCGTGGATGAAGATGAGCGATGCTATCGATTTTGCTAAAGCGGTTAAAGCGCGCGTCGCCTTTGGCGTACACGACGGTATGGTAGTCCCGAGCTTCCGCGGCTTTATCGGGATGTTGCTTAAAAATATTGTTCCTGAAACCGGATATGTTTCTCTTGCGGACGGCGAGAGCAGGGAGTTTTAACTAGTTTAGGCGCTCAAGTACTTTTCAAACCCGCTGGTCATGGTGGCGATACCTTCTTTGTCTATCATATAGGCTTCGAAGCCTTTGAGTTGCTCTATAAACTTGATGCCGTCACGCCCCATCGCGAACGCGGCGGTGGCGAAGCGGTCGGCCTCAAGCACGTCGGGGCCGACGACGGTGATGCTCACTATGTCACTGAGCTTTTCTTCGGGCGCATGCGGATTATAAATATGCGCTCCGCGCAGATAAGAACCCGAGGTTGCGACTCCCGCGCCTTTGGGGTATATCACTTTAACTATCTTGTCCTGCTCAAAAGGATGGCGGATGCCCACGCTCCACTCTTTATCCTCGCTAGTGCGCCCGCTTGTCGCGATATCGCCGCCCGCTTCGACATAAAAATTTGTATGTCCCAACTCGTACAGAAGATTCGCCGCATTGTGGATGGCCCAACCTTTAACGATGCCCGACGGATCGAGGGAGCCATCGGGTTTTGTAATATCAAAATAGCCGCTGCTCTCTTTTTTTGTCTTTTCGGCGAGCGCAAAGACCTCTTTCATTTCATTGCTGTAATTTTGGAGGAGCGTTTCGCCACGGTTGATGAGCGATATTTCGCTGGTGTCTTTGTAGGTGCTAAAGCGTTCGTCGACGGCGGTAAAGTAGGCGAACACTTTCTCTATCGCGTGTGCCGCGTTATCACCACCAACTATCTCGACGGTAATGGGCATGCCCATAATTGACCGCCCTTCGCGCATGATTATTGTATCTGCGTGCCCGCGCCGCCGCGCGCGTCGGGGACGTTGAGCCCCGCGGGGCGAACTTGAATTGAGGTCGCCGTCATCGAGCCGTCGGAGTTCTGCGTACCGGTGACGACCACGCTGGTGCCGGGAGTAAGATCGCTCGCACCGCCCGCGGTTGTTTTAAGAATTTGAGTCGAGTTGCCGACCAGCACTATCTCGGTGCTGCTGCTCATCGTCGACTGTATCGTGATGCTTCCGTTGCCTGCCGAGAGTATTTGCCCGATCGTGAACCCGTTGCCGCCTGCGCGGCCGCCGCGGCCTGCAAAGTTTGCGCCTGCAGCAAAACCTGCTCCGCGCGTCGGTGCCTGACCCTTGCCGTACGCCTCGCCCGCATAAAAAGCCCCTCCACCGATGATAATAATGCCCACCACAGCTCCAATAATTTGATTCTTATTCATACGACTTATACGTTCTTCATGTACTTTATGGTGCACAGTTTGCGTGGTCTTATCATACTTGGATTCGCGAGAAGAAATAGCTTCCCAGCGCCAAAAATACGAGCGTAAAGCCGCTGAGCACGATAAGATCGAGCCCGAGGCCGTAGGTCGTTGCATTGATGAGGAAGTAGCGCAGTGCGTCGACGCCGTAGGAGAGCGGATCTATGGCCGCCACCAGCTTGAGCGCCTCCGGCACGGCGCTCAGCGGGAAGAGCGCTCCGGAGAGAAAGAACAGCGGCATCACGAGGAAGTTCATCACCAGTTGGAACCCCTGCATGTCGCGCATGAGCGAGGCAACCATCATGCCGAGCGCCGAGAAGAGCGTTCCGATAAAAAGCATGATGAGTATAGCGGGTGCTATCAGCAGCCACGACACGGGATGAAAGCCGATGAGAAGCGTCATCACGAGGACGATGCATCCCTGCAGGGTCGCGACCGTAGCGCCCCCGAGCGTGCGGCCGAACATAATGGCTATGCGCGGCACCGGAGCGACCAGCGTCTCTTTAAGAAAGCCGAACTGCCTATCCCAGATGACCTGCATGCCGTTGAATATAGAGGTAAAGATGATGCTCATGCCGATGATGCCGGGCGCCAAAAAGTTTATGTAGTTTCCCTGTCCCGCGGCGGCAAAGACCGCACCGAATCCGAATCCGAACGAAACCAAAAAGAGGAGAGGCTGCATTAAAGAGCCGACGATGCGCGATTTGGAGCGCGAAAAGCGCTTTATCTCGCGGAGCCACATGATGTATACAGCGTTCATATAGTTATTATCTTCTGCCGCGGAACATCCGCATGCGCGCGAGCGAGTCGGCGCCTTCTTCGCGTATCTCGCTGCCCGTGAGTTTGAGGAAGGCGTCTTCGAGCGTCTGCGTGCCGGTCTGCTTTTTTAATTCTTCGCCGCTGCCCGTTGCGATTATCTGTCCATGGTCGATGACGGCGATGTGCTGCGCCACCCGGTCGGCCTCGTCCATGTAATGCGTCGTGAAAAACACGGTGATACCTTCCTCCTCGTTCAATTTCTCCAGATATTGCCACAAATGATTGCGCGTCTGCGGGTCAAGGCCGAGCGTCGGCTCATCGAGGAAGATAATTTTGGGGTGGTGGAGAAGCCCGCGCGCGATTTCGAGCCGGCGCTTCATTCCACCGGAGAAGTCGCGCACAAAACTATCCTTCCGGTCGTAGAGCTCGACAAAGTTAAGGAGTTCTTCAATGCGCGCGCGGCGCGTGTCCCGGGGCACGCTGTAGAGCACGCCGTGGAACTCCATGTTCTCCTGCGCGGTCAGGTCTTCGTCGAGCGACGGGTCTTGAAAAACAATGCCGAAGCTTTTGCGCGCGGCGTCCGCCTCGCGCACAGGGTCGTGTCCACCCAGCATAATGCTGCCGCTCGTGGGCAAGAGCAGTGTCGTGAGCATTTTGATGGTCGTTGACTTGCCCGCGCCGTTTGGCCCCAAAAAAGCGAACCGCTCGCCGCTTGCCACAGAGAAAGAAATATCTTTAACCGCAGTAAAATCCCCAAACTTCTTGGTCAGGTTCTTTACTTCGATGATATTGTGTGCCATGAAGGATTCAGTATACCACTCCAGCTGCAGTAGTGATAAGGTCGTTACTCGTACCGCAAAGCCTCGATGGGGTTGAGCGACGCGGCGCGGCGCGCGGGATAGTAGCCGAACGCGATGCCGATGGCGGCCGATACGCCGAAGGCCAGCAGTATCGCCTGCCATGAGACGCTCGTGTGGACGATACCCGACAGCGACACCAAAAACGAGATGCCGCTGCCAAGCACAATGCCCGCGATGCCGCCGATAAGCGTCAGTGCGACCGCCTCAATTAGAAATTGCATGCTGATATCGCTTTTGCGCGCGCCGATGGCCTTGCGCAGGCCGATTTCGCGCGTGCGCTCGGTCACGGTGGTGAGCATCATGTTCATGATGCCGATGCCGCCGACCAAAAGCGAGATTCCCGCGATGGCGCCGAGCAAGTAGGTGAGCGTCGTCGTGATGCTCGAGGCGCTCGCCAAGATATCGGCCTGATTGAGAACGTTAAAGTCTGCCTGCGTCGCGTCGGTGATGTTGTGCCGCGCCAGCAAAAGCGAGGTGAGGTCGTTTTGCACCTGCGTCATCACGTCGGGGCCGGTGGCCTGCACGTCAATGGTCGAGAGATAGCTGTTACCCGTCAAAAACCGCTCGGCGGTTTGCAGAGGAATATAAATTTGATTGTCCTGGCTGCCGAAGCCGGTGCCGCCTTTTGCCACCGTGATGCCGATAACGGTAAACTCGATGTTGTTGATGCGTATCTTTTGGCCGATGACGTCCGCGGGCAAGCCGTCGGGTTGGGCGGGGTCGGTGCCAAAGAGGTCGGTCGCTACCGTGGGGCCCAGCACTGCCACCTTTTGCAAAGATACGCTTTCGGCGTCGGTGACATACGAGCCCTGATCTACAGCCACGTTGCGAATCTGCGGATAAGCTTCGCTGGTGCCATCGACGGTGACGCGCGTGTTGTTGCCGCCCGCCGCGACCTGGTAACTCCCCGTCACTTCGTCGGCGATCGCCTGCACGTTTTGCACCTGCGAGGCTATGGCGTCCGAGTCGGCCTGGATCAGCGACTTGGCGGTACCGCGGCCGGCGGAGACTCCCGCGCCAAACTGCCGCGTCGCGCCCGGGAGCACCTCAAGAAGATTTGAGCCCAGCGCGTTGATGCTCGAGGAGATGGACGCCGAAGCGCCCTGGCCAACCGAGACGAGCGCGATGACCGAGGCAATGCCGATGACGATGCCGAGTATGGTGAGCCCTGAGCGGGTTTTGTTGGCCGAGAGCGCGGCATATGTTTCTTCGAGCGTGTCTTTAATAGTCATGATGTTTGGGCTTCGTGATGCGCGCGAGCCGGGCGTTGCTGGTGTTTTTTGTCCGAGGTGATGACGCCGTCGCGGAGCGTAATAATGCGCTTGGCGTGCTCAGCCACGTCGGCCTCGTGGGTAATAAGCACGATGGTGCAGCCGTGCTCGCGGTTTAATTTTTGAAAGGTGCCGAGCACAATCTCGCCGGTCTTGGTGTCGAGGTTGCCGGTTGGTTCGTCGGCCAAAATGAGCGACGGGTCGTTAACGAGCGCACGCGCGATGGCGACGCGCTGGATTTGCCCGCCCGATAATTCATTGCTCTTGTGCATAAAGTGCGTCTCGACCATGCCGGCGGCCATGAGCGATTGTTTTGCGCGCTTTTCACGCTCCTCCTCGCCGACGCCCGCGTATATAAGCGGGAGCATCACGTTGCGCAGCACCGTGGTGCGGGGGAGCAGGTTGAACGACTGAAACACGAAGCCGATTTTGTCCTTGCGAATTTCGGCGAGATCTTCGTCGCTCAATTTTGAAACATCCTTGCCGTCAAGATGATAGGAGCCCGAGGTCGGCGTGTCGAGGCACCCGAGGATGTGCATTATCGTCGATTTGCCCGAGCCCGACGGCCCCATGATGGCAACGAACTCGCCGTCCTCAATTTTAAAGGATACTCCTTTGAGCGCCTGAAAGGCCGTGTCGCCCTGCCCATACGTTTTGGTGATATCTTTTACTTCAATCATAGGAGACTTAGCCGCCGATTCGAATAGCGCCTCCGCCTCCGCCAAAGCCTCCGCCGGTGGTGCGCGCCGCACCCGTGGCGCCGGCGCCGCCCGTGCCCGTGGTCGCAGTGGTCGCGGCAGTGCTCCCGCTAATGGTGCGCGTCACGATTTGTTCACCGAGCGTGAGGCCCGACGTTATTTCGGTATTGGTGTTATCGGAAATTCCAACAGTGACCGGCACGTTCTGCGGAGCGGTCGCCGAAACCACGCCCGCAGTGCCTGCAGCGGCAACCGTCGAGGTGGCAAGGGGCGGGGTAAAGACCTGCACATAGCTCGCGCCGCCCGCAGTCTTTATCGCGCTCGACGGTATCGTCAGTACGTCTTGGTGGACGGCCGTCTCAATGTTGACGTTGACCGACATGCCAGATTTAACCTGCGGGTTCTGCGTGTCGAAAGCAACTTTCACGTCATACGTCACGACGCCCTGCGAGACCGTGCCGGAGGGGGAGAGTTGCGCGACGGTGCCGGTCAATGTGAGGCTGGGGATGGCGTCGAAGGTAATAGTCGCCTTATCGCCGAGCTGGATTTTAGCGGCGTCGACTTCGTTTATGGAGAGGTCGGCATATTGCTGGCTCGTGATAAGCGTCGCCAGCGTCGTGCCGCTCCCAGCCTGGTCATACTCGTTGAGTGGGACCGAGGCGATGGTGCCGGCAAACGGCGCGGTCACATAATATTCTGAGAGCGTCTGCTCCGCCTGGCTAAGCGCGTCCTCGGCCTTCGTGACGTTTAGCTGGTCGCTCTGTATGTCGAGCGTGTCGGCTCCGGCCTTGGTTTGCGCGAGCGTCTGCTCTTTTTCGGTGATGCTCTGCTGGTCGCCCTGCAGATTGTTAACGTCGCTGAGGAGCGTCGAGAGATGCGACTGCGCCTTGCTGAGGTACGAGTTGAGGTTCGTTATCTGCGTTGCGGCTGTCGATTTTGGCGTTGCGCCGTTTTGAGTGAGCTGGTCGCTGTAAAATTGTATAAGGTCGTTAGCGCTTTTTGCCGCGGTGGCGACAAGGCCCGTTGTCGCGTATGTTTCGCTGAGTATCTTGGTTATCGTCGCCTGGTCGGGCGTCGAGGAGAGCGATTTAAAATCAGAGAAGGTCTGATCGTAGGATGTGCGCGCGGTTTCGTAGTCGTTGTATGCCGCGTCGCGGTAGGACTGCGCGCTGCTGTTGTACTTGCTTACCTGGCTCGAATAATAATCTATGTTCCATTGCGATGCGCCTCCGGCCTCGGAGCCGAGGTCGACGTCCTGCAGGCCCGAGATAATGGTGGGGAGGTCGAGAAAGGTGTTGGTCACGTCGCTAAAAGAGCTCTGGTAGAGTGTGGTGAGATTGCTTTGTGCCTGCGTGAGCGCGTCTTGCTGTTCGGTGAGCGTGAGCGTGGTTGCGGGCTCCTGGAGTTTTGCGAGCGCGATCTGCGCGCTCTGCAAGTTTTCTTTGGCGCTGGTCACGGCTTCTTCGGCGGTCGTGGGGTCGAGCATAGCGATGGTGGCGCCTGCCTTGACCTGTTCACCCGGCGTTACATATATATGGAGTATTTGCCCCGACACTTGCGGCGTGATGTTGAGCGTGCGGCTGGCGGTGACCTGCCCGCTCTCGGAGACCGAGGAGATGATCGTGTTCTGCGCGACCGTGCCGACCGCGTAGCGCACCTGTCCGCTGGTTGAGGTCGCTTTGGCGTAGACATACCACCCGCCGCCGAGTACTATCACGACGGCGATGACACTGATGAATTTGTGCGCGACGGCATATTTTTTTACCGAAGCAAACCTATTCAAAATTTTTTTCATGTCGATTATTGTTGCGCCCGATAAATAATGTTCATCGACGTGGTGGGGGCGCCGCCCGGGAGCTCTAGCCCGGCGGGCGGCGGAGGAAGAACACGAATAAGGCGCGCGTCTATCTCTCCTTCGCTGTTCATGTCGCCAGTGTTGCCAGGTTCGCCGATGATTATGACCATATCGCCGGCCTTTAGCTCGCTTGGCGCGAGCGGCTGGCCGTTTTCATCGTTAATGGCGGTCGCAGAGGTGATCCCTATTTTCTCCATCATGCCGTCCCGAGTCTGTATGATAAGCGTCGGAAGTGTCACCGTGGCAATGGAGCCCACCGCGCCGTGGCCGGGTATGGTGCCGCCGAAGAGCGAGAGGCCGAACGGTTCGCTCTGCGGCGGTCGGCGGCCAAGCCCGTGGGAGCTGAGCGCCTCATGAAAGCCCACGACCACTCCCGCACGAAACACTAAAAGAAGCGTTACGAGAGCTCCGATGCCCCAAAAAATCCACTTGCTATTTTTAACAAACAAATAATCCTCAAATGTTGCCATAGGTAAAAGCGACGCGCGCGGTCTTAATGGTTCGGCTCAAAGACCACACCAGCGCCACGACGAGCGGGATGACAAAGAGGAGCGCAAGCGCCGGCAGCGATTCGAGCAGGGTCAGCGAAAACTCGCGCCAATAGGTGAGCGCCAGCGAACGATCCGACAACAGGAGCGATGCGTAGTCATAAAAACCGGATGCGTAGAATTGTGCCAAAGCATATTGCACCGCCGGCACGAGCGCCGCACCCGAGAGCACCGCGACGATTCCAAAAATACCGGAGCGAACGCGGGCCTGTGTGCGTTTGGCCTCCTCGATGCGCGCGAGTATCGCCTCATAGAGTCCGCGCGGAGGCGTCGCTTCGGCAAGCAGGGTAAAAAGGGTTGAGCGTTTTTGCATATCTTTTATACGTTATTCTGGCGTGTTTGGGTGCGAATGGCCCCTTTGCTCAAGGATCTTGCGCAGGGCCTGCAGTGCGCGCCGGTGGCGGCTCTTGGTGGTGTTTTGCGACTCGCCCAAAACTTCGCCAATTTCTTGAAACGTGAGGTCGTTGGTGTAGTAGAGGAGCAAAAGCTCGCGGTGCCGCGGGCTCAGCTGAAGCAGGGCTTGATTCACTTCCTGTGAGTCGCCGGCTTTTGCAAAAAGCTCCTCGGGCAGGGGCGATTGGTCGGCGACTGTTTCGGCCAAAACGTTCTCGCCGCTCTCGTTCTCAAACCCCGAGAACGCGATATTCTTTTTTTTGCGCAAAAAATCTATCGCGGTGTTGCGCGTGATGCGCAGCAGCCATGTCTTAAACTTGCTCGCCTCTTTGCGGTACTGTTTGAGGTTCTTCCACGCCTTGAGAAAGGTTTCCTGCGCGATGTCCTCGGCCTCCTCCCGGCTGCCGACAAAGCGCAAGGCAAAGGAGTAGGCCGACGGCAGATGCCGCTTGGCCAGTTCTCCAAAAGCATTTTCCTCACCGCCAAGATAGTCGGCGACGAGTTCTTCATCGGTTTTATCCATTTTTTTAACCTATTGTATACTTTATCGCATATGAATACGAAAGCGCTCATCGGTGCGGTGGCTATTATCATAATCGCAGGAGGTGTATATTATTTTGTGGCAAAAAATAATTCGGCTCCGGTGGCCGCCCCCGCGGCCGATTTTACCGGACAAAACGGCGCGGCAATGTCTCTGCAGTCTCTGGTGGCCGCGGGGGCTCCGGTCGCGTGCACGTTTTCTACCACGACTGAGAGCGGCTCAGAGAGCGGCACGGTATATGTGGCAAACGGCGCAGTCGCGGGCGACTTTACCGAGAAAGGCGCGCAGGGGACTATCGACGCGCACATGATAGTTGAGAACAACACCAGCTATGTCTGGACCTCGATGAGTACTACCGGCTTTAAGAGCACTGTGACGCAGGGGCAGGCTTCAACGCAAAGCAACGGCGTCAACTACAGCTCGCCGATGAACTACTCCTGCCAGCCGTGGACTCCAGACCAGAGTAAATTTAATTTGCCGAGCAACATCTCGTTTACCGCCACTGCGTCCTACACGCCGCCCGCGCAGGGAGCAGGCGCGACTGGTGCCGCAGGCGGCTCTGCCTCCGCAGGAGTAAAAGGCACCGCGGCGCAGTGCGCGCAGTGCAACACCCTCCCATCAGCTCAAAAAGCGCAGTGTCTTGCCGCACTTCAGTGCTAAGAGACAAAAAGCGTATACTGGCGGGATGGAACCGCTGGCTTCGCAGATTCGCCCGAAAACGCTCGATGAGTTTGTCGGACAGGAGCATTTGGTGGGGAAGGGGAAACCGCTTCGGGAAGCGATTGAGGGTAAGCATTTATTCTCCTTTATATTGTGGGGCCCGCCGGGGTCGGGCAAGACCACTTTGGCGCGCATTTATGCCAATGCTTTGAATGCCGATTTTTATGAATTGTCGGCCGTCGATTCGGGCAAGGATGATATAAAAAATATTTTGGGTATAGCAAAGGTCAGACCTTCGCACAACAAAGGTCAGACCTTTGCTTTTCCTGAGAAACCAAAGGTTTTATTTGTAGACGAGATACACCGCTTTAACAAAGCACAGCAGGATTTTCTTTTGCCCTTTGTCGAGCGGGGCGACCTCACGCTCATTGGCGCTACAACTGAGAATCCGAGCTTCGAGATCATCGGCGCTTTGCTTTCGCGCTCGCGCGTTTTTGTGCTCAATGAACTGACCGAAAAGGACATGGAGAAAATAATTGTTCGCGCGGCAAAGGAGCTGAAGACAAAAATAAACAAAGAAGCAAAGCAATGGCTCATCCAAATGGCCGGCGGCGATGCGCGGCAGGCGATAGGGGTTTTAGAGGGCGCGCACCAGCTCTATGGAAAACTCGACCTCGATTCGCTCAAAGAAACAATACAGAGCAAGCATCTGCGCTACGACAAAAAAGGCGAGGAGCATTACAACACCATCTCCGCATTTATTAAATCGATGCGCGCCTCCCAGCCTGATGCCGCGCTTTATTATCTGGCAAGGATGGTCGAGGCGGGCGAGGACCCGCTGTTTATAGCGCGGCGCATGGTGGTGTTTGCGAGCGAAGACATCGGCCTCGCGGTGCCGACCGCGCTCGTCGTTGCCAACGCGGTCTTTTGCGCGTGCGAAACCATAGGCTACCCCGAGTGCGCGATAAACCTCGCGCACGGCGTGGCTTATTTAGCGGAGTGCAAAAAATCGCGCAAAAGTTATGATACCTATTTTGAAGCGGTCGCCGACGTCAAAGAGCTCGGTAACCTGCCAATCCCGATGCGTGTGCGCAACGCGCCAACCAAACTGATGAAAGATTTAGGCTATCACAAAGGGTACAAATTGTATGACAAAGAATCCTATTTGCCCGACAAATTAAAAGGGAAGAAGTATTTGAAATAAAAAAACCACCGGGCGTCTCCGGTGGCTGAAATTTTTTTCTGCGTCATTGCCTATTTACGCGGCCGCCGCTTTGAGTTTAATGAACGCATCGACATCCATATATGAGCCGCCGCAGCATACCTTGTTGAAATCCTTGCCAGACCTCAAGATTCGCTGGCCTTCGCTGATTGTTTTGGCGCGCTGTGACGTTGGGTAATCGCGCGCGGAATTTTGCTTGTACATCTCAGCTCGCGCGTCATCTGCCTCAACGATAAGGATTTTCATCCCTTGCTCCTCTCTCGCCATTGCATTAAGGTTCCGGCTGGTATAATGGTAGTCAACTAATCGAAAGTCAACATGAACACCGAAACGATAGTTTTTGGCGGCGGGTGTTTTTGGTGCACCGAGGCTATTTTTTTGATGCTGAAAGGTGTCCGCAGCGTCGAGCCTGGATACTCGGGACCTGCCTATAAAACCGAAAGAGGGCCGAGCTACGAAGAAGTCTCGACTGGAGAGACGCCGTACGTAGAGTCGGCAAAAATTGTGTACAACCCGGACGCCATTGCCTTTCCCGAACTTCTGCAGGTCTATTTTGGCAGCCACGACCCGACGACGCCGAACCGTCAGGGCAGTGATGTCGGGCCGCAGTACCGCTCGGCAATCTTTTATACGACACTGCGGCAAAAAGAGATGAGCGAGATATACATCGGCAATATCCAAAAAAGCCTAAGCAAGCCCATTATCACCACCGTTGAGCCGCTCGTGATGTTTTACCGAGCTGAGGACTATCATCAAAAATATTACGAAAACCACAAGACGGCAGGCTACTGCCAATTAATCATTGCGCCCAAAGTCGAGAAAGTGCAGGAGAAGTTCAAAAATCTGTTAAAGTAGACGAAGTAAAAATACTTTTCTCCGGAGAGATGAACGGGACCCCAACTCCTGCAAAAAGTATTTTTTACTTTGTCTATGACTCGTGAAGAATTTGAGAAATTGGTTGAGGAGGAGTTTCCGCGCGCGGTGCCGGAGAAGTTTCATCACCTCATCAAAAATGTAGGGTTTTTGGTTGAGGACGAACCTTCTTTGGAGCTTCGCAAGCAGGAGGGCCTGAGCGACAACGAAACCCTGCTTGGGCTTTACCACGGCGTGCCGGCAGTGGCCCGCGGCGACTTCTATGGCGTGGGAGGCACCTTGCCCGACACCATCACGCTGTTTCAACTTCCTATCGAAGAAGAAGCCAAGGCTCTCTCCGTAAGGTTGAACCTTACGGAGGAAGAAGCATTGTGCCGCGTCATCCGCGAAACGATTTGGCACGAGGTCGCGCATTACTTTGGTTACGATGAGCACCAGGTGCGGGATAGGGAAGATAAACGCAACGAAAAGTGATATATTAAAAGCATGGAGCAAAAAATTTATTTGGCGCCGTTCTATTTGATAGCTGCGACCTTCATCGGGCTCGGCGACACATTGTTTCTTTCTTATTATGCATTTATTAATGCCATTCCATCTTGTGCCATCGGCGGGTGCGAGATAGTTCTCTCAAGCCCCTACTCGCACCCGTTTGGCGTGCCGTTCGGATATATAGGCCTTGTCTACTACGCCTACATGCTTGCGTTGGTGATTTTGCTGGTGATAGATCCGGCCTCAAAAGGCTTGCGTTTTGGCATACTCGCGTATACCGCAATAGGATTGCTGTGCTCAATAGGCTTTGAGCTCTTTCAATATTTCGTTATCGGGGCGCTTTGCATGTACTGCGCGATTTCAGCGCTCACGACATTGCTATTATTCTGCCTCGCCGTGTGGCATTGGAGGACTTCAAAAAAAGTCTTTGCTCCGGAGAGATGAACGAGACTCCAACTCCTGCACAAAGATTTTTAAAAGTCCTAATACGAAGGTCTGCGCGCCCAGCGGTACGTTCTATACAAGAGATAAAAGAAAACAATAACGAGCAGGGGATAGAAGACGCCGGCGTTGCTGATGAGGAATTGCAAGATGGTCAGCGCATATAAGTAGAGCGTCCACAGGACGAACCAAAAATCTCCCATCGTGTTGGGCAGCGCGCTTGTCGAGGTCCCTTCGACTAAGCCGGTCAGCCCGTGGTTGGCCAAATTATTTTTTGCGACACCGAGTTGGCTGTCGATGAGCTTCGACATACTCCCTCGCAGAGAATCGACAGTCGAAAAAATCGGCTGGCTGAGGCTGGCGGCCTGCGGCGAGATGCCCGAGATATCTTGTTGAATTTGCGCCGACGACTCGACCGCGGCGGGTTGTGAAACAGACGCGGGCGCGGTTGTTGCCGGCACCGGTTTTGGATTGATGACGAAGACCTCGGTCTCTTGCTCTACGGTGACGCCGCCGCTGTCCTCAAGCGCGGCTTTAATGGTGTGCGACCCGGCAAGCGGCTTCCAGGGCAGGGACACCGTTTGCGCCCCGCCGGCGGCCATCGAGATCGGCCGCGTGCCTATTTGAGCGCTTCCGTCGCTCACCACGAGCGTGCCGGCGAACGCCGCCCCGGCATCGTTTGAGAGCACGGCATAAATCTGCACCGCGTCGCCCTCGGTGACCGGCGACTTCGAAAGAAAGAGCGACTGCTTTGCGAACCCCGCTGCAAACACAAGCGAGGGGAGCAAAAACAAAGCGCTCAAAAATAAGAGCTTTTTCATACCCTTCTAGTATAGCGCTCTTTTTTCTTATGATAGAATTTTTGTATGCAGATTTGGGAGGGATTTAAACGGCATTTTATACCTTCGCACGAGAACGCCTACCAGCCAAAGATATTGCACCGTTCGTGGCTGCTGTTTTTTCTTGCGCTCGTGCTGGCGAGCGAGGGGTTCTTGGTCGCCGACCTTATCGCGCGGCAAGGAGATCAGAACTTTTTGGCCGCGGTGGTGTCGGCCGAGGTGGTCGCGCTCACCAACGACGAGCGCGCGCAAAATAATGTCGGCCATCTGGCGACCAGCGCGCTCTTAACCCAGGCCGCGCAAGCCAAAGCCGATGACATGGCGCAAAAAGGATATTTCTCCCACACGGGGCCCGACGGCAAAACGCCGTGGCAGTGGATATCGGCGGCGGGATATCGCTATCAATATGCGGGAGAGAATCTGGCGGTGCGGTTTGTCAATTCGTCCGACGTGGTCAACGCGTGGATGGCGTCGCCGGCGCATCGCGACAATATGGTGAAGCCCGTCTACACCCAGATAGGCGTCGGCGTCGCGCAAGGGTTATTTCAAGGGCAGATGGCGGCCTATGTCGTACAGTTTTTTGGCGCGCCCGCTGCGGGCGCAAATATAAATAATTCCGCGGCCGCTGTGGCGGCTTCTGCGCCAAGCGCGCCGCTTGCCCAATCACTGCAGCGGCAAATTTTGCGTGCGCTCGCAGACCCCGAGGTGGTGAGCAGCGGCGTCCTCGGCGGCACGGCGACGCTTCTCATTATCGCGCTTCTGCTGACGTTCTTTATGCACGTGCAGATTCAGCCCGCACACACCCTAATGCAGGCGGCGATCGTCGTCGCCTTCGCGCTCTCGTTCCTGCTCCTCAACGAGCGCCTCGTCTCGGCCAACAGAAGCGGATTGATGCCGCAAGACCAAGCGGCGAGCGTGGGGTACAGTTTGTTTCCCTGATTATTTTTTCTGTATCGATTTTGGCGCGCTCACAAACGCGGCCCAATGATCCGTTTTTGTAAACATCGGATCTTTCCAGCGTTTATCAAATTCTTTGGCGGGAAGAACGATGACGGTACCAAGCCTTTCTGTGGGATCAAGGAGGTGTATATTTTTTCCTTTATATCCGAGCACGATGGCATAGTGGCCCCATTGCCAATGCAATTCTGTATACGCAACAATAATGATGCTTCCTTTGGCCAGCTCTTGGCGTATGTCTGCAAGATTTTTTTTGTTGCCCGAGGCAACCTCTAAGTTAAAACTGTCCAGCGCTTGTATCATGCCCCTGGTCGAAGTGCCTATCCTCGAATTTGTTCCTGCAAGTTTTGCAAGTTTTTTTTGAGTTTGGCGCATGCCATGAGCGGCAAGGACCATTTGCAGGATAGCCGGTCCGCAATAATAGTTATTAATCTGATGGGCGTGCGGTATGCGCATGTGCCCATCATACTTGATTTTAAAGCCGGGGGATAATGGGCTTGCTCTAGCCCTCGGAGGAGGGTAGGCTTACGGGTATGTCTCGACGCACACTTGTCACCGGCATCGCGGTTGCCCTCGCGCTCGCGGTCGTGGTTGTCTTTTTTATTTTTAATCCTTTTACCATGCAAAGTAACCCTGCGCTCAACCCCGCGGCCGGCCAGGGATCGACCGGAGCGCCGGCGTCGCTTGTTGTGCAAGATGAGGTCGTCGGTACCGGCGCCGCGGTTCAACCGGGCGACACGGTCACGGTCAATTACACCGGCAAGCTCCAAGACGGCACCGTTTTTGACACTTCGGTCGGCAGGGCTCCGTTTCAATTTACGGTGGGAGCGGGGCAGGTTATCCCCGGCTGGGATCAAGGGCTGGTCGGCATGCAAGCGGGAGGCAAGCGCATACTCATCATCCCGCCGTCTCTGGCCTACGGCGCGCAGGGAGCGGGGCCGATTCCTCCCAACGCAACGCTGACGTTTGAAGTCGATTTGTTGAGTATCACGCCGGCATCCAGCACTGCGCCGATACCCGAAGGCCCCGCTGCGCAGTAAAAAGTACGGATGCGGCCTGTAAGTTTTTCGATCGACGAAGAAGGTCCGGGTCTTGCCCGCGCGGGCGTTATCACGACGCCGCACGGCTCAATTAATACGCCCGCCTTTGTTGCCGTCGCCACCAAGGCCGATATTAAAGGGATTTCAGTGTCGCAATTTAAAGAGCTGGGAGTTCAAACGGTTATAGCCAATACCTACCACTTATACTTATCGCCCGGCGAAGAGCTGGTCGACAAAGCGGGCGGGGTGGGGGAGTTCATGGGCTTCAGAGGTCCCACGATGACCGATTCGGGAGGGTTTCAGGTATTTTCTTTAGGCGAAGGGTTTGGCAAAAAACTTTCAAAATTTTTGCCGCAGGAGCAGGCACCGGAGTCTCCTGCAGTGAGCGCTGCGAGCGGCCAAGGGGAACGGAGGGAGACTCCGGTGCCTGTTATTTTTGATGAAGATCTCGCGACAAGCCACGGCAAGCTCGCAATAGTCGACGAAGAAGGAGTGTCTTTTACCAGCCACCTCAACGGCACTCTGCACCGCTTCACGCCCGAGCGCTCGATAGAAATACAGCACAAGCTCGGCGCCGACATTATATATGTTTTCGACGAATGCACGTCCCCCGCGGCAGAGCATGGGTATCAAAAAGAAGCTGCCGACCGGACTCACCGGTGGGCAGCGAGGAGTTTAAAAGCGCACCGCGGGAATATCGGCAAAAATAACCGGCAGGGGATTTATGGCATCGTGCAGGGAGGCCGCTACGCGGATCTGCGCATCGAGAGCGCGCGTGAAATCGCCTCAATGGATTTCGACGGCTTTGGCATCGGCGGTTCGTTCAGCAAGCGCGATATCTTGGGGATTTTAGACAAAGTAAACAGGGAACTGCCAAAAGAAAAGCCGCGCCATCTGCTTGGCATCGGCGAGCCTGAGGATATGTTCATCGGCGTTGCGGGCGGCATCGACACTTTTGACTGCGTCTTGCCGACACGCAACGGCCGCACCGGCGGGATCTATACGCGTCACGGCAAAGTGCAGATTCCCAACGCCGAATTTAAAGAAGATTTCTCGCCGCTCGACTCGGAATGCGATTGCTTCGTATGCCGCAATCATACGCGCGCCTACGTTCATCATCTTTTTCGCACCAAAGAAATGCTCGGCCCCGTTTTGGCGAGCGCTCATAATATCCGCTTTCTCACCCGCCTGTGCGAGCGAATGAGAGAGTCGATTTTAAACGGCGGCTTCGGGGAATTCCGCGATTCATTTTTAAGTTCATACAAAATACGCTAAAGTGTCTTGATGGCAGGTTTTAAAATCAAGTCAAACTACAAGCCCGCGGGAGACCAGCCGAAGGCCATTGAAGCTTTGGTAAAGGGACTCAAAGCGGGAGAGCGGCACCAAACTTTGCTCGGCGTCACCGGCTCTGGCAAGACTTTTACCATTGCCAACGTCATCGAGGCGGTACAAAAACCGACGCTCGTCATCGCGCACAATAAAACGCTCGCCGCCCAGCTGGCGCAGGAGTATCGCGAGTTTTTCCCCGGTAACGCGGTGCACTATTTCGTCTCCTACTACGACTACTATCAGCCCGAGGCGTACATCCCGCACAGCGACACCTATATCGAGAAGGAGGCGCAGATTAACGAAGAGATAGATCGCCTGCGCCACGCGTCGACCCAGGCTTTGCTCACGCGCCGCGATGTCATCATAGTCGCGAGTGTTTCGTGCATCTATGCGCTCGGCTCGCCCGAAGAGTATCGCAAGGTGCACCTTGAGCTGGGCGCCGGCGTCAAAAAAAATCGCACCGAGCTTATCCGCGAATTAATAAATTTGTATTTTGAGCGCACGACTGCCGACCTCACGCCGGGCACCTTTCGCGCGCTCGGCAACAGCGTTGAAATAATGCCGACCGGCGAGCGCGTGCTTTACCGAGTCGAGTTCGCCCATTCGACGGGTTCAGGGCAAGGAGGCGATATCATTGAGCGCGTGCGCGTCATCGACGCCGTGACCCGCGCAGAAAAGGAGTCTTCTGCCTCGCTGTTTCTTTTTCCCGCCAAGCACTACGTCACGCCCGAGGACGAGCGCGCACGGGCTATTGGCGACATCAAACATGAGCTTCGCGAGCAGCTCGCCAAATTTGAGCGCGCCGGTAAAGTGCTCGAAGCCGAGCGCCTCAAGCGCCGCACCAACCACGACCTGGCGCTCATCCGCGAGATAGGCTACTGCAACGGGATAGAAAATTATTCGCGCCACTTCGACGGGCGCAAGCCCGGTGAACCGCCGTATTCATTGCTCGAATATTTTCCGCACACTAAAGGCGGCAAACCCGACTTTTTGACCGTCATCGACGAGTCGCATGTGACCGTACCGCAGATCGGAGGCATGTACGAGGGCGACCGCGCGCGCAAGCAAAATTTGATCGAGTTCGGCTTTCGCTTGCCGAGCGCGATAGACAATCGGCCCTTGCAGTTTAGCGAATTTGAGGAGCGCATCGGGCAAACCATTTACACCTCGGCGACGCCGGGCGTATTCGAGCGCGGGGCGAGCGGCACACAAGTGGTCGAGCAGATAATTCGCCCAACCGGCCTGGTAGACCCCGAGATACTGGTGCGCCCGGTAACAGGCGTTTCGGCGAAGTCTGCTTCCCGCTCATCCTCCGTCGAGGACTCCATCGGCGTTCACGTCCAGCAAACTTCGCCTTCGCATGGCTATCCGGGTCAGGTACAGGATTTTTTAGAAGAAGCCGAAAAGGTGATTGCAAAAGGGGCGCGCGTGATGGTCACGACGCTCACCAAAAAAATGGCCGAGGATCTTTCGGATTATCTTAAGGAGAAAAAAATCAAAGCCGCCTACCTGCACAGCGATGTCGAGACGCTCGAGCGCATTACGACGCTCACCGACCTGCGCAAGGGCGCGTTCGATGTTTTGGTAGGGGTCAACCTGCTTCGCGAGGGGTTGGATTTGCCCGAAGTCGAGTTGGTCGCGATACTCGACGCCGACAAAGAGGGTTTCTTGCGCAGTGAGACGTCGCTTATCCAGACCATCGGCCGCGCCGCGCGCAACGTCAACGGCCGCGTGATTTTGTACGCCGACCAAATGACCAGCTCGCTCGAAAAGGCGATAGGCGAGACCAATCGCCGCCGCGCGGTACAGGAGGCCTACAACAAAAAGCACGGTATCACGCCGCAGAGCATTAAAAAAGCAATAAAAGATATTACCGAAGAGCTCAGAAGCGAGCACGGCAAAGCGGTCAAGGTGCTTTTGGATGTCGATCAAGAGCTCTACAAAAAGAACCCGCGCAAGTTCATTGCCGATAAGCGAAAAGCTATGGCCGAAGCAGTGCGTGACCTCGACTTCGAAACCGCCGCGATTTTGAGGGACGAAATCTACTCCTTAAGCGGGCAGGGAATAACTGCCAACGCAAAAAAAGCAAAAAAGTAGTATACTAATGGCGGGAAGGGGGCTCAAGGAGGGGTCTATGTCAAACGTTGTGCTCGCAGGTGTGGGTATATTCATCCTTGCGGTAGTGATTGCCGCAATCCAGACCGGATATCCGTTTTGCAGAAAAATCAAAATATGACGGATGTCAGCTTGTCGGGCCGCGTTGCAACATACGCGGCCTTTTTGTGCAAACTTGGCACAAGCATGCTATAATCTGCGCATACCAACCCCTCGCGTACTGCGTGGGGATAAAACCGTTGCTATGGAGGAAAAAATCACTATAAAAGGCGCCAAGACGCACAACCTCAAGAATATTTCTTTGACGTTGCCGCGCAATAAGATGATACTGTTCACCGGACTCTCAGGTTCGGGGAAGTCGTCTTTGGCGTTCGACACTATTTTTGCCGAGGGCCAACGCCGCTATATCGAGTCGCTCTCGGCGTACGCGCGGCAATTTTTGCGCCAGATGCAAAAGCCCGACGTCGAGGAGATAACCGGCCTCTCGCCGGCGATATCCATCGACCAAAAGTCGCGCTCCAACAACCCGCGCTCGACCGTCGCGACGATTACCGAAATTTATGATTACCTGCGCATTCTTTATGCGCGCGTCGGCAAGCCGCACTGCTTGGTCTGCGGCCGCGAGATTAAAAAGCACAGCAACGAGGAGATAATCCAAAGCATCATTGAGTCGGTCTCTTCCCACGTGCCTAAAAAAACGCGAAAGGTGATGGGGGTTGAGCTGAGCGACGATGTCGTGCGCATCTACGCGCCGGTCGTTGTCGGCCGCAAAGGCGAATATTATCAACTACTCTACGACCTCCTCGGCAAAGGCTTTGAAAAGGCCAAGATCGACGGCAAGCTCCTCAACCTGCGCGAGCGAGTCGAGCTGGCGCGCCACAAAAAGCACGACATCGACGCTTTGGTGGATGAGATTTTGATTGCGGATTTTGCGCCTGCGCAAAAAGATATAAGCAGACAAAAAGCCGCGATTGAACGACTCTCCGAGGCGGTCGAGCGGGCTCTACAAGAAGCCGATGGATTGGTAAAGGTTGAGGAGGCCGGCGAAACGCGCATCGTGTCCTCAAAATTTATGTGTCCGTACGACGGATTCTCATTCCCTGAGGTCGAGCCGCGGCTGTTTTCGTTTAACTCGCCGTATGGCGCGTGTCCTGCCTGCAACGGTTTGGGCACCAAGCATTTTTGGTCTGACGAGCCGTGCCCGGTGTGCCACGGCAAGCGCCTGCGACCCGAGGCTTTGAACGTGTTTCTCGGCAGCAAAATAAATATCGTTGATGTGACCAAACAATCCATCGCCGACGCTTTCGAATTTTTTGACAATCTCGAACTCAACAAAAAAGACCAGGAGATATCGAAGACGGTCGTCAAAGAGATAACCGCGCGGCTGCGGTTTATGCTCGACGTTGGTTTGGATTATTTGACCCTCGACCGCCGCGCCAACACTTTGAGCGGCGGCGAGGCCCAGCGCATCCGCCTTGCCTCGCAGCTGGGCTCCGGCCTCGTGGGCGCTTTGTACGTGCTCGACGAACCGACCATCGGCCTGCATCAGCGCGACAACGAGCGGCTCATCAAAACGCTCGCCAATTTGCGCGACTTGGGCAACACCATCATCGTCGTTGAGCACGATGAGGACACCATTTACTCGGGCGATTATTTGGTCGACATCGGGCCGGGTGCCGGGGTGCACGGCGGCAAAATAGTTGTCGCGGGCGAACTCGACAAACTGCTCACCGCCAAGAAAAACGACAGCGGCTCGGTGACACTCGCCTATCTGCGCGGCGAGAAGGCCATTGCCGTCCCCGCGGAGAGGCGAGAGAAGGACAAAGGCAAAATAGAGATTAAGGGCGGCAAGGCTTTCAATATAAAAAACTTGTCGGCCGAGATACCGCTCGGGCGGCTCGTCGCGGTGACCGGCGTGTCGGGGTCGGGGAAGTCGACCTTTCTATACGAAATCCTTTATCAAAACCTGCGCGCGCGTTTCGACAAGCGCTACCGCTCCAACAAAACGTACAATGCCGCGAAGGTTGTGGGCACCGAACATCTTTCGCGCGCGATACTCATCGACCAGTCGCCGATAGGGCGTACGCCGCGCTCAAACCCTGCCACGTATACCGGCGCGTTCAGTTTTATCCGCGACCTTTTTGCCTCTACCGGCGAGGCGCGCGCACGCGGATGGAAGGCCTCGCGCTTCTCCTTCAATGTGCCGCAGGCGCGCAGCAGCGGCCGCTGTGAGGCCTGCGAGGGCAACGGTGTAATCGCGGTCGAGATGCACTTTTTGCCGACGGTATATGTCACCTGCGACGTGTGCAACGGCAAGCGGTTCATGAAAGAGACGCTCGAGGTGAAATATAAAAAGAAGAGCATCTACGATATTTTGACCATGACTATCGAAGAAGCCATTCAATTCTTCAGCGATATCCCGGCGATTTATGACCGGCTCAAAACGCTTGAAGAGGTCGGCTTGGGGTATCTTGAGCTGGGGCAAAGTGCAACAACGCTCAGCGGCGGCGAGGCCCAGCGCGTCAAAATATCCGCCGAGCTCTACCGCCCGCATCTGCAAAAAACCATCTACCTGCTCGACGAGCCGACGGTGGGGCTCCATTACGAGGACGTGCAAAAATTAATAGACATACTCAACCGGCTCGTGGCGGCAGGCAACACGGTCATCCTTATCGAGCACAACATGGATGTGATAAAGAGCGCCGACTATCTGCTTGACTTCGGCCCCGAGGGAGGCGAAGGCGGCGGCAACCTCGTTGCCAAAGGTACGCCCGAGGAAGTGGCCAACAACAAAAACTCCCACACCGGCAAATATCTCAAGCGCGTGCTAAAGGGAAGATAATCGCTATGACATTGGAGGAATTTAAAAAGAAAGCAAAAAAGATGCCGGATGTCCCTGGCGTATATTTCTTTTTAGATAAACATAAAAAGATACTTTATATCGGGAAGGCTACGAGCCTGCGTGACCGCGTGCGTTCATACTTCGCGCCCGATTTGGCAGAAAGTCGCGGGCCGTGGATAGTCGCGATGATAGAAAAGGCAACATCAATAGACTGGCGGCAGACCGACTCGGTTTTGGAGGCTCTGATTCTTGAGGCGAATCTCATCAAAAACTATAAGCCAAAGCACAACACCGACCTTAAAGACGACAAAAGCTGGAACTACGTTGTTATAACCAAAGAAGATTTCCCTAGGGTATTGTTGGTGAGAGGGAAAGAGCTGGCTCAGCAACAATCTGCTTCCGTTCCCCTTGGCAGTTCGCAGCGCTCACTCCAGCAGATTGTTGCTGAGCCCGCAAAGACGTTTGGGCCATTTCCACACGGGTTGCAACTCAAAGAAGCGATGCGCATCATCCGCAAAATTTTTCCCTATCGCGACACGTGCGTACCGGCTCCCGAAATGATAGCCGCAGGGAAGAAGCCGAAAGCGTGCTTTAACCGGCACATCGGGTTGTGCCCGGGCGTATGCACGGGAGAAATCTCAAAAACCGAATATCGAAAAATTATCCGCCGCATCACGCTGTTGTTTGAGGGCAAGAAGCAAACTTTGCTCAAGAGCCTCGAGCGTGATATGCACTTTGCGGCACGCAAAGAAATATTTGAAGAGGCTGCCAGCTTGCGAAAGCAAATTTTTGCATTGCAGCATATTCAAGATGTGTCGCTCATTAAAGATGAATACCGATATTACGGGTTTACGAAATCCGTATCAAGCGGACGGATAGAAGCTTACGATATCGCGCATTTGGCCGGCTCGGCCAACGTCGGCGTTATGACGGTCGTCGAAGACGGCATGGCACAGAAAAGCGAATATCGAAAATTTAGGATACGTTCGGCAAAGGCGGGTGATGATGCGGGCGCTCTGCGCGAGATACTCTCGCGCCGCTTGGGCCACGAGTGGCCCTTGCCTCGACTCATCGCCGTCGACGGTGCCGCAGCTCAAATAAACGCCGCACAGCGCGTGCTCAAGGAGTATGGCGTCGGCATACCGGTCGTAGGGGTTGTTAAAGACGAAAAGCACCGCCCGCGTGAAATTCGCGGCCTACCTGCACGGGCAGGTGACCGCACTCAACTTGAGCGTGACATCCTCCTCGCTAACGCCGAAGCTCACCGCTTTGCGATAACCTACCACCGCAAGCGCTCAAGAAGAGACTTGACAATTAAATAAAAATAGGTTAAACTTGTTTCAGTTGTAACTGTTCACGAAGGAGGCAGCAATGCCGTCATTTCTCGCTCGTCTCTGGCGGTGTCTCTTCGTGTGGAGGGCTCCGGCGCCGCGCGGCGACCTTTCGGACGCCCAGGCTATCTTCACCCAAGCCGCGTCGAACCTTGTCGGGGGCGCGTCGAGCCAGACGAATATTGCGCTTGCGCGCTTTGCGCAAGACTTGCACAAACGTCTGGGTCTGCCCGTCTATGCACAGGGAGAAGTTGCTGAAGTGCTCAAACAGAACGGCGTGCCATTGGTCGGCGAAACTCCCAAACAGGGCACGGCATGGATAGGTGGAGAGACCTACATCTCTACGATGACGGTCGCCCGCGCTCAGCAGGCAAAAGCTCTCTCGATGGGATGGAAGACAATCATCCCCGTCACCTTCCTCCCGCACATCGGGCGCACGGTGTGGGTATACGAGCGGATGGGCCTCAGGGTCATCATCCCGCCTGACCTGCCCAAGAACCTGTACGAAAAGAAAATGGAATTGCGCTATTGGCGCTACCGCGTGACAGGGTATGCGTACGAACTTGCCGCGCGCCTCGCGTACTTGTACAAGGGGTATATCTGAGAATTGTGCGGCTGCCTGAGACGGTAGCCGCATTTTTTTGTTCTGTTATTATCGGGTATATGCAACCCATCAAGAGCCCGGCATCCTTCATTGGCGTCAATGGCGACCATGTTATCTCTTTTGGCTCGGGCCAGCCCGACCTTTTGCCGCCCAAGGAGATTTTTAAAAACCTAGAGACGCCGCGGCTTTTTAAATATGGTTTGGTGCAGGGCGATGAGGCTTTGCGCGAGGCGCTCGCGCGCGAATATCCGGCGGCAAAAGCGAGGGACTTCGTCGTAACCAACGGCGCGTCGGAAGCGCTCGACTTGGTCTTCAGGGCTATCCACGAAATGCACGGCAAGGTTAAAGTGCTCGTGTGCCGGCCGTACTATTATTCGTACCCGCCGGTCATTGAACTCGCGGGGCTCGAGCCCGTGTACACCGATCTTAAGGAAGGAAAGATAGACTTAGAGGATTTTAAAAAGAAAGTTCGCGGAGTCAAGGCGGTGCTCATCAACTCGCCGTCAAACCCCACCGGCCGCGTCGAAGATTTGGACACTTTGCGCGCCGTGGAGAAACTGTGTGCAAAGCTCGGCGTGTACGTTATATCTGATGAAGTTTACAAAGACCTGATATACGAGCGGGAGAATTATCTCATCAAGGGCAAGCACGTTATCACCATCAACTCGTTCTCAAAAACCTACTCGATGTGCGGATTGCGCATCGGCTACCTCTTTGCCCGCGACCCGAAGATAGTGGAGACGGTTGTAGGCCTCAAGATCCACACCTCGATGAACACCAATATTTTGGGACAGGAGATGGCGCTGCGCGCGATGAAGGTCCCGCGCTCCTTTGTGGAGCGGCAAACCGAAGTGTGGCGCGAGAGGCGCGACTTCATCCACGGCGGGCTCATCGCGATGGGTTTTGACCTGTGGAAGCCCGAAGGCGCTTTTTATGTATTGCCTAAAATCAATCCGCCAACCGGCGGATCGGGCCGCGTCGTGTCGGAGCTTTTTTACAAGCACAAAGTTATTGTCTACGACGGCGCGTGGTTTGGGGTACCCGGACGCATCCGGCTCTCTTACGCGCTTGAGCTGCCTAAAATAAAGGAGGGTCTCGCGCGTATCAAGTCCTATATCAAAGGGAAGGAAACTTGGCTCAAATAAAGGCGGTATACTAATGCCATGCGGGAAATCGTAGGCGTTTTGCGCGGCGGGCCTTCGAGCGAGTATGAGGTCTCGCTCAACACGGGCGCATCTGTGCTTCGCGCGCTCAATGCAGAAAAATACGAAGCGCGCGACATTTTTATTTCGCGCGGAGGCGAGTGGCACGTGCACGGCGTCGCGGTGACTCCCGAGCGCGCGCTGCGCGGCGTTGATGTCGCGCTCAACGCGATGCACGGCGAGTTTGGCGAGGACGGGCAAGTCCAGCGCATTTTAGAGATGCTCGCGGTGCCCTACACCGGCTCGGGCGCCGCCGCTTCGGCGCTGGCCTTTGACAAACAGCTCACCCGTGAGGCGGTCTCAAAGCTCGGCGTCAAAATAGCGCACGGAGCAGTTATCGACAGTCAAAAAATCACCGACCTCGAGAGGACCGCGTTTAATCTCTTTCGCTCGATGCCGCATCCGGTCATGGTCAAACCAACAATTGGCGGTTCTTCGGTGGGCACGGCCAAGGCCGACTCCTATCACGGTTTACAAACAGCCCTTGAGCATGCTTTCAATGTGTCTCCGCGGGCGTTGGTAGAAGAATATATCAAGGGAAGGGAAGCAACCGTCGGTGTTATCGATAATTTTAGAGGCGAAAAAATTTATGCGCTCATGCCGGTTGAGATAATCCCGCCCCAAACTTCGTCTTTTTTTGATTACGACGCCAAATACGGCGGTCGGAGCACCGAGCGCGTACCCGGCAACTTTTCGCGCGAAGAAAAAAATCATTTGATGACCGCCGCCAGGCTCGTACACCAAGGCCTCAGCCTTGAGCACTATTCGCGCTCCGACTTCATCGTGAGCCGCCGTGGCATCTATTTTTTGGAGGTCAACACTCTGCCGGGACTCACCAACGAATCGCTTCTGCCCAAAGCTCTGCAGGCAGTAGGCGCGAAGCTGTCGGATTTTCTCGACCACGTGATAAACTTGGCGCGCCGCCGCCAAGTTCAATAAAGAAGACTTTGGCAAAGCGCTTTGATATAGTAACCACCATGTCTGAATTGGCTCGGAAAAAATGCGTCCCCTGCGAGGGCAACGTGCCGCCGCTCACCAAAGAGGAAGCGCTTGAGATGCAAAAGCAGGTCAACGACTGGTCGCTCATCGACGAGGCTCACTTGCTCGCCAAAAGCTTTCGCTTTAAAGACTTTGCCCAGACGATGGAGTTTGTTAATAAGGTCGCGGCTATCGCCGAAGAAGAGGGTCACCACCCCGACCTCACGGTAAGCTACGGCAGTGTCACTGTCGAGCTCATGACACATGCCATCGGCGGGCTGTCCGAAAATGATTTCATCGTCGCGGCAAAGATAGACGAGATAAAATCGTGAACTTCCTTTTAGAGGCTCAATAAAGTGGATTTTTTGCCAGTATTGACGTAAGATGAAACAGCGTGCATAAATTGGGCCCTTAGCTCATTTGGTAGAGCGCCTCATTTGCAATGAGGAGGTGACCGGTTCGATCCCGGTAGGGTCCACTAAAAAAGACAGCTACCAGATTTGCTGCCTCGTCAAACTCGCATCGTGATTTAAAGAGATAAGAATTATGTTCGTGCGTACGTTTTGGAAGCATGTGGAAAAACATACTTGCGCGAGGTAAAGGGGGGGGGTGTAACATTTCCATATATTTAGTAATTTATAAATCCAATGATGGAGAAGCCGAAAGGAATACAAGAGGGAGAGAAACGCAGACAATCTTATGAACACGGTCCAAAAAGCAGAGAAGTACTTTCGGATTTAGATACATGCCGAGTGTTCGTAAGTGCGAATCAGGAGATTCAGGATGAGTTCGAGGGGATGATGAACGCAGGGGGCCGCATGCTGACCATAACAGTGAGAAGTGGAGTTCAAATACTGCGGGATCAACATCCTATAAGCAGTACTCCGAATATTGTTGCTGCAGCATTCGAGTCGCACTTTGGAAGTGGCCGATTAGTAATTTCATACGATAAAAATCCTTCATTTCAAGCAGGTAACAAGGATTTTCCGTATGCCGTAGAAAGGGCCAGCCTAGAGTTAAAAGATGCAAAAGGTAACTCCGTAGACGCAGAGACATTTATGGACACTGTCAAATCCAGTGTTCAGGAGGATGAGCAACTCCACCCTGACGAACAAAATCTTATCTCCATGATAAATCACATGAGGGTGATTAAATCATCGATGTCAGATGAACAGTGAAAAGGAAACGAATAACGATTAGCCGTGAAAAGAATACTCATAATTCTAAACTCCACCCCTCTCGGCAAAAAGATTCTCACGCCGCGCGTCGACGCTCCTCCTCTTGCGCATTAAAAATATATGACCAGGACCCAGAAGAGCTTCTTAGCTGGTTCGAACTCTGTCCCGAGCAAGTCCGCTCTAGAAGAATCAGGGGAGAGAATTGTCTCTTTCGCCTTGAAAACGCTTTAAGGCTATACTAAGATCCACTCTGAAATATTCACCGCCGTTCTTGCTATTCTTCACGAAAAATTTATACTGGCGATTAGATGTTCACTTTGCGCAACAAATCGGGAGGCTGTCATGTTGCAACCACTCCTTAAGCCCGGCTCTAACCAGTCAGGAACAGGGTCGACCATGATCGCATTCGATTTTTCTGAGTGCGATGAAATCATCAATCATCCGGCGCAGTTGCGCGACGCAATTCGCGCTATCATCACGCGGCAAGGGTTAACGCCCCGGGAAAATGATTTCACGGACACGTGGGGAAGCAGGGAAGAGGGTCCTTCGACCATCTTTATCCCGCTTAAGGAGTCTCACATCCGCTTATGGATCTTTTCTGGAATCATCAACCGCCTACTGCGCCTGTTGCTGGGGATGCTGGCATTCTTCAGGATAGAGACCTGGCCCGACCGCAAAAATCACGTAAACGGGGAGGTGCAGATTTGCAATTACAGCCGCAACAATCGCATGGCAACTGCAGAGATTGTTGTCGCGCTTGCCCAACTGTTGAAGCCGAAATTGATCTCTCTGCACATCTTTCAGCGTGGTCCCGATGAGGTTATGCGGTCTTTGCGTACGCTACATGCGCCTGCGGAGAGGTTGCTCCGCGAACTCAAGTTTCTTGAGAATCTTGAGAATGTCGAAGCCGTCGCCTGACAAGCGACGGCCTTTCTTTTTATAAAATTATCCGATAGAGTTTTTAACGCACCCTTAGCTCAGTTGGCTAGAGCGCGCCCTTCACACGGGCGAGGTCGCAGGTTCGAGCCCTGCAGGGTGCACAAAACTCTTTTTATTGCTATATTTTTACCCATTGGTGATACGCAGTGTTGGGATGTCTTATAGTGCATTTAGTGCATTGCGCGCCATCGGAAACAGAGTCGGGATGTCTTATAGTGGCATTATACGCGCTTCGGGTGCGCGAAACCCGAGTTCGATTCTCGGCATCCCGACTCTGTTTCTGAAAATGTAAATGGGTGCAGGAGTGTTATGAGCCGGGGCCCGTAGTTAAGTGGTACAACGCGGCATTCGCATTGTCGAGACGCGAGTTCGATTCTCGCCGGGTCCACCGAGGATGCTTTTTTGTGTTAACATGCGCATTTGTATGACGTTGACCACGCACGCGATAGTCGGGGCCGCGGCAGCGAGCCTGTTTCCCGCGCAACCAATCGCGGCTTTTGCCGCCGGATTCGCGAGCCACTTCGCGATAGACGCCATCCCGCACTGGGATTATGAGCCGGCCTCGGCGGTTAAGGACAAACACAATCCTCTCGCGACCGACATGATCATCGGCAAGGCGTTTTTTGAGGACTTAGCCGTGATAGCGGGAGATGCACTCCTGGGTCTCGCGCTCAGCGTGCTGATTTTTAACGCATGGCTCTTTCATGTCCCGCTGTTGATAGTCGTCATAGGCGTCGTCGCCGGCATTTTGCCCGACCCGCTCCAGTTTTTGTACTACAAGACGCGGTCAAAAATCCTTGAGCCGCTGCAGAGGTTCCACCAGTGGATACAAAAACCGAGCCCGATAGGTGTGGCGCCGTGGATAGGCGTGGGGCTCCAGTGTGCGCTGGTCGTGATGGTCATCGCGCTTCTTAAGTTATTTATCTGAAGGCGAAGCCTGCGCGCCGGTGCTTGAAGAGAGCACGGCCGCGGCGCCTAAAGCTCCTTGGAGCTCGGCAACGACCGGTATGAGCGAGGTCTGCGTGGCGCTTGAAACTTGCGCACTGGTGCTGGCAAGCAGTTCTTGGTGCACCGCAAGCATGGTTTTAAGTTTTGCGGCGATGCTCGCGGCGTCCGCGGTGTCGCCGGCCGCTTTGAGCTTGGTTATCATTGAACCGACGTCATACAGATGAGCGTCAAAGTTGTCGGTGATGTCCGTTTGGGCTCCTGCTCCGAGGCTCCCGCTTTGCGCGAGCTGCTCGGCCTCGTCGAGGCGGGTTTTCATGAGGCTCACGTCCCAATCGGCGCGTGCCGCATTGCTGAGCGCGAACGCGCCTGCGACGTTTTCATCGACATGCACCTTGACGGGGTAGAGCAATTGCCCGGGCAAAGCGCTCTGCGCGGCGACCGATACGCCGCCGCCAACGACTAACGCAGCGGCTAAAGCTACGGCGATAATAGGCATAGTTAAGTATACGCTAACGGCTAATGAAAGGTTCGCACCTTCATGAAGACGGGAAGGGGTCTCTGTCTCTTACCTTGACTTTGAATTCAAGCGTTTTTTGGTATACTGGCCTTATATATGAACGGAGGGCTCAAGATATCGCTCGCGGCGGAGCGTTTGTTTATTTTGTGGGGGATACCCGTCACCAATTCGCTTTTGACCGCGTGGTGCGTCATCGTCCTGCTCGTCATCGTCGGTTACTTCGTCGGCCGCAACCCCCAGCTCATTCCCGGCAAGGTGCAGGCGGCTTTTGAATGGCTGTTTGAGTTTGTGCTCAATTACATGGAGGAGACGCTCGGCAGCCGCGAGCTCGCCGTGCGCTTCTTCCCGCTCATCGTCACTATTTTCTTTTTTATCCTTGCGTCCAACCTTTTGGAGTTCTTGCCGTTCTTCGGCAGTGTTGGGTTGTATCAAAACGGAGCGCTCGTGCCGCTGTTCCGCTCCTCATCGACCGACCTCAACACGACACTCGCACTCGCGCTCATTGCCTACTTCGTCATCGAGCTCACCGGCGTCGTGATGCTCGGGTTCTTGAGATATGGCTCAAAATTTGTTAATTTCAAAGGAGGGGCGCTCGGGTTTCTTATCGGCATTATCGAGTTCATCAGCAACCTCGCGCGTCTCATCTCGTTCTCGTTCCGGCTTTTCGGCAATATCTTTGCAGGCGAAGTGCTCATTGTCGTGGTCATTTCGTTCCTGCCCCTGGTCTTGCCCGTGCCGCTGATGCTGTTTGAGACCTTCGTCGGCCTCGTGCAGGCGGCGATATTCGCCCTTTTGACGCTCGTGTTCATCAAGATCGCAATAAGCGAGCCGCATGGCGAACATGAGCCGGCAAAAGCCCATTAATTATCATTAGCATTAAATAGTCATTACGTATGGATGTAGATTCAGCAAAAACGCTCGGGTTCGCGCTTGCGGTCGGCCTCGGCGTCATAGGTCCCGGCATCGGCATCGGCATCTTGGTGAGCAAGGCTTTGGAGGCCATCGGCCGCAATCCGGAGGCATCGGGCACGATACAAACGACCATGTTTATCGGCATCGCGTTCACCGAAGCGCTCGCTATTTTCGCTTTAGTTGTAGGTTTTATAATCAAGTTTACTTGATTAAATATTAAGTAGTAATTCACATATTCTTCATTAATGTCAGCGGTATTAGCATCATTCGGCATAGACTGGCGACTCCTCATCATCAACACGATTAACTTCGCGTTGTTGCTTTTGGCGCTGTGGTATTTTCTCTATGGTCCGCTCATGCGCATGCTTGAGGAGAGGCGAGCCAAAGTGGCTCAAGGAGTAGTCGACGCCGAAGCCGCGGCGCAAAAACTCCGGATGATCGAGGAAGAGAAGGCGGGGATACTGGGCAAGGCGGGGCAGGAGGCGGACGACGTGTTGCAGAAAGCGCGCACCGCCGCAGCCGAGAAAGAGCGCGGCATTGTCGCGGCAAGCGAAGCGCGCGCCGCAGCACTCCTCAGCGACGCCGGCAAAGAGGCCAAGGAGCTCAAGCGCCAAGCTATTGAGGAGAGCAAGCAGGAGGTCGCCAAGCTTGTGGTGCTCGGCATCGAGAAGATGCTCGCCTCAAAATAAAAATCATGCCTATCGCACGCATCTATGCCCAAGCGCTGTTTGAGATGGTCGAGGCAAAGCCTTCGAGCACCAAAGTGTTCTTGGCGAATCTGCAAAAAGCTCTCAAGCGCCGCGGCCATCAAAAATTATTGCCGGCCATTTTGAACGAATATCAAAAGTTGGAGACTGCCGCCGCGCGCCGCGCACTGTACGCTAAAGTAACTCCCGAAATGGAGCGCACCCGGATACTCATGCAACTGTATAGAAAGCTGACCGCCTAAATTAAATATGCAAAATTTCATCGAAGAATTTAAAAAGGAGATAGAAGGTTTCACCCCCGAAGGTTTGCCCCGAGCAGAGTCGAGGGGTACGGTCGTGCGCGTCGGCGACGGCGTTGCCGAGATAGAGGGCCTCGCGGGCGCCGCGATGTCCGAGATGGTGCGATTTGATATTGCCTCGCGCGAGAAGCTTGCAACTGCCGTGACGATGCCGTCAGAAGTTTTTGGCGTTATTTTAAATCTTGAAGAAGAATCCGTTCGCGTCATTATTTTAGGCGACGTGGGGCTCGTCCGCGAAGGCATGACCGTCGAGGCGACCGGCACCATCCTCTCTATCCCCGTCGGCGAGGCGATGCTCGGTCGCGTGGTTAACGCGCTTGGAGAGCCCATCGATGGATTGGGGAGCATCGCATCCATAAAACGGAATGCAATCGAGCGCGAGGCATACGGCGTGATGGACCGCCAATCGGTCAACCAACCTCTGCACACTGGCATCAAAGCTATCGACTCGATGATCCCGATAGGTCGCGGCCAGCGCGAGCTTATCATCGGCGACCGCTACACCGGCAAGACCACCGTTGCAATCGATACTATCCTCAATCAAAAATCAGAGCCAAAAGAGACGCGGCCGGTGTGCATCTATGTCTCGGTCGGGCAAAAAGAGAGCAAGACTGCGCGCCTCTCGGCATTTCTTAAAGAGCACGGAGCAATGGACTATACGATATTCGTCGACGCGGGCGCTTCGGCTCCGGCGGCTCTGCAATATTTGGCGCCATTCGCCGGCGCGGCCATCGGCGAATATTTTATGGACCAGGGCCGCGACGCGCTTATTATTTATGACGACCTCTCCAAGCACGCGGTCGCGTACCGCCAGCTTTCGCTTCTTTTGCGCCGGCCGCCGGGCCGCGAGGCATATCCGGGCGACGTGTTCTACCTTCACTCGCGCCTTCTTGAAAGAGCGGCAAAACTCTCCAAAGAAAAAGGTGGCGGCTCTTTGACTGCGCTCCCGATGATCGAGACGCAGGAAAACGACGTCTCGGGCTACATCCCGACCAACGTCATCTCGATCACCGACGGGCAGATATTTTTGGAGACCGACCTCTTCAACAAAGGCATGCGACCGGCCATTAACGCGGGGCTGTCGGTGTCGCGCGTCGGCTCGTCGGCGCAGACCAAGGCGATGAAAAAAGTGTCCGGCAAAATAAAGCTCGAGTTGGCGCAGTTTAGAGAGCTCGAGGCGTTTATGCAGTTCTCGCAGGACCTCGACGCCGCAACCAAAAAGCAGATAGAGTTCGGCGAGCGCATGATGGCGACTTTAAAGCAAAAGAACGGCGAGCCTATGCCGTTTCAAAACCAGGCGGCGGTCATCTACGCGGCCATCAACGGCTATCTCGCTAACGTTGCCGTGGCGCGCGTGCCGGAGTTTGAGGCAAAGTTCATCGCGTTCCTCGGGGCGGAGGCGCCAGCGATTTTAGAGAGCATCGAGCGCTCGCGCGACTTGGCGGCGCAGACCGAAGCAGAGCTCAAGGCGCAGCTAAAGCGGTTCGAAGAAACGCATCCGGACCTCTTCGGTGCAAAATAAAATTATATGGCAGGACTCAAAGCAATAAAAACTAAAATACGCTCGATAGAAAAGACGCGCAAAGTCACCAAAGCGATGGAGGCCGTCTCGGCTGCCAAAATGCGCAAGGCGCAGAGCTCGGCGCTCTCTGCGCGCGCTTACGCAAGAGCGGCGGTCTCCATTTTGGCGCGCGTGTCGGGCTCGCGCGAACTCAAGAACCATCCATTAACACGTCAAAGTTCTCAAAGGCCCGATAAGAGACTTTACATTGTAATAACAAGTGATAAGGGATTGGCAGGAGCTTTGAACTCTTCGGTGCTTAGGATAGTTCAGAATGAAATTACTGATTTTGAGCAATATTCACTCGAAAGACCAAAAATTATAGCTATTGGCCGCAAAGCAAACGACTTTTTTGTTAATCGTGGATACGAAGTTGTATATCACCCAAATGTAGATATCATTGACTATTCACTTATAAATCAAATAGTTGGCGCGGCTGCGGCGCGCTTTACCGAAGGCGCGGTCGACGTGGTAAAAATCGCCTATCAAAACTTTATCTCGACCTTCGAACAAAGGCCGACCTTGCGCACCATGTTTCCGCTGTCAGTCGAAGAGCTTCAAAAAGTCGTCGATGATATCATCCCCGCGAAAGGCGCCTTTTCTGACAAAGGTCTGACCTCCGCTCAAAGCGGAGGTCAGACCTTTGTCGTCAGCTACACGGTTGAACCCAGCGAGAGCGAAGTGCTCGACGCCATTTTGCCGCGCCTCGCGGGCATTTTCGTGTATCATGCGTTGCTTGAGACCAAGGCCTCAGAGCACTCTGCTCGCATGGTGTCGATGAAGTCGGCGAGCGACAAAGCGCAGGAATTGACGCACTCCTTCACCTTGCAGTTTAATAAAGCGCGGCAAGCGGCGATAACCAGGGAAGTATCAGAAATTATTTCAGGAACATTATGAAAGGACAAATAAAACAAGTCATTGGGCCGGTCGTCGACGTCTATTTTGAGGGCGAGCATTTGCCCGCGCTTCGCAACGCGCTCAAAACGAAATCAGGAGAGCGCAGTGTGACACTTGAAGTGGCACAACACCTCGGGTTAGGCCGCGTGCGCGCCATCGCTTTGCAGGACACAACGGGCTTGGTGCGCGGTGCCGAGGTTGAAGACGTCGGTGTACCAGTGTCTGTCCCGGTGGGAGAAAAATCTTTGGGACGGCTTTTTAACGTCATCGGCGAGGCGATAGACGGCAAGCCTGCGCCCGCGAATGCGCCGCACCTGCCCATACACCGCGAGGCGCCGCCCTTTAAAGAACAGCGCACCAAAGCGGAGGTTTTTGAAACAGGAATTAAATCAATCGACTTGTTGGCGCCCTTTATCCGCGGCGGCAAGGTCGGGCTTTTCGGCGGCGCGGGCGTTGGCAAAACAGTGTTGATGCAGGAACTTATCCACAACGTCGCCAAAGAGCACGGTGGCTACTCGGTGTTCGCGGGAGTGGGCGAGCGCGTGCGCGAAGGCAACGATTTGTATCACGAAATGTCTGAGTCCGGCGTCATCGACAAAATGGCGATGGTCTTTGGCCAAATGAACGAGGTGCCCGGCGCCCGCGCCCGCGTGGGCCTCTCGGGCCTCACGATGGCCGAGTACTTCCGCGACGAGATGGGCAAGGATGTTCTGCTTTTTATCGATAATATCTTTCGCTTCGTACAGGCGGGTTCGGAGGTGTCTTCGCTCCTCGGCCGCGTGCCCTCGGCCGTGGGCTATCAGCCGACCTTGGCTGAAGAAATGGGCCAACTGCAGGAGCGCATCACCTCGACCAAAAAAGGCTCCATCACCTCGGTGCAGGCGATTTATGTGCCGGCCGATGACCTCACCGACCCGGCGCCGGCCACCACCTTTGCCCACCTCGACTCGACCATTGTGTTGACTCGCGCTTTGGCGTCGCTCGGTATCTTCCCGGCCGTCGACCCGCTTGAAAGCAACTCGACCGCGCTCACCCCCGACATCGTCGGCGAAGAGCACTATCAGGTGGCGCTCGAGACCAAACAAGTACTCCAGCGCTACAAAGACTTGCAGGACATCATCGCGATTCTCGGCATCGAAGAGCTCTCCGACGATGACAAAAAAATCGTCTACCGCGCGCGAAAGATCCAGCGCTTTCTTTCACAGCCGGTGCATGTTGCCGAAGTTTTCTCGGGCATCAAGGGCGTCTATGTGCCGGTTGCCGAAACTATCCGCTCGTTTCGCGAAATCTTAGACGGCAAACACGACGAAAAGCCCGAAAACGCATTCTATATGAAAGGCGGCATCGATTCGGTCAAAGCAGAATAAAATATCAAGGAGAGTCCTTGATAATTGAATCCATGCATGTAGTGATTGCAAAAGTAAACGAAAATCTCTATGACGGCGAAGCCGCATCTGTTACTTTGCCTGGCGCAGAAGGGGAGATGACGGTTTTGCCCGAGCACGAGCCGCTGATGACCACGCTCAAAGCGGGAGTCATTACGGTGCGCACGGGCGACCCTTTGACAGGCTCAGTGCAAGAAATAAAGTTTGAGATCGAAGGAGGGGTCCTAGAAGTCCGCCAAGACGGCGCGACGGTAATCTTGTGACGGTATTATTATTTCTATGTCACTTAAGGGTCCCGGCAATAAACCAAAAGCGAACTTTAAAGAAAAAAATAAGCAAGGCGCTGCGCGTGGTCCTGACCGACAGACTCTGCTTTTGGATAAAAATTGTGGTATATTCTTTCTGCTAAGAAAGGGCCTATAGTTCAATGGTAGAACGCGTCCATGGCATGGACGAGGCTGGGGTCCGATTCCCCATAGGTCCACCAATTTAAAGCTGCGTCATTTTGAAGCCTAGCCATAACCCGGCGAAAGCTCCCGCTGCGCTGAAGATAATTGAGGAAAAGGAGAAGATATTCGCGTCCCACAGCTCGGGGATGAGGCCGCCGATACTTGAACCTATGACTATCCCTATCCATATGGCTGCGGGCGTACGCATGCGTATAAGTATATTGCATTTTTTTCATGCGCTTGCTATTTTGTGAGATGGAAAGTTGCATGATCGCTTTCGCAAAGAGGGGGTATTAATGGCTAAAAACGGAAATGGCCGGGGTCTTAAGTCAGTTCAGGCGAATCGTGAAGCCGGGCGGCAATCGGCCAGCTTCAAAGATGAGAATCAAGCATTCGTCAACGGCGGAGGCAAAAAAAACAGGAAGCAAAACAGACTCACCAGGCGTTTGACGCCGCGGCCGCTGATAAACCGCGGCGAGTGGATCACGACGGTTCGAATAAGCTGAATACCTTTGTATCCCCGCCTGCAACAGCAAGCGGGGCTTTATTTTTTTTATGCTACAATTTTTGGATGGTTCTTTCGGTGGAGCTCATCGTTTTTATCGTTCGGCTGGTGCAGATGCTGGGCATCGCGCTTGGCATCGGAGCCCAAACCGTGATGCTGGTTGCCTATCTGCAGGCGATACGCGACGGGATAATCGACAATGCCGAGGCACAGTTTGCGCGCGCGGCGCGCTCGGTGCTCAAATTCGGCTTCATTCTTATTATTTTTTCAGGAGCCGCAAGCGTCCTGTTGGATATCATGCAAAAGAATACCCTCGTATTTTTTGAGCCGGCATATCTTTTTAAATGGGGATTGATAGGAGTCGTTCTGCTCCTTAGTTTTGTGCCGGTACAAAAACGCATGGCAGAGGGCATAGCCGAAGGTGTCGCTGGCGGCTCATGGTACATACTTTTCTTTGTGCATATTCTTGCGCCCGTCACAACGTGGTCAAACCTCCTCACGCTCTACGGCGTCTGGCTTGTCGGGTTCATGCTTTGCTGGTGGGCGCTCGTGCTGCTGTTTGGGGGCAAAAAGCCCGAAGTTCAAAAGAAAATAAACACCATCGCAACAACCCTGCCGCCAAAATTTGCCGCACCCGGGCAGGCAAAACCGGCGCTCCCAAATATGTCGCCGCCCAAGCCCGCGGCGGTTGTCGTGTCTGTCCCGCCGCCGCCAATCACAAAACCGGTGTCTCCCTTGATAGCACAGCCAGTTCCTTCGCCTGCGCCGGTGACTCCACCCGCTCTGCCGGCAGTTGCCGTAGTGCAGCCCGTGGCCGAAAAAAAGGTTGACGCAAAGATAATCGACCCCGACAAAGACCCGGGCCTGCCGGCTATCCGCGTGATGCCGAAGACCAAACAGGATCTCGACACGCAAAATCGCGCTAGTGTCGTCAAATTTGAATAATCATGGGTCTCTTCAGCGAACACAAAAAAAAGAAGATAACGATTTTGCTCGGCCACCCGGACAAGAACACTTTGTCGGGCGAGTTGGCTTTGATTTATGAAGCTGCCGCTGCAAAAGCCGGCCATGAAGTGCGGCGGACAAACATCGGCGATATGCAGTTTGACCCCATTCTCCATCATGGATATAAAACAATCCAAGCGCTTGAGCCCAGTCTCAAAAAACTGCAGGAAGATATAACCTGGTGCGATCATTTCGTCGTCATCTACCCCAACTGGTGGTCGACGATGCCGGCGCTCCTCAAGGGGCTCTTCGACCGCATGTGGCTGCCGGGATTTTGCTTTGGATTTTATAAAACCGGGATTGCAAATCATTTTCATTTGTGGAAGCGTTATATGAAAGGGAAGACTGCGCGGGTCTTCGTACTGTCGGGCACGCAGCCGTTTTTAATCTGGCTCTTTTTCGGCGACTATACCAACGAAATCGGGAGAGGCATTTTATGGTTCGTTGGGTTCAAGGTCCGCATCTCGCGCTTTGGGCCCACCGATCACAACCCGCCCGAGTGGCTCAAAAATCACTGGAAGAGAAAGGTCGAGAGATTGGGAAAATTGGCTGAATAGGATATAGTCATTGCTCATGGGTTTATCAGTTGGCATTGTGGGGCTCCCCAATGTGGGGAAGTCGACTTTATTCAACGCTCTAACCAAAAAGAGCGTTTTGATTGCCAACTACCCCTTTGCCACCATCGACCCCTCGGTCGGGGTGGTCGCCGTGCCCGACGAGCGCGTGGACAAGCTCGCCGAATTTTCGAAGTCCGAAAAAAAAGTGCCGGCCGCAATTGAGTTCGTCGACATTGCAGGATTGGTCAGAGGCGCCAGCGAAGGCGAGGGTTTGGGCAACCAGTTTCTCTCGCATATCCGCGAGGTGGATGCCATCGCGCACGTGGTGCGTATCTTTGACAACCCGAACATCACGAGCACGCAGGATGAGATAGATCCTCTGCACGATATTGAGCTTATCAACACCGAGCTGGAGCTCGCCGATATGCAGCAAGAAGAAAAGCGGCAGGACAAGAAGGGCAAAGAACTCCCGCAGCTTAACAAGCTTTCGCAAAAGCCGGTTTTGTATGTATTGAACAAAGAGGCGGGCGGGCACAATCTCGACGAAAACCCCTCGGACCCGCGCTGGCAGAGGCTCATGAACTATTTTGAAAAGACGAATGCAAGGTATGTAGTGGTCGATGCTAACGTCGAGAACGAATTAAAAGAGCTCCATACCGAAGACAAGGTTTCCTTTCGCCGGGAATATGCGATTTTTGACGACGGCGTCAATAGTTTGATCAAAGCGGGTTATGACTTGTTAGGCCTTATCAGTTTTTTTACCACCGGTACTGACGAAACCCGCGCGTGGACGATAAAAAACGGCTCAACCGCGCCCGAGGCGGGCGCGGCGATACACACCGACTTTAAAGACAAGTTCATCCGCGCCGAGGTTATCAACTGGCAAAAGCTCATCGAAGCGGGTTCGTATGCAAAAGCGCGAGAGCTCGGGTTGATCCGCACCGAAGGCAAAGAGTACATAGTGAAGGATGGAGATGTGATAGAATTTTTGCATTCATAAAAAGAAAACCCGCGCATTTTCAGCGCGGGTCGTTATGCGAACGCCTTGTAGATCGCTCGAACAGCTTTTTCGTAGTCGTTATTCTCAACGCCGACGATGATGCTGACCTCGCTTGAGCCCTGGTCTATCATGTGAATGTTGACCCCGGCTTTGGCGAGCGCTCCTGCAAGCTTTGCAAGCACGCCCGGTTTGTGCGCCATGGATTGGCCGACAACGCACACGAGCGCAAGGCCCCGCTCGATTTCAAGCAAGTCGGGCCGGCAGGCGGCGCGGATATCTTGCTCGAGAAAGGAAAGTTTTCCCTCAAGCTCTCGCTCGTCGACAACCAGGCTGAGGCTGTCGATACTGCTCGGCATATGTTCGAAGCGTACGCAGTGCTTTTTAAGCACGTCGAGCAATTTCCATACGAAGCCGACTTCGGCATTCATGCCCGCTTTTTCGAGTGCGATGACCGAAAAGTTATTTCGGCCGGCAATCCCGGTTATTGCGGTCGAGGTCGATTCCTCAAGCTGTTCATCCGCAACTATCCAGGTGCCGGCATCGGCGGGGTCGTTGGTGTTGCGCACATTGATGGGTATCTCGGCTTTGCGGACAGGATACACCGCCTCGTCGTGCAAGACGTGTGCGCCCGCGTAAGCGAGTTCGCGCATCTCGCGATAGGTCATCGTTTTGATCCTTCGCGGATTTTCGACAACGCCGGGATCCGCCATGAGCACTCCCGAAACATCGGTCCAATTTTCATAGATCGATGCTTTCAGAATAGCTGCGAGGATAGACCCCGTAATGTCCGAGCCGCCGCGAGAAAATATTTTGACCGAGCCGTCCGGTAGTGCGCCGTAGAAGCCCGGTACGACTATCCCTCGTTTTGCCAAGTCTCGGAACTGTTCGCAGGACACCTTGGTTGCCGGCATATCAAGGATGCCACCTGTTTTGAAGCGGACAAGCAAAGACGCGCCGACAAAAGTATAATCGAGAGCCTTTGCCAGTATTTTGCCCATATAGTATTCGCCGCTGCTGACGAGCAAGTCGCCGCTCATTTGGCAGAGATCGGAAGTGTCGACATCTATGCCGAGAGCGGTTGCTATTTGCGCAAAACGCTCTCGTGCAAGCATTACTTGATTCGCGATGAGTAGATCTGTCATTTTGCTATCACCGGCAAATCGTTTGCCCGGCGCCGAGACCACAACCACTTTGCGCCGTGGGTCGCCTTTGACGATGTCGATAACTTTCCTCACCTGAGCAGCATCCGCAAGGGAACTACCGCCAAACTTTGCGACAATGAGGTTGTCCATTGCTTCCTCCTTGTGATGGGACAAGTCTTGCCGCACCTTAGCAAAATTTGACACGCCCGGCAATGTGATACTATTTAGTGTATGGACAAGCCAAAGGCAACGCCGAAGGATTTCTTTTTGTGGGCGGGGGCGATGATCGCGCTCTATGTCGCAGTATTCAACTTTATCGCGCTTGTATGGGACTACATAAACTATGCCTTCCCAAACCCACTCAGCTACTATCCGGCCGACCCCTACCAAAGCGGCATCAGCTGGGAGATGGCGACGCTCATCGTGCTCACGCCGCTTTTTTTGGCGCTGATGTATTTTATCCACAAAGACATTAAAAATGATCCGAGCCGCGCCGATATTTGGGTGCGCCGCTGGGCGCTGTACCTCACGCTGTTTGTCGCGGGCTTTACGATGGCCGCCGACCTCATCTATGTGCTCTATGCCTTCCTCAACGGCACCGATATCACGACGGAGTTTTTGCTCAAGGCGCTGATTGTGCTTCTCGTTGCGGCGGCGGGCTTCATGCACTTTATCGCCGACCTCTGGGGGTATTGGGGGAAATATCCGATGCGCAACCGCTATGTCTCCATCGGCGTCGGGGTGCTGGTGCTGTGCACGATTATCGCGGGATTCTTTATCGTCGGGACGCCGATGCAGGCGCGCCTGTATCACTTCGACGAACAGAAGGTCAACGATCTCCAGCAAATACAATCGCAGGTAACCTACTACTATCAAGCCAAGCAAAAATTGCCCGCGAGCCTCGGCGACCTCACCAACTCAATTTCGGGATTCGTGGCACCCCAAGACGAGCAAACCGGCCAGGCGTACGTCTACAAAACGACCGCAACGCTCTCGTTTGAGCTGTGCGCGACCTTCAACACGCCGACCCGGCCGGGGCAATCTCAAGCAACGGTGCCCGAGCCGGCGGGCCTCGGGCCTTCGGGCAGGGGATTCGACAACTGGCAGCACGGCG
>JAGWIT010000032.1 GCA_028866155.1 Patescibacteria group bacterium
AAGGCGTCAAGGTCCGCATTGAGGAGGTACGCCAAATTAAGGAACGCGCCGAGGCCGTGCTCTCGCAACGCTCGGATGAATTGGCCAAAATCGCCGGCCTCTCCAAAGAACAGGCTAAAGAGATGCTCTTCAAAGAGCTCGAGCGCGAGGCCGACGAGGACCTCATGGTGCGCGTCCAAAAACTGGAGCGCGACGGGATGGAAAAATTGGAGCGCCGTGCCAAAGAAATTTTGACGACCGCGATACACCGGCTGGGCAACTCGGTCGCATCCGACACGATGGCGACCGCAATAACCATCCCCAACGACGAAATAAAAGGCAAAATCATCGGCAAAGAAGGCCGCAACATCAAGGCGTTTGAGCGCGCGACCGGCTGTGAGGTCATCATCGACGACACGCCTGGCTCTATCGTGCTTTCAAGCTATGATCCGGTGCGCCGCGCAATCGCGCGCATCGCGCTGGAAAATTTGATACTCGACGGCCGCATCCAGCCAGCAAAAATCGAGGAGACGGTCGAAAAAGCGAAGAGCGAAATCAACAAAATAATAAAAGAAAAGGCCGAGGCGGCCGCCTTTGAGGCCGGCGTGCTCAATCTTGACCCGCGACTCCTGCAGATCCTCGGCCGGCTCTACTTCCGCACGTCCTACGGGCAATCGGTCCTCCAGCACAGCGTCGAAATGGCGCACATCGCCGGCATGATAGCCGAGGAGCTGGGAGCTAATCCCGCAGTGGCCCGCGCCGGAGCGCTCCTTCACGACATCGGAAAAGCGCTCGACCACGAAGTGCAGGGCACGCATGTCGAGATCGGCCGCCGCATATTGCAGAAGTTCGGCGTCAGCGAAGAGGTCGTCAAAGCGATGCAGGCGCACCACGAAGAATATCCGTACGAGACGGTCGAGAGCGTTATTGTGCAGGTGGCCGATGCGATATCCGGCGGGCGCCCCGGCGCGCGCCGCGACTCGGTTGAGAACTATCTCAAGCGCCTCGCCGACATCGAGGAGATAGCCAATTCATTCGGCGGCGTTGAGAAGTCCTACGCGATTTCGGCCGGCCGCGAGGTGCGTGTGTTCGTCAAACCCGACGAGATGTCCGACTTTGCCGCGCGCGAGCTGGCGCGCAACATCGCGACCCGCATCGAGAGCGACCTCAAATACCCCGGCGAGATAAAGGTGCTGGTCATCCGTGAAACAAGAGCTATTGAGTTCGCCCGGTAGTTGCATTCTGCCTCAGGCGGCGGTATCGTTTTTAAGGCTAGGTCTTCTAAGCAAACGTGAGGAGACGAGAAATGTTCATAATGGGAAATATTCGCGTTGCATTGAAGCCAGAAGAGGAGAGGCATCCGAGTTTCGTTATCGGCTTGTACAACACGAGGGTCGAGCCGGGCAGAGTCGAAAAGCTTTTTCGTGAAAAATTTGGGCCCGAGCTCTTCGAAGTAATCCATATGGGCCACGTAGGCCCTCTCTCTAAAGATGAGGCCGAGCGGCAAGTACAAGAGGTGCGCACCCGGCTGGTAGGACTATGGCCGCACGCACGTCTGTGTGTAGTGGTGACCAGCTATGGGGTATCGATACCGGGTTTGCACTTGCGACCTCCTGCGATTGCAGATTTTGCGTTGGCCTGTCGGCATCATGCCTGGGTAGTCAAAATCTTAAATCAAAAGACTTTTGACAAGATGCTAGCGGGAGGTGACGTTGCCTATCCGAACGTGTTCAAGGAAACTAACCAGGCACTCTACGAGCTGGTACGGACCTATCAAAAAACGAACGCCTTAGACAACTCCGTCAAGGCGCTCCCAGCACCCCATCGCGATTAAAAACTCTCTGGGCTCCAGATTTCTGGAGCTTTTTATTTCATATTCCAAAATTTTTATTGCATTTTTGTCAACTTTTTTCTATCCCAACGGCTCTATTGCGCCCTTTTTTGAGAGTTATATACTAATTGGCGCAGGGTATTCCCATTATCAATCAATTTTAAGCCTTATGAATAAGCAAGATATCGCAGAAAAAGTGCACGGCGTCTTGGGCGGCACCAAGGCCGACGCAGAACGCGCAGTTGAGTCAATGATCGAGGCCGTCGTTTCGACTCTCAAGAAGGGCGACGAGGTCTCTATCGCAGGCCTCGGCATCTTTAAGACCAAGATGCGCGCCGCTCGCACCGCTCGCAACCCGCGCACTGGCGAGACGGTTCACGTCCCCTCTATGCGCGTACCGAAGTTCCAAGCCGCAAAAGCCCTCAAAGAAGCCGTCAAATAGTGTTTTTGTTCCTCTCGAAAGAAAAATCCCTCAGTATACTGAGGGATTTTTCTTTAATGCGGATATTTTTTAAATCTCCTTGATCTGCGGCACGACTCCAACGTTCGTTGTTGCCGATGCAGACCCGCACGTGAGCGTAAAGTTGGTGTTCGTGGTGATTGCGTTCGTGGCGATAGACCCCTGCACGCCATCCGTCGGGTTGATGTTGGCATTGAAGCCGTTCGTCCCCACTATGGAGCATTGTGCCGGCGGATTTGAAACCGTCCAATACAGCATCGTGGTTTTTCCTGCGCGCACGCGGGGTGGGTTGGAGTAGAAGTCGCCACTACCGATAGAAGGTTGCGCCGTTCCAACGTCAACAGAAGTATTGCAGGTGCCGGTGCTGCCGTTGCTGACGCTCATCGTGTACAGGTAGGTGCCGGAAGTACTTGGCGCCGTGACCGAGCCGGAGCCGTCGGGGAGCGTCGGATTTGAGATAACGGTTGTTGCTCCCTGCACAACTGAACCTGACGTTGGGCTATTCGCCGACATCCACGTTAGCGTGAAAGCCGCGCCAGGAGTAACCGATGACGCAGGACCGCTTAAAGTGCAAGCTGGCGCAGCATCCTCGATGAAAGTAACCTGGCTGAAGTCGATCCACCCCACGATGTCACTGCCCCACGCATAACCGGTGAACGTACCTGAAGCATTTGCCCCTCCCGGGAGCGCCGGTCCATAGCCGAGGGCGGAGTCGCCCAATTTAATGCAGCCGTCCCAGCCGTTGTTATCGGCGGCAAGCGCTTTTGCCCACCCGCTGAGCGCGCCGTCAACGAGCGTAGCCGTCGACCCGCATGCCGCCACATCTCTTGAGTTGAAGCTTATCCAGCCTATATTGTCGCTCCAGGCATAGCCGGCGAGCGTGTTGTCATTGTTGACCGCCACGACTGAATTAATAAAACTTATCCAGCCGATGTTGTCGCTCCAGGCGTATCCGGAGAGCTGACCTTGACGGTTCGCGTCACTGGCAAAGCTCTGGATGCTCCCGTATCCGGTGCCGCCGGAGTTGGTTGCATACGCTCTAAAGTAGTAGGTGGTGTTGGCGCTCAAGCCTGAAAGAGCGCTGTTAAATGAAGCGGTGCCGGTTTGCGCGCCGAGCGTCGTCGTCGAGACGTTGCTGGCGAGCGTTGAAACAGTGCTCCAGGCGAAGCCGCTTTGTGTCGCGTCGGCTCCACCGGCCGCAGTGATGGAGCCGAAGAGCGTTGCGGTGTTGGGCGTAAAGCTCTCCGCGAAGTTGGTGCTAACGGAAGGCACAACAACTGGCGGCGTATAGGTGATGACGATGATGCCTTGGGCGCCCGCGCCGCCGGAGGTGCCACCGGTCAGCGTGCCGCAGACACCACTTCCATTGACGAAACATCCCACGGCACCACCAGCGCCGCCACCACCACCGTACAGACCGCCGTTAGCACCATTGCCGCCAGTCAGATTGCAAGTGCCGCTATTGCTGCTAATACCCACGCCGCCGCCCGAGCCGCCGCCGCCGCCCGAGCCGTGGGTGGTATTCCACTCGGTGCCCGCCCCTCCAACACCCCCCGCGCCGCCGGTGAAAGTGCCACATCCAACATTACTCAAAGTAGCGTTTATACCGCCGCCTCCGCCGCCTCCGCCTCCGGAGGTACCGGCGGTGCCTGCGTTGGCGGTTGGACTTGCGGTAGTGCCCCCTGCGCCGCTCCCGGAGCTAGAGATATTATTGCCGCCCGCACCGCCTGTGGTAGTGACTGCGTTCGACCCGACAGCGCCGCCGCCGTTGCCTCCTCCGCCGCCGCCAGCGGTGGCACCGCCAGCGTCGCCGCCAGCCGCTCCCGCTCCCGATGGGCCTGCGGCTCCTGCTCCCGCAGAGCGCGGGTTATTGCTCGACGTACCACCCGAAAATTTGGTGCCGCCGACGCCGCTTGCCGATGAACCTCCTGCACCTGCCGTCGCAGTCGTACCGCCGCCACCGCCCTTGGCGCCCGCCTGCACTGCGGTGCCGCTGATAGACGCGCAGTTTGATGTGCTATTGCAAAAGTAGGTGTCTCCTCCGGTACCGCCGCTACCGCCCGATCCCGATCCGGCGGTACCAGCCGTCCCGACTACGTAGGCAACCGAAGCTCCGGGCGTAAGCGACACGTTAGTAGCCTTAGAGTATGCCCCGCCGCCACCGGCTCTGCCGCTTGTCGCAGCGGTGGCGGATGCTCCACCGCCGCCGCCGCCGATGACTTCAATGGTGTTGTTGGAGCTGTTCCAATCCGAGGGAACGGTCCAGCTCGTGCCGGAGGTGAGATATCCGCGGCACACGCCTCCGCCGATATCGGTGCCAAAACCGCACGTAATCGCGCTTGCTGTTGGCGGGTTGGCACCGAGCGCCGCAAGCACAACCACCGCCGCAATGGCGGCGGCGCGGTGCGTTTGTTTGCTTAAGGGGAGTTTCGTAAACTTCAACGCGTTTAGTATATACCTCCCGCGCAAGGCGCGGCGTCCGCGGATGGACGCACAGGGCACAGAAGTGGATAACCCGTTTGGGGGGCGCCTACAGGCTATATGATGGATGCATGAAGCGCATCCGTCCGCTCTTTGAGGCAATGTCTCGGGGCGCGGTCATTGGTCTCATTGGGCTCGCAGTTGCGGGAGCAGCGCTCGCCTGGACAGGCCCTTCTGGATCGCCGCCCAACAACAACACGCCGGCTCCGATCAATGTGAGCAGCACTGCGCAGACAAAGTCTGGCGCGCTCGACATTATGGGCAATGTCGGCATCGGCACGACAAGCCCGGCAGGAAACCTGGATGTGAACGGCAGCTTATGCATCAGCGGTAGTTGTATAACGTCATGGGTCGCGGCATCCCCCGCGGTATTCGGCGGGATGTTTAGGTTACTCTATGGATCCACGTGCTCTACATACACCAATCCCTTTACCGGAAGCTGCAGCTGCCCCGGATGGGCTCCATATTCTCACGTCTGGACTAGCGGTATATTGGATGCATCAAATTATTGGGAAGCTTTTTACTTCTGTTCGAATAGATAAGTATGGTTAAGTAACGCGTCATGTATTTTGACCAACAAAAAATCTTACTGGGCGCAGTGGTGCTCCTTATCATCGGAGAAGCCAGTCTCTTTTATCTCTATGCATCGGGGGCCTCTCCACTGAAGGCTGTCCCCCAAGCCACTAACACTCAGGCACCTCAACCGGTCGACGCGGGCGCTTCTGCCAACGTATCCCCCGGCTCTGCGATTAAGGACATGTTCGGCACGGTGAGCAGCGTGTCAGGTAACACGCTCACCTATGTCGCGGGGCAGACGAGTATAAAAGTATCGGTGCCCGCGAACGTGCTCCTGGGAGCCATTACCGGCCCCAGTGACTCAGCGGCCATGCAGCAAGCGCTGGACGCATACAACAAACAGCTTGCCGTGCTTCTCCGCGATCCGCAAAAAAACCAAGTGGCAATCGAGACGCTTATGCTGCCGGTCGCGGCAGCGCCCCTGCGGCTCTCCGACCTCAAGCCGGGCGACACCGTAGACGTGAAGTACAATCAGCTCCAAAGCTCCGGTAGCTCGTATGCGGTGATGGCGGTCTATCGCATACCCGCCCTCCCGCCTGCAGCAGCAGCCGGTTCGCAATATTAATTTGCTCATGGGTCTCTGACTCGTGTGCGGGATGGGAGAATCGAACTCCCAACTACAGTTTGGAAAACTGTCGTTTTGCCACTAAACTAATCCCGCTTGTCCTTCGTAGCCCTGGCGAAGTCGGACCTTGCTCTCGAGTATACTGTGGTTATGGGCTTTTTCAATCAAATCCTTATATTTTTTCAGTTTCTCGTAGCGGTGGCGGTCGCGACCGCTCACCTGCTCCTCGGCGGCACCACCTCCCTTTCGATAACTTCACCCCTGCCCTCCCCGCCGGCAACAACGACCATCGCAGCATCCACCAAATCTACATCTACCACCACGTCGCTAAAAAGTGCGGCCATAAAACCGGCGCCAAAAACGGCCACAACCCTGCCGAACGTCTCTGCAGTTGCCACCACTCCTCCCCCGCAACAGCCAATCGCGGCCCAAAGCGCCGAGGAGGTCAACGCCAATACCCGCGCCTCGCTGGTCAATATTTTATGCACCACAGCGGCCGGCGGCTCGTTCGCGCCGATAAGCGGCAGCGGCGTCATCATCGACTCGCGTGGCATTGTGCTCACCAACGCGCACGTGGGCCAGTTTTTCCTCTTGCGCGATTATGGCGCGCCGGGCAACATTAATTGCATTCTGCGCACCGGCAGCCCCGCACAGGCGGCCTATACTGCCGAGCTGCTCTACCTCCCGCCCGTTTGGATTGACGCCAATGTGAGCGAAATAAATTCCCAACACGCCACCGGCACCGGCGAAAACGATTACTCATTCTTGCGCATCACCGGCACCACCGGACCAGGCATTACCCTGCCCGCGTCCTTCCCCGCGCTCGCGATGACTGCCACAACTCCCGACGATGGCGACCAAATGCTCCTTGCCGCCTACCCTGCCGGATTCTTTGGCGGTGAGACGATTCAGCTGAATTTGTACATTACTTCGGCAATAGCAGTTGTGCAGCAGCTTTATACCTACAACGACCCGACGCATGTCGACGCGATAGATGTCGGCGGCACGGTCGTCTCGCAAAGCGGCGCCTCAGGCGGCGCCGTGGTTCGCCTCACCGACGGCCCGTCTCACCAGGGCGGGGCCGAGGCAGGCAAGCTGGTCGGCATCATCTCGACCGACACGGCGAGTAGCACCACCGCCGGCCGCGAGCTTGATGCCATAACCATCGCTCACATCGACCGAAGCCTCGCGGATGAAGGCCAGGGCGGTATAGTCCAACTCTTAACTGGTGATCTTGCCGTCAAAGCTGCGAATTTTGCAACAACTACCGCCCCGAGCGAAACAAAAAAGCTCGAGGATGTGTTGAATAAACAATAACTAACCTCTCCATCGAGCGAAGATGCCGCAAGGTAAGAGGCGACCGCTTTTTTCTTCTATCGTTAAGTCACCGTATTCTAATTTGCCTCCAAACTTTTTAACCAAGGGTTCGAGGTTGTACGCAAAAGCGAGCGGCGAGTAACCGGCAGCATAGCCGTTTATGAGGAAGAAAAGCGGTTTTTCGGAGAGGAGCTCTTGGCACAACTTTACCAGCTCGATAAAGTCCTTCTCTATCTTCCACAACTCATTCTTCGGCCCATGGCCAAAGGCCGGCGGGTCCATGATGATGCCGTCATATTTATTGCCGCGCTTTATCTCGCGCTTCACAAACAAAAGCGCGTCCTCGATTATCCAGCGGATTGGCTTTTCTTCCAATCCTGAAAGTTTTGCATTTTCTTTCGCCCACGCAACGGCTATTTTTGATGCGTCAACATGGGTCATTTCGGCACCGGCTTTCGCAACAGCCAAACTGGCGCCACCGGTATACCCAAACAAGTTGAGCGCCTTTGCCCCAGACATAATCTGCCCTTGCATCCACTCCCAATTGGGCAATTGCTCAGGGAAAAGGCCAGTGTGTTTAAACGAGGTTGGGCGAATTAAAAATTTCAGCCCGCCAAATGATATTTCCCATTCTTTAGGGAGATTATTTGCATGCCACTCCCCCTCCCTGTCTTTTCGTTCATAGCGGCCTTGCGCTTTGGCCCACTCCCCTTCAGACATTTTCTTTTCCCATAAAGCCTGCGGATCGGGACGACTCAGAAGCACACTCCCATAGCGCTCAAATTTCTCTTCCTTACCGGAGTCAAGAAGTTCATAATCGTCTGATAGTTTAGTAATTAAAGTGATTCTGTCCATAGTTTTTTGTCGGGCCGCCCAGAATCGGACTGGGTCATCTTGCTCCCAAAGCAAGCGTACTACCGGTATACGACGGCCCGGTTAAGGCACAATAGCACATAAATTATAAAGGACACATTCATGTCCTATAGAATGATATTCTCCATAAGTTCAACTCGAGCTTTTTTGGTCGAAAAATCTAAATAAACACAGGCTAAATCTATCTGCCAGAGTTTATTTTCAGATATTTTATGATCCAAAAGATACGTTTGGATTGCCCTATGGAGGCGTTTAAGTTTAACTGGATGGAAGTTTTCTTCAGGCCTGACCTGAGTGGGTTCACGTGAAATTCCGTTTGAGATTTCGCGTGAAACTGTTTTTACTTCTATAAAACGAAGCAAATTTGCCTTTTCTGCCACTATATCTATCTCGCCCCATGGCTTCCAATAGTTCCTTTCAAGTACCTTATAATCCTTATTTTTTAAGAATTTGCAAGTAATCTCTTCTCCCAAATCTCCTATTTTACGTTTTTTCGTCTTAGACATATTTCACGTGAACCGGTTTAACCTTATGTTACAATTGAAACCTTAAAGGACTTGTCCTTTAATGCACATTTCCACAGAGTTATCCACAGAAAATCATTTTCTGTCTTTTAACTCCTATTTTGAAGAATTGAACAACGGGTGCGGTCAGGGAGAATCGAACTCCCGCCTGCTCCTTGGCAAGGAGCCGTCCTACCACTAAACTATGACCGCGCACACGACGACCAGTATATCTTATTTTTATATTAGCGCCATCTTTGTGCTCTCGGAGGGACTCGAACCCCCAACAACTGCTTCGAAGGCAGCTATGATATCCATTTCACCACGAGAGCCTGTCCCGTCCAGCGGGACGTGGTACGATTGTGCCATGCAACTGTCGCAAAACCAAATACCGTCTGAAGTATTGCACGTTACCAAAACTCTTGAAAAAGCAGGGTTTGAGGCGTGGGTGGTGGGAGGTTGTGTCCGCGATCTATTGCTTAAACGAAAGCCGAACGACTGGGACGTGACGACAAACGCTACGCCTCAACAAATACAGGGGTTGTTCGAAAACACCTTTTATACTAACGAATTTGGAACTGTGGGAGTGGTCCAGGATGAAGCCAGGGACGAATCGCTCAAAGTGATTGAGGTCACTCCGTACCGTTTGGAAGGGAAGTATAGCGACGCCAGACGTCCGGATGAGGTTATTTTCAGCCAAAAAATAGAGGATGATCTTAAAAGACGCGACTTCACCATCAATGCCTTGGCCTATAAACCAAAAACGGGAGAGCTTCTTGACCTTTATAAGGGGATAAAGGACATGCAGGATGGGGTGGTGCGGGCGGTGGGGGAGCCGCAGCAACGATTCGAAGAAGATGCACTGCGCATATTGCGGGCGGTTCGCATTGCTGCAGAGCTTAACTTCACCATAGAGGCGGGCACCAAAGAGGCTATTGCGGCGAATGCGGCCCAGCTCGGCAAGATATCAAAAGAGCGCATTCGTGATGAATTTGTGCGCATAGTCAACTCTTCGCAACCAATGAAGGCAATCCTTTTAGCCCGTGGCTTGGGATTATTGCAGTACATAGTGCCGGAGCTCGAGCAGGGGATAGGGGTTGAGCAAAATCAGGCCCATTCCTATGACGTTTTTGAACATAATTTGCGGGCGCTTCAGCATGCAGCCGACAAAAACTGGCCCTTGGATGTTCGTTTAGCAGCTCTTTTGCACGATGTAGGAAAGCCCAAAGCGCGCCGGTTTTCAGACGAAAAGCACGATTGGACCTTTCATGGCCATGAAGTTGTGGGAGCCAAAATGACCAAAAAAATCCTTGAAAACCTTAAGTTTTCACGTGAAATGATAGAAAAAGTGATATCGCTTGTACGTTGGCATATGTTCTTTAGTGACCCCGATAAAGTGACTCTCTCCGCGGTGCGGCGAATCGTCGTCAACGTCGGCAAAGATAATATTTGGGATCTTATAAACCTCCGCATTTGCGACCGAATAGGCACTGGCCGGCCAAAAGAGCAACCGTTTCGTCTGCGCAAGTACCAGTCGATGATAGAACAGGCGCTGCGAGACCCTATTTCGGTGAGCATGCTGGCAATCGATGGGAAGAAACTCATGGGCATAACGGGAGAGAAGCCTGGGCCGCGCATAGGGTGGATATTACACGCCTTGCTCGAAGAAGTTTTGGACGACCCCGCCAAAAATACGAGTGAGTATTTAGATGCAAAAGCACAAGAACTCGTTAAACTTTCTGATGAACAGTTAAGAAGCCTGGGGCAGGGGGGGAAGGAGAAAAAAGAACAAGCTGAAGAAACTGAGATACAAGAGTTGCGTAAAAAATACTTTGTGGAATAAAGGTTTTCTTATGCTATCCACAGGTTGTGTCTTTTATTGTCCTTTACAGTGTCCTTTATAACCAGTAGTATTCATATCAGAAAACCTTCGACTGTTTCTTATTAAAATATTTGCCCTGGTATTTTAGGGAATATGGTTTAGAAGGCAGTACATTCGTTCGCTGCTGCAGCATTAGGGTTAGACATCACTAATTCATTGTCATCCGATCACAGTGTGTGAATCCCCAATCGTTCTCTAAAAAAATGTGGATTCAAACACACGGAAGTGTGAGGTAGAACCGCAAGGTTCCCGATTGATGATGTTCATACCCAAACCGCCTGACCGTTCGGCAGGCGGTTTTTCATATCCAAAAATTTAAAACAAGT
>JAGWIT010000033.1 GCA_028866155.1 Patescibacteria group bacterium
CGAGCCACAACTAGATTATCCGCAGCACGAAAGGTTTTTTCGTGAGACCATATGTTTTTAAAGAGACTTGAAGTCTAAGCCCCCGCTGATGGCCACTCACAAAAAAAGCGTACCATGTAGTGGTACGCTCTCAGTATAGGAACACCCTGCACAAAGCGGGGTGTTTTTTTATTGTGCTGGTTGCAGACGCTGGGAGAGCACTTGTTCGATGATGCGGGCGGTTTCTTCGGGGCCGAAGACCTCTCTCGTGCGCACGCCGGTCTCGACAACGACATAGTCGTTACCGCCTTCTTCGAGCGCATCGCCGACATAGAGCATCTCATCAACCGAGATGCCCGTGAGCTTCACCAATTGGCGGATGCCATAGGCTTTGGTGATGCCTTTGCGTGTGATGTCTATTGACGTCATAGCGTTCAAACCGATAGAAAATTCGGGCAATCGCGCGACTAAAAGGTCATATACCGGTTTTCGTTTTTCGCGGGTCGGATCCCATTTTTGTTTTTCTTCGATGGGCGCCTTCTGACCCAGTGCAGAGAAGGTGATTTGTGCGCCGCGGTCCTCTATCCGCTCGCCCCACACTTGTGGAGGCGGCGCATCAAGACCGGTCTCTTTAAGCGACTCCTCGAGCACCTGCAAAACGCGCCCGCGCTCCTCAGGAGTGAATGATTGGTCATAGATGGTGCTCCATGAGCCGGCAAATTGGTAACAGGCTGCGGCGTTGGTGGGGAAGAGATAAAGATTTTCTAAATGCGCGTCCGACGGCAGCGCCGGAAGAAACTGGTTCTCGAATTGATGAAATGCCGCTCCAGACATGACCGCAGCCGGCATTTTTTGCATCAGCCGCGCGAGCAGTTCGCCCATTTCGGCCGAGACTCGCTGTTTTGACTCGGCGAGCGTGCCGTCGAGGTCGAACGCCATCAGTTTTGGCTTAAAATCCATGTCAGCTTAGATTGTCAGGCAAGAGAATTTTGAGCAATTTCTTCATCGAGCATTTTGCCACGCCAACGACCGTGTCCGCGCCGCCATAGTATATAAGCAGAGTGTCGCCGCGCAGGATCGCGCCGCAGGAGAACACTGCGTTCTTTACCTGGCCGACACGCTCGTACTCCATGAGCGGCTCAAAAATGGTGTCGACTGTGCGCGAGAGTATGACGGAGGGGTTCTTGAGGTCGAGCAAACAAGCGCCGAGCCGGTAGGTGCCAGTCTTCGAGACGCCGTGGTAGATGAGGAGCCAGCCTTTTTTTGTTTTTATCGGCGGCCCGGCAATGCCTATTTTTTGGGAGTCCCACATGCCGCGGCGCGGGCCCATGATTTCGATGCAGCGGGTGATGCGGCTCTTCTTAAAATCGAGCGAGTCCAAAAAATCGGCGCATATCATCGGCTCGATGCGGTGCATCACCATATATTGGCCGTTTATCTTCTCGGGCAGGATGCACGTGTCCTTGTCCTGCACCGGGTCGGGCGTGATGAGCTGTGGCTTTTGCCATTTGTCCCAGCGCTCCGCTAAGAAGTCTTTGACCGATATCGAGGAGAGCGCCGCGCGCCACGGGTCAACGCCGTTAAAGGCGGTGTAGGCAAGGTAGAGCGTTGAGCCTATTTTAGTGAGGCGCGGATCCTCGCAGCCTGCAGCCGCGCCGCCCTTCTTTTTTTCGAACTCTTCGCGCGGCACATACACCGGCGAGCTTGAGCGCTCGGTGATTTTGAGGCCGTCTTTTGACTTGGCATAGCCGAACATCGACACATTGTCCTCTCCAAGCGCGCGATACAGCAGATGAACCGAGCCGCCGATATCTATGGCCGCAGGGTTGAAGACCGCTTTTTTCTCCCACAAATGCTCGGGGATTGGCTTGAGGATGGGGTTTTGCTTGGCGCGTACCACCAGCTCGATGCGGCGCGCAGGCACCAGCGCGTTGAGCAAGTCGTCGAGGTTAAGCGACGCCCGCGCACAGACCGTGTCGGCGCCGCCGTAGTACAAGTCGACGTGCCCGTCTTTGTGTAAAAGCGCGCCGGAGGGGAAGACCACGTTCGGCACGATGCCGTATTTTTCGTACACTTCCTCCGGCACCATGATGGGGCCGTGGCTTGCGGCGACTATTCTTTCGGGGTTTTTGAGGCCAAGCAGCATCGCTTCGATGCCGACGATGCGCTTGTCCTCGCCCTCGAAGTAGTTCTGCATGTAGGAATAAAAGAGCAGCCAACCATCTTTGGTCTTAATCGGCTGCGCGCCCACTTCGACGTGGTCGCCCCCAAAGCGCAGGGGGTTTATGGTGTGTTTGTCGAACTCGGCGTGCCAGTTCTCCCAAAACGAGAGGTCCCACAGCTCCTCGATGCGGTCGCACTGCGCGATGGCGATGTGCGAAGGCGGCTCGTCGGTGTGCGCGGTAAAGATGACGGTGATTTTGCCGTTGATGCGCTCGGGAAAAAGCGTCATCGCTTTGGCATTAAACGGCGTGATAAGATGCCTCTCTTCTATCGTTTCTAAATCTTTTGAAACGGCGCAGGCGACTTTGATGTTGCCGGGGCCAAAGGGTATACCGCCGAGCGCCGTATAAAAAATATAATACTTGCCCTCAAAGAAGGTGACGCGCGGATCCTCGCAGCCGTACCGCTCCCACTCAGCCTCCGGGATGATGAACTGGCGGCGATTTTGAAAGTGCTTGCCGTCTATCGTGAGCGCCTTGCCAATGGTTGAGACGCCTGCCGGCGTCATCAAGGCATCGGGACGCCCTTGCGCGCGGTACAGCAGATGCGTGATGTTGCCGACCTTCACCGGCGAGGGGTTGAAGGTGCCGCGCGCCTCCCACTGCTTGTCGATGGTGGGCGAGACGAGCGGATTGTGCGAACTGCGCCTGATGACGTACATATAATGGATTATACCTTAGCGGGCGTGAGCGCCGCATGGTGGTGCGCTGTTAATTTCTGCAAAAAGTCCTCAAGGTTCGCGCTCGCCGCGGCGATGCGCTTGTCGCCGCCGCCGTAATATACGAAGAGCGTATCATTGATGACTGCCGCACCCGAGGCATAGGTCACGCCCGGCTTGCCGTCATTTTCGTACCATTCTTCGGCTTGGAGCACCGGCTGCGATGAGCGGTATAAAATTTTTGTGGGGTCAGCGAGGTCTAAAAGCATCGCGCCGACCTTGTAACCGACGTCGGGATGCGCGGGGTCGTACCCATGGTAGAACAGGAGCCAGCCGTACTTTGTTTTTATCGGCGGTGCGCCGGCGCCGCGTACCACGGTGTCCCAGTGCCCCGGCCGGCCGCCGTGGCGGGTAGAGTTGGTGATAAATTTGGTGCCGTCAAACTCGCTCAGGTCGTCGACGTACTCGATGAGTATTTTCGGCGTGATGCTGTGGAGTATCGCAAACTTGCCGTTTATTTTTTCGGGGAAGAGGAGCCAGTTCTTGTTAATCTCGCCCGGAGGTGAGAGAAAGAGCGCTTGCGACCAGTGCCAATCTTTGTGCGCAAAGCTTTCAAGCCCGAGCGACGTGAGTGCCATGCGGACGAACCCCCAGCCGTCGAATGCGACGAACGTCATATAGAGCTTGTCATCCATCTCAACGATGCGCGGATCCTCCGAGCCGCCCCATCCGCCGCCCGAGGCATAGGTGTGGGTGTCGTAGGAGAGCGGGCCGAATTTGCGAGCTTTTGGGTCGGGTATCCCAAACCCGCGCGTGGGCGTATAGACCGGATAGGGGAGCCGCTCGTCAAAGTGGACGCCGTCCTTGCTCGAGGCATATCCTATGCGCGAGATGCCGTCGGTCCCCATGGCGCGATAAAAAAGATGCACGCGGCCTCTGGAGTAGAATGCGGCGGGGTTGAAGACCGCCTCGGACTCCCACCAATGAGACGCCACGGGCTCGAGAACGGGGTTTTCGACCGCGCGGTTGAGCTTAAGATGGGCGGGAAGGCGCAGTGAAAGCCAATAGAAAAAGGCCGAGAGGAGTATGAGGACAAAGAAAACGATGACAAAGAGCAGGGTCATGTCTTAAGACGCCAAGTTACAATCGGCCATATTTGTCCTCTAGTCGGGTAATGTCGCTCTCGTCGAAGTCGCCGAAAGCTATTTCAAGGAACTGCAGTCCCTCGGGGCCGCCTTCGACGCGGTGTTCAGAGTGGCGCGGGCTGAAGTAGGAGTCGCCCCTGCTTGCTTGGTGCTCAGTATCGCCGATGCGGATTATGCCCGAGCCTTGGATGACTCGCCAAAACTCGTCGCGGTGTTCGTGGGTTTGCAGGCTAATGGCCTCGCCGGCGCTGACGGTCACAATTTTGACCGTGGACTTTTCGTTAAGCGTAAAGCGTTCGAAGTTTCCCCACGGGCGAACTTCCTTCTCATAATTAGAGAGGCCCTCCATGCCTTTAGTATACGGTATAAAAAGAAAAAGAAATTCAAAAAATATGTGCGTCTGTGGATGCGCCGGGGGCCCCTTATCCCGTTCATAGGACATAAGGGGCCCCCGGCTAGTTCAGCTTTACCATATGTATGCGTTTCGATTAACCTGATCGACTTTTAAAACTATGATGACCCTGCGGAGGTGACAGCGGCCCCTATGAGGCTCCAATCGCCGTCGTAGCATGAGGATAGCAAAGCGCGCTTGAACCCAAGATGAAGAAATTTTCAGAAATGATTAACTCTTCATCATGGCGCGAGCACCGCTTGAACGGCCAAGAGAAAAATCGAGCATGACTTCGTTCTGCGGCTGGATGCCGCTGTGCCGGAGGGCGGGTGCGCTGCTGTCGAGCCCTTTGGGCAGATATACCGACACTGTGGTGCCTTTTCGGCGGATGCTTTGTATCTGGATCTTGCCGTGATGGACGCGCACTATCTCGTTGACAATGGTGAGACCGAGCCCAGAACCGCTTTTTTTGACCTTGCGCACGCGCGATATGTCGGCGCGGTAGAACGGCTCAAAAATATGGGAGAGATCTTCCTGCGAAATGCCGATGCCGCTGTCTTGTACCGACAAAAGCACCATATCGCCGCGGGGCTGTATGAGGATCGAAACCACTCCGTGCGCCCCTTTGGGCGTGTAGGCTATCGCGTTCTTGACCAAATTGGCGACTATTTGCTCGAGTGCCGTGGCATTGCCCCAAACCGTTTGGTAATTGTCCCATTTTACTTTTAGTTTGATGTTCCGCTCCTTCGCCAGCGCCGTGTGCCGCTTGACCACCAGGTTGACGAGGGGCGCCAAGGCGACATTGCCAAACCGCATGCGCTCGGGGCGGGTGAGCGTGTTGAGGGAGAGCAAGTTGTTTATTATCTCCGAGACGCGGTCGAGCTCCGAGGCGATATCGCCGAAGGTTCTGCGCACAGCGGCCGGGAGCCCGCCATCGATAAGCGCGACTTCGCTTGAGGTTTTTATTATCGAGAGCGGCGTGCGCAGCTCGTGCGCGACGTTGCTGATGAAGAGCTTTTGATAGCGCAGCGTGTCCCGCGCGGGCCCGAGGGTAAAACGCGCCAGCAGGATGCCGAAAATAACGGCAAAGAGCACTACGCCGCCAAATGCATACCACTGGTAGGCGGGGTTATACAGCGACAGCCAAAACGCCGCGATGCAAAAGAGTACGAGGAGCGACTGGAGGGTGACAACGTGGAGCGTCGTGCGGAAGAACAGGTCACTCGTGTACCGCTCCCGTAAGCCGATAGCCCACTCCGCGAACCGTTTCAAATAGGGGATCATCTCCTTCATGGTTTAGTTTTTTGCGAAGATTCTTCATATGCACGTCGAGTACGTTGCTCCAGGAGAGCGAGTTAAAGTCCCATACATGGTCGAAGAGCTTCTCCCGCGAGAGCACTTCGTTGGGTTGGCGCATGAAGCACTCGAGCAATGAGAATTCTTTGAGCGTCAGCGGGATCTCTTCGTCCTGTTTTTTGACCGTGCGGGTTGCCGTATCCATCTCGAGGTCGCCGACTTTGAGCACCACGGGTTGTGCGACGCTGGGCCGGCGCAAGACCGAGTTGATGCGCGCCAATAATACTTCGAATGAAAAGGGTTTGACGATATAGTCGTCGGCGCCCTTGTTGAGCAGGTCGACCTTGTGCTCGGTTTCATTGCGCGCGGTGAGGATAATAATAGGGGTGGTCACGTTGTCCTTGCGCACCGACTCGGTGATGGTCGCGCCGTCGATGCCGGGGAGCATGAGATCGAGGATAATGAGGTCATACTCGTTGCGGTAGAGGAGTATGCGCGTGCGCGCCTTCTCCGGGTCGGGGAGCCAGTCGACGGCGTATCCTTTGAGCTCAAGACCCTTTTTGAGGGCTTTGGCGAGCTTCTCTTCATCTTCTACGATAAGTATGTGCATATGCTGATTTTTTAGGCCCTACTAATCGCACCCTTTCCATAATAGTAAGTATACCTGAAGCATTCATGAAGAAAGCGTCAGGTTCGAAAAAAGCCTTATTTTTCTTACTCTTTTGACAGAAAAAGCATGTGCTCTTTTGGGAAAAGCCAAAGCGCTATGTTGTAAATACTGAAGGTGATAAAGAATGCGGAGACCACGTCTATCGAGTAGTGAATATGACCAAGCAGAGCAATGGCTCCGAAAAAGACCGATGATGCCAGAAAAATATATCGAAGAAGTTTACTTTGCCAAAAAAGCAGCGCCATAAGGAAGGGGGCCCCGGTGTGGGCCGAGAAAAAGAGATCGTCTCCCGTCAAAAATATTTTGCTGAGAAGGAGGCCGACGTTGCTGGTGAAGTCAACGGCTGTTTGGGTAGGGAAGGGTCCCACATGCGTCAATGATATGAACATCGCGCGGATGGCAAAAAAGAGCCCGAGGCTATAGAGCGAAAACGGAATGCATTTGGGGTTGAGCAAAAGCACCGCAGTTATAAAAATAATCAATAGCACTATCCCCCAGACAAACAGGCCATCGACGTTGAAGACTGGGATATTGGAGAGCACGACGTCGGTGACCGGGTTGCTCGCCTTTTCGGTCGCGTAGATGATGGCATAGCTGTTGACGGTCACGCCCGCGCAAAACGTCACAAAAGACGCCAGCACTGAACTCCAAAATGAATACCGCGAAAAGTGTATGCGATATTGCCGCGCGACTCCCTTAAAGTAGTGATGCATAGGCTGTCTCCTTTTATTTAGTATACTACGAAGTACCGTATGTCTCCCGACGCGCTGACCCATCTCATACTGCAGTACCGCTATTGGATATTGATACCGCTGTGCTTTGTCGAAGGGCCCATCGTGGCCTTTGTTGCGGGGACGCTCGCGTCGCTCGGCTACTTCGATCTGTATATATTGGCGGCGATATTTTTTGTGCGCGATGTTGCGGTCGACGGGCTGATGTACGTTATAGGCCGCTTTGCCGGGCAGACGCGCTTTGCGAAGTGGTTCCTCAAAAAAGTGGGCGTGACCGGCGAGCATTTAAAAGGTGTCCACAAGTTGTGGGAGAACCACGCGGGCAAGACGATGTTCTTCAGCAAATTGTCCTACGGGCTCGCGGCCACGTTCATAGTGGTCGCGGGGCTGGTGAAGATGTCGCCGAAAAAATTCTTTGCCTACGCGGCGTTGGTCACCGTGATGCAATATGGTACGCTCTTGGTGCTCGGCTATTATTTCGGCAACGCATTCGGCACGGTCTCGAAGGTCCTCAACAATCTGGGGCTGGTGCTTCTCGTCGTGAGCCTGGTTATCACCGGCTATTATGCGTTCACTCACTTTATGAGCCGCCGGTTGCGCCAACAAGAAAAAGAGGAAGAATCTAAAGAATAACCGATTTATAAATCTCTTCCCATTGTTCGGCCACTTTTTCGGGCGTGAATCGTTTGACGAACTCGACCCCCCGAGCACCCATGCGTGCACGCAGATCATGGTCCTCCAATACGAGCTTCAATTTTTCTGCAAGGGCGCCCACGTTGTCCGGCTCGACTAAAAATCCGCAGTCGCTCGGGCAATACTCAACGAGTCCCCGCGCGCGGGCGCAAACCGCCGGCACTCCGCTGGCGAACCCTTGCATCAAAGAGAGTGACTGCGTTTCGGCGGTCGACATTATCGCGTATACATCGGCGGTGCAGTAGAGTTGCTGCAGCGCGGCGGCGTTTACGAAGCCGACAAACTGCACATTTTTATCGATCTGTAATCCTTTTGCCAAATTTTTGAGTGACCTCTCGCTTGAGCCATGCCCGGTGACGACGAGCGTCGCATCGGGAAACTCAGCGAGCACCTGGGCGAACGCACGCAGTACAATGTCCACTTTTTTTTCCGGCGCGAGCCGGCCCGACACCAGGATCACCGGCCCTTTCATGTCAAACGCGCTTCTGCACGCCGCTTTTTGCTCTGCAGTCGAGACTATCGACTCAAAAGGCACGGGGTTGGCCTGCGCGCGGCCTTCGGCGCGCAATCCGCGCTTGCGCATTTCGTCAATTAACCCTTGATACGGTGCGGTCACGAACCGACAGCGGTTGTAATACCATCGCTCCCAGCGTAGCCACTGTGCGCCAAATGTTGCCGCTACCGCGGGGCTGTAGTGAAAAAATTCTTCAACTGGCGTGTGTTCGGTGCCGACCAGCGGCACGTCAAGCGCGAGCGCGGCATACAGAGCCTCGAGCCCGACGCCGTGCGGCGCCTGCGAGTGGATAATGTCAGGCTTAAAGCGCCGCATAAAAGGCAAGGTAAATCCAAAAGGCATCGCGATGCGCGACTGGCCGGTGGGAGAATTGGGGAAGGGGAGCGACGGCACGCGCCTCACCGGCAAGTCCTCGCGGATGTCGTGAATTAATTTTTTATGTTCATCATATCGCCGTGCGGGCTTGAATTCTTTTTTGCCATACCAGGGCGCGACATATACCACCTCGTGCCCGCGCTTGCGCAGCTCCTCGCCGGTGGTGATAATCGAATCCGAAATCCCGCTTATCTCGGGGTAAAAATTGTCGGCAAAATAAGCAATGCGCATGTATACTATATATTACATGAAGATAAGCTTCGTTATCCCCGCCTACAACGAGGAGGAGCGCGTGGGAGCTTGCATCGACTCCATTCAAAAAGAGCTCCAAAATACGGGTTTACGAAATCCGTATTTTTCGGCAGAAATAATTGTCGTCAACAACGCTTCAACCGATCGAACAAAAGAGGTTGCCCTCGGTCGATCATCCGATGGCCAACTTATGCGGGTGATTGACGAGCCAAAAAAAGGATTGGTCATGGCGCGGCAGGCAGGATTTGACGCTTCGACGGGGGAATTGGTGGCGAACATCGATGCCGACGTGTTGCTCCCTGCCGGATGGCTTAGCACCGTCATGCGCGCATTTGAACGTGACCAACAGCTTGTGTGCCTTTCGGGGCCGTTTATTTATTATGATATATCGCGGTTTTCGCGCGCGATGGTTAAGGTTTTTTATTTTTTTGCCTTTATTTTATATTTTATTACCCGATTTATTCTGCATATAGGCTCGATGGTGCAAGGCGGCAATTTTGTGATTAAAAGAAGTGCGATGCTTCAAGTCGGCGGGTATGACACTTCAATTTCTTTTTATGGCGAAGACACCGACGTCGCGCGCCGCATGAACAAGGTCGGCAAAGTCAGATGGACATTCGCCCTTCCGGTCTATACTTCAGGCCGCAGATTTAAGGGCGAGGGAATCATCACCACCAGCGCGCGCTATACCGTGAACTATTTTTGGGTCACGTTCTTCGGCAGGCCGTTCACCAATGTCTACAAGGATATCCGGCCCAGTCGATAAGTTGAGAAATGCATGATAGAATTTTTGCATGCTCAACCTGCTCATCATTTTTTGTGCAAAATATCTGATAGCGTTGCCGGTTATCGCACTCTTTAGTTATTTTTTAATGGCGCCGCGGCGCATAAAGTACCGGCTTTTTTGGCTCGCTTTTATATCCCTGCCGCTTGCCTACGCCTTGGCGCGCCTCGCCGGGCATCTATATTATGACGCACGCCCCTTTGTGGTAGGGAATTTTGTGCCTCTCGTCGCGCACGTTGCCGACAACGGGTTTCCCTCCGACCATATGCTCTTTGCTTCGGCGCTGGCGATGCTCGGGCTCTATTTTAACCGCTCGCTAGGAGTCTTCTTGTGGATTGTCGCCATCCTCATCGGACTTTCACGAGTGGGGGCGGGGGTGCATCACTTTATCGACATTGCCGCTTCTGCGGTTATCGCGACCGTTGCGGTGCTGATAGCACATTTTGCGCTCTATTATCTTCGGCGCAAGCCTACGACCCGCCTGAGCGATTAGTTTTTTCTTTTCACCTTATTTTCAGCGTGCCTAAGCGATACTTGCGAAGTAAGGTCGAGCAGTTATAAATAATGCTCACATTCGCGTATGTTGTTATCATCTAAAAAAATAGCGGGTACGGTCGCCGTGTTGTCCCTGCTCGTTCTCGCCGGCCCGGCGCTAGCGCA
>JAGWIT010000034.1 GCA_028866155.1 Patescibacteria group bacterium
AAGAGCGCGCCGCACAAATTTTTTATCATGCCTCCACGAATGGGACGAACACAAACCCCGGAAATTCTTTTATATCGAAGTGGCCATCCGGTTTTTTGACTTCAAGTATGAGCGAGTTGCCCTTGGGGTAGACCATGCGGCCGCCGGGCAGGAGCTGCTCGTGCCATGGTTTAGGCGCCTCCCGCACTGCCGCAGCTGAGACGATGCGGTCGAAGGGCGCGGCTTTGGCATAACCGTTTTGAGCGCTCATGCACAAAAATTGTATTCGAGGTGCGAGGCTGGGGTACTTTTCCAAGTGTTCTTTTCCTTGTTCACAAAGCATCGGCACCACCTCAAAAGCATAGACCTTCCCTGACGGGCCGACCAGATGAGCGAGGAGCGCAGTTTGCCAGCCCGAGCCGTAGCCGATATCGAGGACGATATCGCCCGGTCGAACATGAAGCTGTTCAAGCATAAAGACAACGGTATAGGGTTGCGAGATCGTCTGTCCGCCATCGATCGGCAATGCGGTATCTTCATACGCGACGTCATGGAGATCCTCCGGCAGAAAGTCAGCACGGTCGACATCTTCAAGCGCGCGAACAATAGCCTGAGATCGCAACACTCCTTTTTCTTTCAATTCTGTAATGATTTTCGGCATGTATAGAGTGTATAATTTTTTTGTAATGCATCCGGTACGCGACTACATGAGCGGTTCGGGAGCTTTGAATTGTTCTTGCGCATAGCGCTCAGCTTCTTTCTCAAGTTTTTTTGACAAAACTTTCTTTTTACTTTTTGCCTTGTGTACCGGTTTGATACCGATATTTTTGACGACTCCCTCTAACCGCGGACTCACATTGTGCTGATAGGCTTCATGCTGTTTGCGATGGTATTGAATAAGCTCCATATGAGTTTTTTTAATTAACATAAATTTGGGGAGATTAAGCCCTGCCGAGAACAGGGCCTCTCCCACCCACTCTCAGGCCTGCCGCGCTGTTCCCGCCGAAAGCGCCGTAGCGCCCCAAAAGCCGACGATCGCAATAACGGCGCCGAGAATAATGAGTGACCATCCCATTGTTGCGCCCATAACCGCATACCCATAGATCGCTACGCCCATGACCGCGAGTCCGAGTATTGTGTTTGTCCAATCTTGCCACATATATTTTTTATATTAGTTTGCCTTGGTAATGTTAGAGCAAATCTCGGATCTGCTCTGCCCTCGACCTTACATCCAGTGTGAGACTCATGACTGAATATCCCTACGTGTTTCAACAACTTTTATGCACACCATGATAAGGTGTTGCTGGCGGCGGTTTTTTTCTCATGGAGATGACAACAGGATTGCTGTGGTCGAAGCCTATGCCGCCGGAATGTCGGAAGCAGAGTTTGGGAAAGCAAAGTAACGATACAGCAATCGCTGAACTAAGTACCCCAGCGCCCCCAGAATCATAACGAAGGCAGGCCACAGCGCGGTAAATTGCGGGACAGTAAGCAGTGACTTGAAAATGCACTGCTGATACACGCAATTCACATCGGACACGGGAAGCGTGAACTCCAGACTTGCCAGGTAGAGCGCGGCAATATAGAGAAAAGAGTATACGAGCGAGATGGGCCGCGGTCGGATCTTGTATGTCACCGCAACCGCAATGATCATGGTAAGGCTGTGTTCGATAATGGAGACAATATTCGGAATCGCAAAAAAAGGTCCCATAAAAACATACTCCGTGATGTCGAAGAGATAGAATCCGAACACGAGGCGCACCAAAAAATCAATGAGCCAGGCGCCCTGTATGATGACTCCGAGATTGATGACAGCCTTTGCAAACTGCGTCCAGTCAAACAGGAGCGCGAGTCCCAGCAAAAGCGGTATGTGATTGCAAAAAGAAAGCAGGAACACCCTATCCGAAGCATTGGGGATGGTGGTGGTGAGAATGTACACCGTCTGTAAGAGGAGAAAATATATTGCCGCCGCGATATGCCGCGTGTTCGAGGTATATTTGGGGAATGCATAGGTCATACTCGATGGGTTCATCTTACACCCATACCCCATAGGGTTTGAATGCAGAAAGCTCCGCCTTGCGGCGGAGCTTTCATGGCCCTGTTCGTCCCCTGGAGGAAATGTTACCTTAATACGTTAAGGCGGTTCTATGTGGCGGATAAAAATCCGCGTATTGTTTGAACCTAATGTAATGCAAGGATTATTTCCAAGAGAGGATTCGCTGGGGAGGGAGCTGAGTAGCTGTTTTCTTGCTCTATAGCGAAAGAAAATGCTTATTCAACCCCCACCTCAACGAACCCTGGCTCTGCGGCTCTGCTCTTCTGGTACCATTATTACGCATGTGCATGAAAAGTCACTGAAACGGAGAGCGCATTGGTACGCCCGTAAAAAGCGCATTGCAAGACAAGAGGATTTTCTCCTGGCGACAACAACAAAAAAGTTGTCGCTAAAAAACTATTCACTGCTGCGATCCCAAAGCTCTTCGAAAAGAAAGGATTTTGTTTCCCGCATGTCAGAGTCTTCTATTAATACAGCGGTCGGCTGGCGCTGGTTGAACATGACGCACGCAACCTTGTCGCCGTATACGAAACTTGCGGTTGGGATTTTGATGCGGCCGGGCAAAAAACGCACTTCGCGCAAATTTTTAATCGCAGTCTCAGCCAGCCTTTTGCCGGCTGAAGTCTCTTGTACCAGCATGCGTATGCGCAGAAAGTGCCTCGTCCGCGACTCGATAAAATCCTCCAAAATGGAGGTCCCTTCAAATAGACGCAGAAATGCTTCTTCCGGAACGATGCCGAGAATGTGATGCTTGGTTTCGATGATATCGTCGAAGATGAATCTGATTTCGTCGCGTCCCGTGAATACTTTCACGGTCGGCTTACCCGGCTTGCTGCCCAATTTCTTTCGCAAAGCGTCGAGTGCCGGCATCGCGGCGCGCACGGCGTCTTCGCGTTGTTGTAATTGTGTCAGCAGCCGCTCGGGATTCTCTGCCACCCAGTATTTGTAGCGGTTTTTGACATAAAAATTCATCAAGCCGTTCTTGTGGAGTTTGTCGACAATGACCTGGACGCTGCTCGGCGGCAGTTTTAGCTTGTCGGCAATATCAGAAACATGGCACTCCCCTAAGCCCAGTACGGCGAGGTATACCTTAGCCTCATTCGGGGTGTAGCCCAGTTGCTCGACTACTTTTTGAGTCTGCACCATGGCTCCTTTATATGAGCACGGAATGAATTTTATATAAAGCGACTTAGATATTAGCGAGCACGACGCCGACGGCCACCAGGAGAGCAGCCGCGCCTTTTTGCAACAAGTTCGCCCACGAGAGGTCCTCCTGCGCCAAGCCGGGCAGGAAGATCGTCAACAATACGCCGAAGATAAAAACAAAAAGCGTGGTCGTCGAGGACACTGCTGAGACGAGCGCTACGGGGGCGAGGAGCGAGGCAAAGCGCACGCCGAGGCCGCCGCCGAGATTTATCAATTCGTTCGCGCCGTTGACCGCGAGCAGGGCGGAGGTATTGGTCTTCAGCAGCAGCATAAATTGTTTTAAATAACGCGGAATCGCCAAAATCCCCGCGCCAAAGAGCGCTTCGCCGACATAGGTCCAAAAAGTGGTGCTCCAAAATTCCTCACGCACCGCAAAGTATTTAAAAATAACCGTCGAGAGCGCGAGCACAAAGGTGCACAGGAGCATGAGGAGCAGCAGCCGCATCCTGAACGCACGAAAGTGAAATGACGCATCGAGAGAAAGCAGCAATGCTCCGATGATAATGAGCACAGCGCCGGCGGCGTTCGTCCAGCTGAGCGTCTCGCCGAGTACAAGATAGCCGAGCGCGAACGTGAAGATGGTGGAGGTTTGAAACAGCGGCGCCACCACCGATGCCTCGGCCGACTGTATCGCCTGCAAGTAAAAAAGCATCGCACCCATGTAGAGGATGCCCGACGCGGCCATCACCGCAATGCTCGCGAGAGGCAGGTAGAGCGCCGCGGGCTGAAACCACCAAATGAACGGCAGCATGATGAGTCCTATCCAGGCGGTAAATACCATCAACACCGCCGTGTCGCTGTGCTTGAAGTAGCGCTCGACGAGATATTTGTCGATATGCGTTGATGCCGCCCACAAGACCGGCCCCGAAAATGCAAACAGGAGCCACATGTTACAGCGCCGAGGTGGCGGCGGCGTCGAGATATCGGTCGGGTATGAGCTGGTAGCCGTACGTGGTGGGTTGTGCAGGCACCGGCGCGCCTTTGGGCACCACGGTCGCGTTAATCCTCACCGCAGTGCCGATGTCGGCGGGGGTTCCTTGCGGCGGCACCTCCCGGGTGAACGGGACCTTTTGCAGAATAAGCATATCACCGCCCGAGTCCGACAAAGTTATCTCGGCATTTTTATTGCACAGCAACTGGAGCGCCGGCTCATTGACCTCAAAAGCTTGCTCGCCTCCTGCGTAGGCTCCGCCGTGTTCAAGGTGCTCTTTGATGTCGTGCAGTGCGCCGACGATAACGGGCTTGAGCGCGTCGCAGTTGTCTTCGGGGCCGCCGGAGGACTGCTCGTTGGCGACGGTCGCGAACGGCCCGATGATGAAATCCTGTCCGAGGCTTTGGCTAAAATTGGGGCCGGTGTTCGGCCCGCCTCTCGGCGGGCGCTTCTCTGACAGCTCGCGATACGAGTAGACGACCATGACCGCGAGCAATACGGCGATGATGACCGTGGCTATTTTTTCGTAGGTGCTCATAACATTAATAGTCGTCGTCTTCTCTATTGTACACGCGGCGCGGGACGGCCGGTTTAGGGGCGGGGGCCGGCGCGGCCTTGCTGGCCGCTTGGATGCTTGCCGGCACAGCGGAGGAAGTCGCGACCTGCCACCCCGTGTTGCCGGCGGGAGCGGCGGTATTCAAAATAATAGTACCGGCACTTCCCCGCTCTTGCGTCTCTTGTGTACCCTGCATTTGCTGCAACTGCGACGCGCCAGCCACGAGCGCGACCAAGAGAGCGCCGCTCGCTATAAATATTTTATTTTCCGCTAAAAATTGCATACGTTAGGCGAACCCCGGGAAGAAGTCCGTCTTTATTTTAAACCGCGACACGCCCATGCCGGTGAGCGTGTGTTTAAACGCATCGACCATGCTGTGCGGGCCCGATATGTAGAACGTGCGTTCGCGGTAGTCGGGCACTTCCTGCGCAATGAGCTTGGCGTCGATGAGGCTGCCCGTGGCATACACCGTTTTGATGCCGAGCTCGTCCTGCGCGCGGTCAAAGATATCTTTGTACGCGATGTCGGCGGCCGTTTTGTTGGCGTAGAGCATCGTCACCGGTCGCGCCTCTTTGATATCGAGCAGGTAGCGAACCATGCTGCGAAACGGCGTTACGCCGATGCCGCCGGCAATGAAGACCAATTTTTTATTCTTATCCTTCGGCAATACAAAACCGCCCGCGAGGTGCGCGGCGGATATCTTGTCGCCGGGCTTCATGCTGGCGAGCGCGCGCTTAAAAGTGCTCGACGGATTGTAGAATTTGACGCCGAGCCGCACATTGCTTTCAGTTGGCGCCGAGGCAATGGTGAAGTAGCGGCGGTTGCCGCGGTCGTCTGGGTAGTGGTGCCCCAAGGTCCACTCCAAATATTGTCCGGGGCGAAACTTGAATGTGCGGTCTGGAGTGAAGACAAAATCATACGCGTCGGCGGCGGCCTGCTCGATGCCGGTTAAGGTCAGCATATAGCGGCCCTTGGGGCTCACGAGGTAGGAAAACACGTTGCCGGCAAGCAGTGCCAGCTCCGGCGTCAGATAAAAGCCGCCGATGTGGATGTTGGGCGCGAACAAAAATCCGACCATCGCGCCGTAGAGCACGCGCAGTAGGCGGTTGGGCGGCGTGGTCAAGGGCTCGGTGAGCATCACAAACGCAAGAAAAAAGAACGACGAATGCAAAATGGTTTGGACGACCGGCGTCAGATAATCGGCCGAACCGGATGTCGCGACAATAGTGATGAGCGACACTGCGGCAAAACTGCCGACCAGGTCGAACCGCCGGATCTTGCGCACCACGAGCAACCCGCCGACCAGCACAATGGGCAGGAGCGCGAGGTTGCCGCCGACCCACCACGTGGCCGGCTCGCCCAAGACAAGCGCGGTGAGCGCGACCGCGAGCGCCGCGGGGTTGAAGATATGTTTTTTGCCGATAGCGAGCAGATACTTTGACGCCATCGCCCACACGGAGGCGAAGATAAGGAAGCCGACGCCCGTGCGGTCGGTGGCCACGACCGGCGAAATTATCAGCACTAAAATAAGCGCCGTGATATACACCGATTCGATGTTCGTCGCGGCCTCGAACACCTTTGCAAATATCCAGTTGGTCGCCCAGCACACCGCCACAATAAGCAATGTCGAGAACGCGATAGCGGTCGGATCGTAGGGTAGAAGGCCGAAAAACCCGAAAACAAACGCGGCAAAGACAAGCGCCACGAGGTAGTAGAGCACCAAGCGGTACATCGTGACGCGGTTGAGCAGATTGTCGACGAACTGGAGCATTAGTTTTTAGCCTGCGCGAGCGCGGAGCTGAGCGACTGGACGAACGCCTGGCTGGTATCGGTGGCGCCCGAAACACCGTCGACGTTGGCGCTTTGCGCGCTAATAGCCTCGCTCTTGAGCTGGGGCATCGCCTGGCTGTTGATGTAGCGCGACGTACTGCGGTCACTCGGATATTGCAAAAAATTTACCGCAACCAGCTTGCCGCCTTGCACGAGCGCTTGCACCTCTACCGTGCCGTAGTAGGCATCGGCGGATGAGCCGGTGTAGGTGCCGTCGGCATACTGGCCCGCGGGTTTAGGGGCGGGTGCCGGCGTTGGTGTTGGTGTTGGTGCGGGTTTCGGAGTTGGAATTGGCACGGGCACGGGTGTAGGTGTAGGTGTAGGTGTAGGTGTCGCAGGGGTCGCAGGGGTCGCAGGGGTCGCGATTGAAACCTGCATCGTTTGCAATGAGCTCGCCAAAGGTGTTGCGGCGCTTGCCGAGCCACCGCCGATGTATTGGTATGCAACGTATGCCGCAGAAGCGACAAATACAGCTGCCGAGAGGACGAATTTCTTCATGATAGGGTATCGATTTTAGAGAGTACCTGTTTGGTACACCGCCGGCTGGCGCTTTATTTCACCGTTGCGCGGGGGGCAAACTTTTCTATGCCATAGGCGTTCACTCCCCCTTCTCCCTTGTCGCCAGCTACATACAAGCGCTCGCCCACATACAATGTGGCGACGTTAAAGCCGGGCGGGAGCATGATGGTCGAGGTGCCGTCATCGGTATCGCGGTCGCCGTCGTTGTGCGCAATGACCACCGCATTGCCTTGTATTGAAGATATGACACCGCGATAGATGCCCTGCTCCTCGTGCGAGTCGTGTATGTCTTCGTACAGAGGCCCCAGTACCGGCAGCTCATTGTTGTCGGCGACGCTAAGCAACACAGAGTGCAGGGGTGTAGCGCTGATAAGCACGCCGGCGGCCACGACGACCGCAAGCGCACCAAGAACTATCTCAAGCATGGGTATTCGGTAGCCGAATTTAAAATAGCGCAGCACATAGTCGAGCGCGAAGATGAGCGCGAGCGTGAGCAACAGCGACCACCACGGGAAGAGCGTGATAAAAGTTAGCACTCCGCGCCCGCCGAACCCCAGCAGGAACTGCTCGCCGCTTTCGTGGATGCTAAAAAAGACAAAGCTCAGCACGAACATCGCCAGCGCGAGCGCCGCTATCGCAACAAACGCGGCCAGCGCCAAACGGGCGATAAAATAAAGGCGCGGGCGCATCGAAACTTCGCCCTTGCGAATTTTTTGCAGCACGCTTGCTTTGAGGTCAGTTTCGTTCAACATATTTTTTCAGCGCTTCGCGCGCTCGGCGCAGCCTCACCCCCACGGTGCCGACGGGGACCTGGAGAATATCGGCGATCTCCTGATAGCTCTGCTCTTCAAGATAATACAAAATTATAACTTCTCGGTAGGCCGGCGTGAGCGCATCAAGCCCTTTGTTTATGAGCGATTGCATCTGCGCGCGCTCCTCATCGCCGCCCGGGTCCATTTCATACGACGGGTGCGCGAACACCGCGTCGAGGTCGAGATAGACGAGCGGGTCGCGCTTTTTGCGGCGGATTTCGTTGACGAACGCGTTGTGGGCTATGCGGTATATCCATGGAGAGAACTTGCGCGTCGCATCAAAGCTTTGCATGTTCTGATACGCTTTTATAAAAACATCCTGCACGACGTCGACAATGTGCTCATCGTGGGACAAAAACCGCCTGCCGTAGCGCAGGAGCTTGGCCTGGTATCTGTCCATTAATACACCGAACGCCTCCTGATTATTTCCCTGCACCAGCGCGGCCAAAGCTTCGTCACTCCGGCTGTCCTCGGGCGTCGTCATCAAAGCAGTATACGCTTGTGCGCAAAATTATTGAAATAAAGTCCGTCTTGAGAGTGTAGTATAGGTACTATATGTCGGCCAATCCATTTGAGAGCGCGCTGCACCAGCTTAAGCGTGTGAACGCGGTGCGGGCGTTTAACGCCGACCTGCTCGCGAGGCTGTCCGTGCCCGAGCGCGAAGTGCGCGTCTCCATTCCCGTGAAGATGGATGGCGGCTCAATCCACGTGTTTGAAGGCTACCGTGTCCAGCATTCGAGTGTGCGCGGGCCGTACAAAGGCGGCATCCGCTTCCACGAAAACGCAAATATCGACGAGGTTCGCGCGCTCGCATTTTGGATGACGCTCAAGTGCGCGGTTGCCAATTTGCCGATGGGAGGAGGCAAAGGAGGCGTCGTGGCGGATCCTAAAAAATTGTCAAAAACAGAACTCGAGCGCCTCTCGCGCGGCTTTGTGGAGCGCCTCTACCCAGTGCTGGGGCCCACGGTCGACGTGCCCGCCCCCGACGTCAACACGACGCCCGAAATAATGGCGTGGATGAGCGACGAGTATGCAAAACTCACGGGCGACACAAGCGGCGCCGCTTTTACCGGCAAGCCGCTGAGCCATGGCGGCTCTGAAGGCCGGTCCTTGGCGACCGGCATGGGCGGCTATTTCGTATTTGAAGCGCTCAAGCAGGAGGCCTCCCTGCCCGCATCCGCCTCGGTGCTTATCCAGGGCATGGGCAATGTCGGCGGCAACGCCGCAAAAATTTTTGAGTCGCATGGTCATCGCATCATCGCCATCTCCGACTCGCATGGCGGCGTCTGCAATGAGAAGGGTCTCAACATCGCCGAGGTCGAAGCATATAAAAAAGAACACGCCACGCTCAAAGGCTTCCCCGGCGGAAAAAACATTTCGAACGCCGAACTGCTCGAGCTTCCCTGCGATGTCCTCATACCGTCGGCGCTCGAGCATCAGATAACCAAAGCAAACGCCGCCCGCATCAATGCAAAAATGGTGCTTGAGCTGGCCAACGGCCCCACCACTCCCGAAGCCGATGACATGTTATTTGAGCGCGGCATCGTGGTTGTGCCCGACATCCTTGCCAACGCCGGCGGCGTTATCGTCTCGACGTTTGAATGGGAGCACAATCTCAAGGGCGAACACTGGACGGAACAAATAGTTTTTGAAAAGTTGCAAAAAATCCTTTCTCAACAAGCTGAAATCATTTTCAAATATTCAAAAGATCTCAAAACCGACTTGCGGCGGGGCGCTTTTGCGGTCGCGCTCGAGCGGCTGGACATATAACTCACGCCAACAGCACCCCGCCGTCGACCACCACTTGCGAGCCGGTCATATAGCTCGAGAGGTCGGATGCAAGAAACAGCGCGACTTTGCCGATGTCGTCGGGCTCGCCCATGCGGTGCATGGGTATCTTGTCGATGAACGGCTTCATCACCTTTTCCAAATCCTCAGCACGCATTTTCCCCGCGCCGGTGCCGGGGGTGCTGACACTGCCCGGCGCGATGGCATTGACCCAAATCTTGTGCGGCGCAAGCTCAAGCGCGATATTTTTAGTGAAGCCCCATACGCCGTGCTTTGAGGCATCATAGGTCGCGAGGCCGACCATCGACGGATGAATCGCGTCTATGGATGTGATGTTTATTATTTTTCCTCCCCTGCCCTGTAAAATCATCCGTGCGGCGGCGGCTTTGGTGGCAAGAAACACGCCCTTGAGATTTATCGCAATAATTTTGTCGAACTCTTTTTCACTCATCTGCATCACGGGGACGTTGGGATAAATGCCGGCGTCATTGACCAAGATATCAATGCCGCCAAAGGTCGTGACCGCGAACTGAGCCATGCTCTCAACTTCCGCCGCATTGGACATATCGGCTGCGACCGCGGCGACTTTCCATCCTTTGGCAACAAGCTTCGCGGCCGCCTCATCG
>JAGWIT010000003.1 GCA_028866155.1 Patescibacteria group bacterium
AGCAATAATTGCAACCGCAAAGAATATTTCATATGCGCTCGGCGGCAACTCTCCTACTCGCGTATACGTTGAGGATATAGGATCGCAAGGCATCATTACTGACCTACTCAAAGCACAAGGGATTCCCGCAAAACCCTTTCCCGTACGCGGTCAGACTAAGGAAGGAAAACTGCAGGCCGTCGCGCCGCTCATCGAACTTGGAAACATCATGTTCCCTGAAAAAGGAGCTGAGCGTTTGATTGAGCAACTAATTGGGTTCGGCGGCGGCGATCATGACGACTTAGTAGATGCATTTACCATGGTGATTTTGCAGCTGCTTGAAACTAGCAAAAATCGCCCTAGCATCCATTGGCTCAGTTACTGAGTAGTCGTCGCAGGATGTACGAATTCCATCGGCACCCAACCTGATTGGCCGATAAACTTACCGTCGAGAATGCGTACTTCACGCGTTCCCAGTCCACTATCTATGACAAGAACTTTAGTGCCGTCGGGCGCAAGGAATCCTTCGCCGTCGTAGATCATTTGGGCCATACCCATGGTGTCATTGTTTACGGCAGCTTTGGTGTAATCATCGAGCCCTTGTTTGGTCCGCATAACAGAGATAGATTGCCCGTCCGATATATGCAGATATCCGTTTTGACCCTGATTCACTGATGATAAGACGGGAGTGCCCGCGATTGAGGAAGAAGAGCTACTGCTTCCACCGTCCGATATTGAACTGATTACTATTATTAAAACTATAAAACCGAAGAGGCCTGCAACGATCTTTCCGCCCGTGCCCAACGCCACTCGCTTGCGGCAATGAGGACAAATTTTCGCGTCCTTGGGTATTTCCGACTTGCAGTACTTGCAAATCTTAGTCTGCTTAACCGGCTGTGTATTTTCCATAGCCTATAAAAATTACCGAATAATAATTCGGTGGAGGCTTTGGAAAACACAAAGCCCGCCACCAGGAGGCCTTGCGGCCCTACACAAGTTTCCCTGTGTAACGCGAGCAGCGCCCTGGATGACGGGTTCTCTATGCTGCTCGCGGTTGGACGACCTTGCTCAAGAAACTCTTGAGGTTAGGTCCTTTTTATTCAATTGTGGTAATACGGTTGCCCTGTATTACTCCTTCATATTAACGCGGATATAAGGGTTTGCTAAGAGCCCAAACGACCATGCGACGAAACGGCTAATCTGCATAGCTATGCAGGGTGGTTGGGTCTGACACCATTAAGACGTATGAATATACAAGCAATTGGGCAGATAGGAGTGACACCATTAATACCAGTAGAAAAAATTAGGTACGTCTTATACGCAAGAAAAAGCACCGAAACTGAAGAGCGGCAAATCTTGTCGATTGATTCGCAAGTCAAAGAAATGATGGAGTTAGCCGAGAGAGACGGCCTCGATATAGTCGAAGTACGACGCGAATCGCACTCTGCAAAAGAATCGGATCAGAGGCCAGTGTTTAAAGAATTACTCGAAGATATACGGCGTGGCAGATTCAACGGCATTCTCACATGGAATCCTGACCGCCTTAGTCGTAATGCTGGAGACCTAGGCTCTGTCGTCGATCTTATGGATCAAAAGTGCCTTATCGAAATCCGCACATACGGTCAGCAATTTAGAAATTCACCCAACGAGAAGTTCCTCCTGATGATCCTTTGTAGCCAGGCGAAGCTAGAGAATGACAACAAAAGCATCAATGTAAAGCGTGGCCTTAAAACGAGAGTAGAGATGGGCCTATGGCCTGCCCCTGCTCCAACTGGATACATAAAGGAAAAACGGAGTGATAGAAAATGCGAGACACTCATTGATCCTGAACGCGGCCATGTCATCAAACAAATTTTTGAAAAAGTGGCATACGAAAAGTGGAGCGGGCGTAAAGTATATAACTGGCTCAAATTCGATCTTAATTTTAAAACAGGTAACGGGCATAAAAATCTCACGCTCGGTAATATTTATTTACTGCTCCAAAATCACTTCTACTACGGCGTATTTGAATACCCCAAAAAGTCAGGCCGTTGGTACAAAGGCAAACATGAGCCACTTATTACCAAGGAGCTATTCGATGCCGTACAAACCCAAGTAAAAAGCCAATTTACCAGAGTTGAAAATCAGGAATTCGCTTTTACCAAACTCATGCAATGCGGCTTATGCGGATCCGGAGTCAGTGCCGATGAGAAGTTCAAAAAACAACAAAACGGCAATGTACACCGTTATGTTTACTATGGGTGCACCAAAGCGCGAGACAAACACTGCAAATGCGGATATATCAACGAAGATGTCTTAATTGAGCAGTTTGTAGGATTAATGGATACGATAGATATAAACGAGATAGGTATCAGAGAAAAGATTAGAGCGGAGGTGGAACGATTTAAAAAATTCCAACAGTCGGTACTTGGGGCCAAAGCAAAAGTGGTAATAAAAGATATCGATATCCGCAACTATGCAAAGTATCTGCTACGCGAGGGTGGAGCAGTAGAAAAGCGTGAGTTGCTATCTTGTCTTAAGAGTAAAATCCTTCTCAAGGAAAAAGTAATTACACTTGGATAAAAATAGTAAAGTTACTATTCGTATCGCAATGCTTCAATGGGGTTGAGATTGGCCGCGCGGCGTGCTGGAAAATACCCAAAGACAATGCCGATGCCTGCAGAAACGCCGACCGCGAGAAGCACCGAGGACGTAGTGACTGTCGCGGTCAAAAGTCCTGTCAGCGTCACTGCATATGAAATAAGATATCCGAGCACCACTCCTATAATGCCACCCACCATAGTAAGCGCCACGGCCTCAGCAAGAAATTGCATGCTGATATCCCGTTTTTTTGCGCCTATCGCTTTGCGTAGACCGATCTCTTTTGTTCTCTCGGTGACCGTAGTGAGCATCATATTCATGATGCCGATACCCCCCACAATGAGAGAGATGGACGCAATGGCCGCAAGCAAATACGTAAGGATGGTTGTTATGCTTGAAAGCGTTGATGAGAGGCTGGCTTGGCTTTGAATATTGAAGTCTGCTTTTGTAGAGTCGGTTATATTGTGCCTCTTGAGCAACAGGCTCGTTATCCCATCTTGCACTGATTGCGAGACATCCGCGCTCGCAGCCTCCACGGCAATGGAACTCACAAATTGGTTGCCGGTAATCATCTGTTGTGCGGTGGAGAGGGGAATATATGCGGCACTATCAGGATTGGTGAATCCCGAGCCTCCTTTTGCTTTGGTAACGCCTATTACCGTGAATTCAAGATTATTAAAACGGACCGTCTGCCCGATAGCTTCCGCACCTACTCCAAAAAGATCCTGACTTAAGGTCGGCCCTAGCACCACCACCCTAGAAAGACTTTGGTTATTCTTATCAGAGATAAATGACCCTTCCTGCATTTCTACATTGTGGACCGTTGCATAGACCGACTGTACTCCATATATAGAGCTATTGGAGTTAGCGTTGGCGGCAACAATCTGTTGATTGCTGCTTACCTCCGGAGAAACATTTGCCACTCCCGACACACGATCTTGTATCGCGGTAGCATCAGCGACCGTCAAACTCTGCGCCGACCCTGCACTGCCTCTCACCTGGGTGCCTGGCCCCCTCGCTGCACCAGCCGAAACAGTCAGAAGATTCGAACCAAGACCCTGGATACTCGATTGGATTGAACTGCTCGTACCGTTGCCAACTGCAAGCATCACAATGACCGACATAATACCAATAACAATACCAAGCACCGTGAGCCCCGAGCGTGATTTGTTGCTCAGGAGTGCAGCCGCAGTCTCTCGATATAAATTTTTGATGGTCATAGTAGTGCGTGATCGACAACTTTTTGTTTAGTGTTCTTTTTGTCCTCGATGATGAGCCCGTCTTTAATTGAAATGACTCGATCGGCGTGGTGTGCAATATCGGAATCATGAGTGATGAGTATAATGGTGGCCCCATGCTCCTTATTGAGCTGCTGGAAGGTCCCCAGGACAATCTCTCCCGTTTTTGAATCAAGGTTTCCTGTGGGCTCGTCCGCCATGATGACCGAGGGGTTATTGACGAGTGAGCGAGCTATTGCGACGCGCTGTATCTGTCCTCCTGAAAGCTGGTTTGATTTAAAATTCCACCGCTCCTCTGGAAGTCCGGCGGCACGCAGAGCTTGTGCAGCTCTTCCGTCATGCTCCGCATCTGGCACGCCTGAATATACGAGCGGTAGTGTTACGTTGCGCATAACAGTTGTACGAGACAAGAGATTGAATGATTGAAATACAAACCCTATCTGATTCGATCGTACATCGGCGAGCTGGTTGTCGGAAAGTTTTGACACGTCCCGACCATCGAGAAAATAACTCCCTGAGGTTGGTGTATCGAGACAACCCAAAATATGCATCAGAGTGGATTTGCCAGAACCCGAAGGGCCGGTGATGGCAACAAATTCGCCGTCCTCAATCTTGAAGGACACACCCTTTAAAACGGTGGTTTCCTCATCGCCATTCTTGTATACTTTTGTAATATTTTTGCATTCAATCATGGGAGTAGATTACGCTCCGGGGCCGGAGAGTAATCCTCCCGAAGCTGCTTTAGTAGCGCCGGTCACTGTGTGCGTCACTATGAGTTCGCCTTCGGTAAGCCCTGAAGTGATGACGGTGTTTTTATTGTCCGAGTCTCCAATCTGGACAGAGACGCTTTTGGGCGCAGTGGTGAGAGAAATCGTTGCACCATCGGCAGCGCCGGAGACACCGTCGAGCACCAGTACATTCGAGTTTGAACCCACACTTGTTACGGCTGAATTCGGCACCAATAGGACACCTACATCTTTGCCAACCGCGATCGTTACTGAAACACTCATACCTGGCTTCACACCCTGATCACTCGCATCGAATGCAATCTTTGCATTGTAACTCACGACTCCTTGCGTCACGGTGCCAATGGTATCTATCTGGGCGACCGTGCCTGTTGCCGTTACGCCCGGCAATGCATTAAAGGTAACCTTTGCTGTTTGTCCGATCTTGACCTGAGCGGCATCAACTTCATTCAGCGAAATCTTGGCGATTTGCTGTTTGGTGATAATACTTGCCACGACAGTATTTGTATCCACGACGGCACCCACCGAAACATTTACCGCAGCAACCACGCCGCTGAAAGGAGCTCTGATAAAACTCTGGTCGTACGTATTCTGTGCCGCCTGCAAAGCAGCCTTACTATTGTCGAGTGAGGCTTGTGCGCTTGCGATGTCCTCCGAACGCGCTGGGGCCGTGGTCTGTGCAAGCGACGCGTTACTTTGTGCAAGAGATGACTGTGCAGTCGTAACTTGTTGCAGCGCAGATTGTACCGCACTAATATCGGACATAATGGTTGATCGGCCAGAATTAATTGATCCTGTATAGGTTGCCGCTGAAGAGCTGTTTGTCTCGTAAGTAGTGAGGTCAGATAAAATATCATTAAGATACTGAAGAATAGTATTGAGATTATTCGTGCTTACCGAAGAAAGTGTTGTTAAGTCGCCTGTCGCATCCGCAGTGCCGATACTGCTATTCCATTGAGGTAGCAGCGCATTTATTTGTTCTCTTTCATTAACGATATTTATAACTAATTGGCTATTGGTTGAATTCGAGTTTGAAACACCGTATTTAGGGTTTATTGTATTTGGATTGCTAAATAATGCATTGGTGTCAGTGGTTACTACTGAAGATGCGTCGTTGTATGAGGACGATATTTTGCTGAGCAATGATTGTTTTGCATTGGTGAGAGAAGTCTGACTCGAGCTTACGGCGGATTGAGAAACTGCGATACTTTGTACGGTCGCTCCACTTACGACTTTGTCGTAGCTAGCTTGGGCGCTTTCGACGTTTGCCTGCGCCTGTTTGAGCTGAGTAAGAGCGCTTGCATTCCCTATAACCGCTATAAGTTGGTTGGTGACGACCTTATCTCCCTGCTTCACGTCTACTGCTGTAATAGTCGAAGCTGATTGAGTGGTGCCCTGCGGCTTAAGATCCACCTGATTTTCCGCTTCTACTTGGCCCGTGCCATTGACGGTAAGCACGAGGTCCCCCTTGGTTACGGTGCCCACTACATAACTTGTTGCAGATGAGCCGCCAAATACTGTTTTATATCCAAAAAATAATACGATAATAAGAAACACTCCCGCAAAAACTGCGGCAACTTGATGGGTCTTTATCCAAATAATAAGCTTCGTGTATATATTTTTCATGATTTCTTTATACGTCGCACCACTTCGTCTGACTTTAGTATAACCACGCCACTAACATCTCGATCGCTCATGATTACCACACGGGTACCAGGTTTCCAGCCAAGGCTTATCCGGGCCTCAGATGGAATGACCACCTGGCCCTTGGCGTTCAGCACCGCTGTTCCATAGATTTTGGATATCGAAGATGTCATGCAAATACTAATACATACTTGTAGTACTTTTATTACATGTTGATCAAAATATACTGTATTAGAGCCCCAGTATGGGCTGGGTTGAGGATTTTAACGCGGCGAGAATTAATCCGGTTAGCAATCGCGGGGGTGTACCACCCTCCTCATGGAGTATAGCTCGTGCCCTGCATGCTGTTTACGAGCTTGATAGTGGCTGGACCGAATATGCCAGAACCTTGCGTAAGTCCATTAGGGGTTAGAATATCTGCTGCGTGTGCATTCTGAAAGCGAATCAGGGCTTTCTTTGTACCGCTTCCAAAATAGGTGGTTTCATTACCGATTGAACCAGTACCGCTTGTAGCAATAATGAAGCCGTTGGAATTAAGGAAGACCTGAAGCGCTTTGACATCTGCCCCGGTCATGCCTTGTTTAAGTGTCCGCGTGAATACAGTTTGAGATGTAGTAGTTCGCGAATTTTGTTGAATCGTAGGTCGAGTGCTCGACGCGATACCTTGAGGCCTTGGTCCAATGCCGTCATGGATTGATGTTGCTGCAATATTCGTACCACTTACTGTTCCTTCAATCATAACAATGTCACCTACAGAGATGTCGGATAGGGACGCGCTGAGATTACTCTTAGTTACTGTAGCGCCAGATGCATTAATGGTATACGTGGTCGCTGAAGTATTTTGTCCGAACGCCATGCTCTGCACCGTGAGAATCGTGCCATTTATAGACAAAACGGTCCCGACAACTCCAGGAGGCATTCCACCATTTTGTGGAAATGAGGTCTGGGCAAAAGCGATACCACCAATAAATAGAGATCCAAGGACTGCACTACCCGTAAGGAATCTTAAGAGAGTATTCCTGATATTCATATTTTAGTTAATCGCTTTACTGAGTAACTGGGCCTCCTGTTTGACCTTGGTTGGTAGGCGCTGGTTGAGAGCCTTGTTGCGGTACGCCCTGACCGTGTGAGGTCGGGTTAAATCCGCCTTGACGCATAGAGCCAGGTGGCATGCCGCCGGGACCCGGTCTGCCAAAACCAGAAAAAATAACAAAAACAAGTGCGAGGAACAGCACGATCGTCGCAAAAAAGAATTTGACGCTATGCTTCTGTGAGAACTCTCTTATTGTCATATGTAGTTAAATAGACAGTTATTAAATAAGGAGAAAATACCCCTTGTTTAAGTAATACACTTAGGGTTTTGAATTATTACATACGCCTTACGACAGTCTTACATTCCGCCTGGGATACTAGGTGGTGGGGGTAGATCATTAGCATTCTTAATATCTTGCGCTTGAATCTTTCCATCTATCATTTTTCCTTGAATAAAAATCCTATCTCCGACTTTTTCTTGAACTATTATCTGGCCAGAAGGCACCATGACCGTCACGGCAGTCGTAGTACTAGTATCCATCGGATTCAAGAGTGCTATAACCAGCGTGTCGCCCTCGATGCTGGTTATTGTCCCGAGAAAGATACCGTGCCCTGGCGGCGGCAACCTTCGGGCATTTTCGTACAAATTTCCAAAGGGCGGGGGTAAATGCTTTTGATCAGCTTGTCGCAAAAGCATGTCGTGCAAGGGTGTCTTGTCTATCACAAAACCCGATACCGACATTACAAAGATTACGCCTCCCAAAAGATAGAGTACAGGAACCTTGTAACCAAATTTAAACGACCTAAGCAGGTACTGAAGAAGTATGATCAAACCAATTTCCAAGGTAGAAAGCCCCCAAGGGAATAGGAAGAGAAAGACTTGCCAACCCGCTGGACCGAAACCAATGAGAGAAGCTTGTCCGCTCGCCCGTATGGTAAAAAGAATGAAACTTGAGAGAAAAACCGATACTACAAGCACCGCAACCACAACAAGTATAAATGCGGCAAATCGCAGCCTAAAATATGTCTTTGGCGTAAGGGTCAGTTCATTCTTCCTGATCTTCTCAAGAATGTTCTGAATCTTGTCTTGCGGTATAGGCTGTTTATTGTTCATAATCCATGTTCATTTTTTTATAAATTTTCCGTAAGGCATCCTTTCCTCGGAGTACCCGCACTGCTACCGTACCAGTTGGAATCTGAAGAATGTCCGATATTTCTTTATAACTTAGACCTTCAAGATAGTGAAGAATTATGACTTCTCGGCACTTAGGAGTTAGCTTTTCTAACCCTTGATCTATCATTTTCTTCATTATCTCGTGATCTCGCTCCTCCACTGCCGGATCTTCGTACGTCATATGAGAGACGAAGGTATCAAGATCGAGCCCTAAGACGGCGCTGCGCTGCTGGCGCTTCAGTCCGTTGACGAACGCGTTGTGAGCAATTCGGTATATCCACGAAGAGAATTTTAATGACGTGTCAAAATTATTTATATTTTGAAAAGCGCTAATAAAAACATCCTGCACTATATCCTCTATATTTTCTTTTTCTGACAAGAATTTTCTACCGTATCGTGAAAGTTTTTTATCATACCGAGTCATGAGAAGACCATATTTTTCCTTGTCTCCTCCTTGGATAAGCAAAACTATCTGCTCATCGGTAAGTGATGGGAGGTCGTCCATACCTAAAGTCTACACTATATACATCCCTCACTATGTATTATTACATTTAACGACTAATGAAATAATGTTGCGTGCCTGGTGTAGTAGTTACTGAGGGGCGAAGAAGGAGATGGCCACTGCACTTCAATTGCCCAGAATAAAAAATTACTACTAACAATTAAACAACATGAAAACTAGCATTAAAAGCAAACTATTCATTATCCCCATGCTCGCAGTAGCGCTTGCTGGTGGAGCGGCGGCTGGTATAAGCGGTATAGCAAGTGCTTCGACTTCTACCAATACTGCAACTCAAACTTTCACTGATCACGGTCATAGAGGCATGGGTCCGGGTATTGTCGGCACTGTCTCGGCAGTTAACGGCGATTCTCTAACGGTGGCGGGTAAAAATGGCACCACTTATACCGTTGATGTTACCACTGCGACAGTCATGAAAAGCAGCGGTGCAGGTAGTGCTCCCACTACTGTAGCCATTAGTGATATCGCAGTAGGCGACACTATCATGGCGCAGGGCACTGTAAGTGGTACTAGCGTAACGGCAACCAATGTCATGGATGGTCAATTCTTTGGCGGCCCGCATGGCGGCCCGGGTGGTATGGGCGGCGTAATGGGCACTGTCTCGGCAGTTAACGGTACAACTATTACCGTTACTGGTCAGAACGGCGGCACGTATACCGTTGACGCATCAAGCGCTACAGTTAATGAAAATGGAAGCACCTCCTCTCTCTCCAACGTCAAAGTCGGCGATACAGTACGTGTAGGAGGCAGTATTACCACCGCTTCGATGACTGCAACAAATATCGACGATGGCATACCACAGGCTCCAGCACAAGCAACAGGTACTGCTCAATAAAACATAATTAGTGCAAAACAAAACACCGCCCATTATAGGCGGTGTTTTGTTTTCCTTACTGGGCATTGACGCGTCTCGAGCGCGATGACCTAGCTCAGGTTGGCGGAGACGAGAGGATTCGAACCTCTGATGGGTTGCCCCATGCCGGTTTTCGAAACCGGTGCATTCGACCACTCTGCCACGTCTCCTTGTTTTTACAGTGCCAAAAAAGCAAAGCAGTTTGCTTTTTTTACACCTGGTGACCAGTTTACTTGGCTTTCCGAACTCGGACAATACCGAGCTGCCATCGGTTTGAGCATCCAAGAGCTGCGTGGGTTAGTTCCAAATATATAAAGAAAAAGACCGCAAGCAAAATGCCTACGGTCCCAGTTGAACATCCTAACGCTCCATGTGCTTGAGCACCTCAAGGTACATGTCCTCAACGATTTTCTGTTGTGCTTTGCCAGTCTTCACGTAATGGTCAAGCCCAGGCGCGGAGTTGATTTCAAGCACCCAGTATTTTTCAGGCGACTTGGTTATATCGCCCTCAATCATGAGGTCAACTCCGCATAGCCGAAGCCCCATATCTTCCGCCGACTTGATTGCGAATTGGCGAAAGCCAGGATGCATCGTATTGGTGACATCCACAGCGTCACCGCCTGCAGAGAGGTTCGCATTATCGAGCAGGTAGACACGCTGTCCTTTTACAGGTACGGATTGAAGGGTCAGTTTCTCCCTTGCGAGTTTTGCCTTTATGCGAGGGTCCTCCATGCGGAGCCTCGTATCTCGGCTGCTGGTAGAGAAGCGGCGTTGTTTCTTTTCCAGCAATTCAGCGATGGTCGAATGTCCGTCGCCAATCACGTTAAGCGGAATACGTTCGTACGCCGAGATTACCTTGTCATCAAGCACTACGATGCGGTAATCCCGCCCTTTCACAGGAGTTTGCACCAGCGCCACGCGGTCAAGTTTGAAGATGCGACGCATAGCGCTGTAGAAATCGCGCCGTGTGTGGCATAACGCGACCCCCTTACCTTGACTGCCACTATTTGGCTTGACGATGACAGGAAAGCCGACTTCTTGAGCGTAAGCATATGCGGCATCCAAGCTGCGAGGCGACTCAAGCGCTTCTGCCCACTTTGGAGCAAAGAACGTTTTGCCTGGCACTGTGGGATACCCCATACGCTTCATAAAGAAGTTCGCGTAGTCCTTGTCTTTGGAGATTTCCGCAGCTCCAAGCGTGTTGAGGTCGAGGCTCGAATAGCGGAAGTAGCGTTTCTTGCCACTCTTGTAGATAATCTGACCTGCAATATTCCATTCGGTCTCCATGACCACCTTAGCCCCGATTCTTGGGGCTATTTTGCGGAATATTTTGCCCACCAAAGGACCAGGGTAAGCTGGCTTTTTCATGGCTTTGTTCCTCGTTGATTGCATCCTGCAGGATATTACAATCGAAATTGCCGAGTGTCAATTTCGACGAGTTTTCTTTTGCTTAGCTAAGTTTAATTTACCAAACAGTGGGAGGTACAAATCATCGGTTACAGGGATTATAAGTTCTTTACGATTGACACGTTCGCGCAAGATTACAGGGGCGTTTTTGATAATAGCGAGCGGTTTTCGCTCATTACCTTCTCCCATCAGCAGTACGGCAGAAGTAGCAAGACTGTCCGCTATATCTACGCGAGTCATTTTTAATTTACGACCAAATAAATCAGCAGAACCGCGATAATCTTTGATGCCGCCAAAACCAGCGTAACCCAGTGCCACACCGACTACCCCCGCTCGCAGAGGCAACACTCTACTATCGGTTATCAGTACACCAAGCGATGAAAGTTTATAATGTTTCAATAAAGCTTTCCTCAGACGAGTAGCTGCCCTAAAGCTATCTTTTGGGAGGAGGACTAATTTACCTTGGGCATTTGACTCGTCTATGCCTGCAGCTGCCATAAACATGCCGTCTTTTATGGTCAGCCAAACGTATTTAGTAGGTATTGCCCATTCGCTCTCTTTTTGAATTATTTTTATTTTTTCTTTAGGCTCTGCGGTACGACCTTCAGCTAAGGCAACTATTTTTGAAGTAACAACGAGAATATCACCATTGTTGAGATGTGATACGTGTTCAAAAACAAAATGCTCTAATTTTTCCTTTTCCTGAAACAGTCTCGTATGTATTGCTCGTATATTCATATTTTCATCGCGCGTTTGTTTTATAGTGTTCGACTCCGCTTATCTTTTTTACGTAGACCCAATCAACCAATTCATCCCAAGGTTGTTTTTTGAGCGATATGGGTGAAAATTGATTTTCATAACAAAAACCAATACGTACCCATTGGGGTGGTATAGCAGAAAGAAACCTGTCATACCAACCACCGCCTCGTCCATGCCTCACTCCGAGGCTATCGAAGGCAGTACCAGGCACATAGACACATACTTTTGGGTGGTCAAAAAGTGCAATTACTTTGCTTGCCGCATCACGAGGCTGTAAAGATAAATCGGGAGGAATAACGAAACGAATTGACGGTAGGGCGGCTAAGCATTGCAGAGGGTCTGGTTCGCTGCTAAGTGGCGCATACCCAATAGCTTCGTATGAGCGGAAGTTTTCCATAGATGAATTGTATTCTATTTTGTAGAGAAACTGCCGCCCTAAGAGCGGCAGTATAGTTGAGGTGGTATTCGACGTACTCCAAGACATCCCCTCGCAACAAATATAGAAAACGGTTCTTCAATGACACCGTTCTTCCATTTTGTAGCGTGGATGACTGTATGCTCGTGTGTAGCTATTCCTACATGACCGAAGTCATCTTCGTTTAGTTGGTAGTCAAGCCGAGGTATAAACACGAGGTCTGCGACACCAACCTCTTCAAGGCGAATCGGGATTACTTCGGACCAGGCGAGCTGATGGTCAGGCAAGGAAACCCCTAAAGGCTCCAAAAGCCACTGCATAAAGCGGAAACAATTAAGAACTTTTGGGGCTTCTTCAAGGGTTGCCGTTCTGCGATAAACGGAAATCCCTATGCACGCACGAGCCCGATGGATGAGCAGTCCTTGATATGAGAAACTACTCGGAAAACTCATGGCATATCCTCCTCCATTGGTTCAAAGGGTTTATGCTTACGCCTGGCGCCAATCCTAAATATAGCTGGACCAGGTAGCGATGTAGTGATTTTGCAACATTTGCTTAGTATAGCAGATTTTATTTTATAGAAAACGTACACAACATTCACGAAGTTCACTGGTGACCAGTTTACTTGGCTTTCCGAACTCGGACAATACCGAGCCGCCATCGGTTTGAGTATCCAAGAACTGCGAGCGTTGGTGCCTGTTCAGTCCTAGCTCTTGTCGCCACTGCGAGGCGGAGCGGGTGTTGGGTCGCTGCCTAGCACTATCTCGATTTTTGTGCCCGAGCGGTTCTCCTCAAACTCTTTCGCAAGTTTGATGAGGTATGCGTCGCAGTATGCCTTCATTGCGATAACTTCGGTGAGGGTGATTGGCTTGATGGTGGCGTGTTTTGCCTCAAGCTCTGCTCCCAGGTCGAGCATAGCGTCAACGTTCGCAGTCTGGTCTCCATAAAAGAGTGTGAGTTGCTCGTGCGCTGCTTTCTTGAGGTCGGACTTGCCGTCCCAGTGTCCATTCATTTGCAAGGCAGTCTTGAGCGCCTTGTAGAATTGCTCAAAGGCGTTGAGTTCCAATCGGAGATGCACGTCGTTTTTTGCCAATAAACTGATGCCACTGACGTATAGGTCAATCGCCTCGGCATGCTTCTCCATCCATAAGTGGCTGATGTACTGAAAGACAAGGCCAGTGAGCGATAGTTCCGTGCTCCCGAGCACGAGACGCATCGACTTCCAATCTAACTGAAGGCGAGGATTTAGTTCCAACCTCACACCAGCGTTGCTCTCCAAGTCCCAAATCTCATCATAAAAGCGGCTGATATCAACGGGCACGTTCCACCAGAACAGCCCGCGCGTTGCGATGTTGAGAGCCGCAACAAACATTCGGCAATAGCCATACGAGTAATCCCACAGCCCTTGCACGGGTACTTTTTTCGGAAGAGTCAGTTCGATGATGAGCGTATTTTTATCGCTCTGCTTCAGCTTCAACATACTCGACTGGGCGTTGAGTTCGTTGAGTGCCTTATTACGGATTGAATGAGATGGAGTCTTTATCTTCACGCGCACGCGCCATTTCGGTTTCCAAGCCTCTTCATCGCTCGGCTTTTGCCGCGTCATTTCCTTTTGCAACAACTCTCGCATCGCACCCTCGTTCTGTTCGTAGACCTCTCGAAGCCACGGTATCCACTTTTTGACATCACCGAGTTCAATCAATTTCTGCTGCGAAGCGGGACTCCATATTTCTTTTCTTTTTTGTGGGTCATCAACTGCCTTGAAAAACCACTGCAAGTTAGGGTCATCAGGCCCCGCGACCTCCTCGCTGACATCGCCTTCCGCCTGCTCCAACTTGAGTCGAGCCTCCACAAAACCGTGAATCATTTTTGCTTCACCCTCTTTCATCTTGTCGCGCCACGAGAGCATATCGTCTGGATTGGCGTAAAAGTAGTCCATCCGACGTTCGTGCAGATTCTTTGCAAGACCTCGTTGGTCATCAATTTGCTTTTGACTTATTTTCTGTTTGCCAAATGATTGCCCCCAAATCGCAAAGAAAAGCTTTTTCTCGTGGTCATCAATGTCGAGGTTCATCTCGCGGTCGCTGGGGTGCTTCGCCGCCATAAGGCGCACGCCCATAAGTTCGACCTTGCCAATCTCCTCAAGCGCAAGCACGGAGAGGTGAAATGCTATGTGGTCGAGTTTCTTTTCAAGCATTGCCGAGGCACCATCGAGTAGCTCCTCGGCGTTCTTGAGGCAAATATGACGGAACTCATTGTGTTTTTTGATGTCTTCTGGCTTCATTGGCGCGTTGATTGTACCGCTCTGTGCAAGGCGTCGCAAAAGTGCTGCACCCGAACCCATCAGGGTCAGGAGTGGCAGTTCTTATCTTTGATGTTGTTCACGACGTTCACAAGTGCAGTGAGACCATCAGGTGTAAGGTGGTTGTCAGCAAGATATTTTTGCACCTCTGCATTTTTTGCCGTGATTTGAATGTAATACGAGAATGAGTTGCACAGGTCATCCTCTGAAAGCAGTCCCTCGTTGTAGGTGGCATCAATCTCGTCGAAATTGCCGAGGTAGGTATCGAGTTGGTCGGTCGTGAACTTGCCTTTTGGTTGGAGTATCGGGTCGCCACGGTCAATCGCTCCCGCGAGTGCCTCACTGTTAGGTGTGTAGAATTGCCCATTGAGCGCGATGTTGTTCTCGGACGCCACCTGGTCGTGAGCATCCTTGATGAGCCAGCCAGTAAGAATTACGACGCCCACTGTGAGCGCAACCAACCCCCACGTCAAGAACACAAGCTTGCGCGACCATCGGTCGCTGCTGTTGCTGAACTTCACCAGGTTGGTGTTGAGCGTGCCGATGACTTGTTTCAGGTCGCGTAGCTCAATAACGGCTTTTTTGAGGCGGTCGTTACCCGTCGCAGCCAGGTCTCGGTCAACACCATTGCCCGTTTTTATCTCCTGTAAATCATTCTCTGCGGTCATAAGATTGAGTTTTTGGGAATGACACCTTCTAGTACGCAGTCGTTAGCGTTCGATGGTACGGCTTATCGTCAGGCCGCTTGGTCTGTCCCATGAGCCAAAGATGGTCGTTGATACCAACAGAGGAAGCAATTTTACCGCTCTTTGCCAACTCATTTTTTATGGCCTCCACAGCCCATATTGTGTTCGCTCTAATCTCCACTTCTTCCGCGCTGCCGTGCGGGATTTGCGCGAGCGAATCCACTTTATCAGCCAGTCCTGCGTCGTAAGACAGGATGCCCAATCTTCGCAATGACTGCGGCAGTTTGTAGTCGGCACATGCCGTGAACCCTTCCAAGTTATTCAATTCGCCGTACCCCTCGCCGCCGAATGTCTGGTACACGTCCTCAACCAAAAGTTGCGCTCGCTTATAGAAATAGATTGTCTTGTCGTCGTACTCCGAGGTGTCATTGAAGGACGGGAAGTTTTCTATGATGAGGTTGAGCAGTTGAAGCCCATCTTTATTGGCTGCGCGAACGATATTCGCAAAATCCGCCTCGAACTTATTTACGAGAGTTGATGCAAGCCCTGTAGTAATTTTCCACCGCTCCTCCAAGAGAGGTATCTCAACATTCCCGCGCGTCATTCGCTGGTAGTTTTCTTTGCTCATCTGCGAGCGATACTTGGCATCCAAAATCGGCATCCCCTCATCAATCGCTCTCATGATGGCCGCAATCATGCCCCATGAACCGTCGTATTGCTGCCCCTTGTACTCAATCGTCCATTTTGGGTCGCCCCAATAGCAAAAACTTGTCGAGTTGAAAACGAGCAAAAAGTTCAGTTTTTCGCTATCCGCAAGATGCGAGTATGCGATTGGTGAGCCATTCAACCAATGTGAAAGATTGCCATGTTGGAAAGCCGCGCAAAACTCAATCACTTTATCCTGATTGATTTTGACGTGTTGAGACCTGTCAACGACGTAGCGCGTTGTTTCCAAAATCTTACTCATACGTTTATGCGTCCCAAAATGTGCGGCCTGTCCTGTACGCTTCTATATAACTTGGCAACGTCGCAAAAAGCGGTTGTGGCAAATCATCCATATCGCGCCATTCCCACGCCTCGACCTTGTTTGGCTCTAACACTTGTGGCTCACCACTTTTCCAATCACAGATAAGGCCGACATCAACGTAATGTTTCGGCGCGTACTGTTTGAGGTTCATTAGCCGTAAAAAACGAATGTTGGCAATCTCTATTCCTGTTTCCTCTTTGACCTCACGCTTGGCGCAGTCCTCGAACGACTCCATGTATTCCATGTGGCCACCTGGCCATGCCCACTCGCCTTCGCCGTGCGAACCCTTGCGCCTGCCGAGAAGCACTTTGCCATCTTTGAGCACCATCACGCCCACACCGACTTTTGGTCTCTGTTCGTCATTCATATGATTATTCATTCTAGTGTAAATAGCCTAATTCAGTTCAACCCCAACTCTCTTGCAGGTTGTCGAGCAGGAGCTGTTGCAGCCTTGTTTTTGCTATCAGTTCGACATTGTTTGCCTTCGCTAGCTCAACCGCCTCGCGCGTAAACTCACTGGTCGTGATGACCGCAGCCTTGTTGCAGTCGTAGTAGGTCTTCGCAGCGACCGCCTGTTGAACGGCATCATTACCGACGGACATATTTTGATAACACTTCGCCTGAATCAGTAGACGCTCAGGCCCTTTAGTTGCCACTAAATCGCCGCCCTGGTCGCCGACCTTGCCAGAGTGCTGCACTGCATAGCCCATCTTCTCGTAGAGACGAAGCAGTAGCGATTCAAAAGCAGAGCCGTTCAGTTCCTTGAAACTTTTTGTGCTCGCCTGGATGCTATTGGAGGTAACGCCGAACTCACGTTCGTCAATGTAGTGTCGGAGCAAGAGGGAGAGGTCTTTGTTATCTTCGAGCTTGACGCCCTTACTGCGGAGTATGCTCTCCATTTCGTGAAAACGCTGCCAATCAACTTTGTAGTTGCGGTACGTCCATGGGTTTTTGCTTCTATCTTGACCCATGCCGAAGCGGATGAAAAAGTTTTTTATCTGGTCTTCCATCCCTGACTGCTTCACTGCCGATGTGAGTTTTTGTAGATGGCGCTCTTTGCTAGCCGCTTTGAGCTTCACAAACGCGACAGCGATGGCGAAAATCACGACGACCGCCAGCGCTCCGTAGACTGTCCATCTCCAAAACTCCGCACGGTTCGTAAAGTACAGCAGGAGAAGATACATCGCATAGAGTCCAAAAATCGAGGCAATGACATTTACAATATCGCCATCGGAGTCTGCGCGTCTGTAGTTTCTATATCGTCGTGCCATTAGCCTCAATTCTACAGCCCCGAGCGGACAATTGAAATGGCCCTATTTAGGGCAATTAGAAATCAACGAGGTCAGAAACTCGCTTGCCAAGCGCCCGAGCGATTTTTTCCATATTGGTGAGCGTAATGTTTTTCTCCGCCCGCTCAATCATTCCGACATACGTGCGGTGCACTCTAGCAAGCTCGCCTAGCCGCTCTTGGGAGATGCCGCGCTTCAGTCGTTCCTCTCGCACGCGCTTACCAAATTGTTCCAAAATCCGTTTATTGATGCCCATGCTCTGAAGCGTAGGCATTTGCTAACTTTGGGTCGACATACTATAGTTAGCACCGTATGGATAGCCCTACAGAGCCGCAAAAGCCGAAGCGGAAATGGCTCAAAGTGCTCGGTTGGACTGTGGTCGTCTTCGTTGGGGGTTCCATCCTCCTCTCCTCACTCGATAAAGCACAGCAGGACGCGGCTGCGAATCAGTCAGCACCAAACGTTCAGCAAGATGCTGCGCCAGCTCAAACCCAGCCAGCTCAAGACAATACGACTCAAACGAGCAACACCACACCGCAGGACACTGGCGACACAGGACTCGTGAGAAAGACCGTATCGGGCGTCGTCCGCACAAGCGTCATCAACTTCAACAAGGTAATGGGCATCAACCAACAGACCATCATCTTCGGCGGGGATGCGGACGCCATCAACGATGGAAGCGGCTGGTACTGTCTCGTCAATGGTGAGCAGAACTTCGCTAACACGGTCGCTGGCGACACGATACTCTCACCATTCAAAACGCCCGTTCGCGTGGACTCTCCACCAATAAAGCGCCCGTTGGCTACCTCAATGAGGGCAATATGGACTGGAAGCCTAAAGACCCTGTTCGCGCTCCTATTATTTTGCAACTTGCGGAGCTTGCCGATACTGGCGAATGGAGTTTGCACGACCTCGCACGTTGGGCTATTGAGCAAGGATTTACTATGCCGCCGATGCGCCGTCGCCGAACTAAGGAGGAGATGTTGCTTGAGGAGGAAGACGATGTGAGAGTTGATATTGAAGCGATTAGCCGCCTGCCGACGTATAACACCATCCATAAAATCCTGACCAATCGCTACTACACGGGCAAGGTGCTTGATGAAAACCGTGAGTGGATACCAAGTACCAGCCACGAGGCAATTATTCCCGAGGAGCTTTTCAATCGTGTGCAGGAGCGGCTTGCTAAACGTAATAAAAGTGTCCATTACATAGAGGTGTTGGAGCATCCACTACGAGGATTCGCTTTCTGTGCCGTTTGTGGTCGCGTCTACACTCCGTATGTGAAGAAAGGGATTTTGTACTACGGCGCTCGTTGTTCTCGCGAGTGCACCAACTCGCTCAAGAGCTTCAACTTCGACTACCTCACAGAGAAGACTGAAGAACTGATTACCAAACTCTCGTTTACCGAGGAGGAACTTGTAGAGATTGATGCGCGGGCGAATACCGACATCGCGCTGCTGGAGGCAAAGCGTATGAGCCAGCTCGATACGGCCGAGCGCAAGAAGAAGCAAATCCGCGAGGAGTTGGCGTATCTCAACGGCAATCGCCTCGTGCTTCTGAAAACTGGCGTGTATACGCCCGAAGGATATGTCGCAGAAGAAGCTCGGCTGACAAACGAACTCAATCAACTCAAAGATAATGAAAACGCCTCGGACGTGGCGATGCGCGAAACCATCAAAGATGTAATTTCGCTTTCCGAACTACTAAAAAACGCTGCAGTTGTTTACTCGGAGGCCGAACCCCACGAGAAAGACAGGATACTTCGTGTGATTTTTTCCGAACTCACCCTGACAGAAAATACGTTGGATTATAAGTGCAAAAAAGGATTTGCAGCGTTGCAAAGTCGTTTTGTTGCTTCTTGTGACCCCACCGGGAATCGAACCCGGATTACCGGCTTGAAAAGCCGATGTCCTAACCGTTAGACGATAGGGCCGAAGCCTCCTGTTAACTAGGGTGGCCAATAGTTAATCGCGGGCTACGTCGCTTGTTTTATCACAAAAACGCTTAAATTAAAACCTCGTAAATAAATAATGAAGGCGTCATTCACTTTGCTTTCAGCGCACGCAAGTATGCTCTCTAGGTGAATTGGTTATTTACATAAACCTCACGAATATGAAAAAGAAATTAGTGCGCGGTGTTGGTGCGGCCACTTTGCTTTCTTTTGCGTTTGTGTTCGCTGCGCCCATGCTGCCAGCCTTGGTGGCTGAAGCGGACGGCGGGCCGACTCTCTCCATTGGCGCGCCGGTCAATATCCCCGGCGCAAACGTCTCCATAAGAGGCACGGGCTTTGGCGCGGGCGAGAAGGTGCTGGTGAACTTCGGCATACACGCCGCAACTGCCACCGCCGACGGGAGCGGCAACATTTCGGGCATATCACTGCCGATACCCATTGTGCCTGCGGGCCTGCAATTTGTGAGTGCATTCGGTGAGACCACCGGACACTGGGCGCTCGGCTATGTGTGGATTGCCGGGTATGCGCCGGCGGTTTCTCCAAACGCTTGGTATGTGCTCCCGGGGCAGGCCGTCACCTTCACCGGCACGGGCTTTGCGCCGAACGAATCGATAAAAGCTGCTTACAATAATGCTGCTATCGGCAGCTCGACAACTAACGGGAGCGGCAGCTTCGTGCTCGCAGGCGTCTCGTTGCCGCTTTCGCTCCACAACACTACCGCAACCGTGACTTTCGTGGGGGAGACAAGCGACGCTTCGACATCGGCCACGCTCACTATAGGCCAACTCTACCCGTCGCTCACGCCCTCAACCTGGTACACCGCGCCGGGGAGCATCATCAGCGTCAGCGGCAGCGGCTTCGCTCCGGATGAAGCGGTGACGATTGCCGCGGGCGGAAATGTCGCGTCGACAACCGCTGATGCAACCGGGAGCTTTACCATCGGTTCGCTCGCTCTGCCGAAGACCGCCAACACAAACGTGAGCGTGACGGCGACGGGCGCGCAAAGCGGCGCAGTCGCAACCGCATCCATAAACCTCTCAAGCCTCTCGCCGTGGCTCTCCTTCAGCACCTATTGGGCGCAAGGCGGCTCGCCGCTGACTATCTTCGGCAACGGTTTTGCCGGCGGCGAGGCAGTGAGTATAGTATCGGGCGCACAGGCGCTCGGCACCACGACCGCGCTCGGCAACGGGAGCTTTAGTTTCGCGGGAGCGGTGCCGTTCGCGCCATCGGGGCCGGTGACTATCACCTCGACGGGCGCGAGCAGCGGAGCAGTAGGTTCGGGTACTCTCACGGTGGCGCCGGTGTACACCTCGTTTACTCTCGGCTCGTATGCGGTAACGCGCGGCACGGCGATTGAATTTATCGGCCATGGCTACTTGCCTAATGAGCCGGTCAACATCACCACAAGCAACACGGGCAGCACCGTGGTGCTTGTGGTTACCGCCGACGGCAGCGGCAGTTTCGACAACTCAAGCTATATAATCCCCGCCGCGACAACACCGGGCAATATGACGGTCACGGCTACGAGCGTGCACAGCTTTGACATCAAGTCGGTGACGCTCTACGTCGGGCAATAAGCTAATTAAAAATTTATTTTGCCGCTTTGAGCCAAAAATAAATATCTTCGAGCGCTTTGACTGCGTCTCCGGCGGCTATGTTGTTTTGATGATACAGCTCGTCGGTGCAGTCTCCGGCGGCCCACACGCCGCTCATTGAGGTGTGCTGGTTTTTGGCGTCAACCTTGATGCGGTTAAATTCATCGAGCTCCACGACGCCCGTCGTGAAGCCGGTCGCGGGGAGCATGCCTATCTCGACAAAGATGCCGGCAGTGGGAACCTCGCTCACCTCGCCGGTCGTTTTGTTTTTTACCATGATGCTGCTGACAAAAGCGTCGCCTTTGACCTCAACCGGCTCGACATTTTTAAGCACTCTCATGTTGGGGTGGGCGAGCACCGCCTCGACCGTCGCGGCATCGGCGCGGTCGAAATTGTCATTGCGGTGAATAAGCGTGATGCTTTTGCAATAGGCCAAGAGTTGAGCCGCGCTTTCAAAGCCCGCGTTGCCGCCGCCGACCACCACTACGTCTTGGCCCGCAAAAAGAGGCCCGTCGCATGACGCGCAGTAGGTGAGGCCTTTATTTTCAAATGCATCGGCGCCGGGGACGGTTAATTTGCGGCGCGAGCCGCCGGTCGCGATGAGCACCGCCCGTGCCTCATATGAGCCTTTCGGCGTTTGAATCACAAAATAACCTCCCGACTTCTCGAGCTTTGTCGCGCGCTCGCCGATTTTAAGTTCGAGCACATCGCTCGCATAGGCGCGCAAATGCTTCTCGAGCGAGCGCGCGAGCTCCAAGCCCGATATCTTTTTTGTCCCTATCCAATTTTCTATCCCGGGCGAGTCGGTCGACTGTCCGCCGATGACTTCGGCGATAAAAATTGTCTTCAGCCGCTTGCGTGCGGCATACACGCCGGCGGCAACCCCCGCCGGGCCCCCGCCGATTATCGCCAAGTCGTACATAGGTTACAGATTACCTCGTTGCTAAGTTATTAGGAAGGGGTAGAATGGCCAAGTTCTTTAACAGGAGGCAGCTTCGATGTTTTCCTCTAATCCGGTGGCACTGGTTGTAGGAGGCACCTCAGGATTAGGCGCTCAAATGGCAATACGTCTTGCCACAGCCTATGAGGTTCATATCACAGGCCGTAAGCGGCTTGTGGGGGTCAACGCCGAAAAAGTTCACTTCCATGAGTTGCGGTTAGACGATAGAGGCTCTTTGTCCGATGCGATTGGAGAGCTTGTCGAAAAATTGCCCCCCTTGAACCTTTTCGTATATGCGGCGGGTTTTTTCCAAAAGGGGGCGATTGACGATCTACATGAATCGGCCATCAGTGCGATGATCGATGTGGGGCTCCAAGCTCCGGCTTTTTTCCTCCATCATATATTGGCGCGCCAAAGATTTCTCCAGGGATTCATTGCGATTACTTCCACTTCGCAATGGACACCGCGTCGTGAAGAACCGATTTATACTGCAGTGAAGGCGGGACTTGGGATGCTTGCCCATTCTGTTTCACTCGATACAAGCGTCGAAAGAGTCGTGGTTGCTGCTCCTTCCGGCATGCGGACACGTTTTTGGGAACAAGATGGGCGGGATACAAGCAGCATGCTCGATCCTGATTGGGTAGCTGCTCAGATCCTCGCACAGTATAAAGGAGCATACGGGTACAAGTTCCTTAAGATCTTGCGAGATCCGCCTCGGGTCGAAGTTGCCGAAGAACGTTAAACAAAAACTCGTGGATCACTCCACGGGTTTTTTCTTTTTTTACTTTATCTTCGGCCGGCGGAGAAATGACGGCACGGCGCCCCACTCGTCGTCTTCATCTTCTTTTTTGGATTTTGCAGGAGCTGGCTCTATCTCGCCGATGATAGGCGTGGGCTTCTTGATTTCTTTATCCTTAGGTTCATCCGGAGCGTTGTAGATTTTGCCGAGCGGCTTCTCATCCTCTTTGTCACGGCCAAAGGTAAACAGCGGCGTGCCGCGCGGAGCGATGCCCGCAGCAGGGAAGCCGGTTGCGATGACCGTGACGCGCACATCTCCTTTTTTGAGCTTGTCATCGCGTATCGCACCGAAGATTATCTTGGCGTTGGGGTCGACCGATTCGGTGACTATCTTCGCCGCTTCGTGGACCTCTATCATGCCGAGATCCTCGCTGCCCGCTATAGCAAAGAGGACGCCCTTTGCACCGTTGATGGAAAGCTCAAGCAGAGGCGATGAGACAGCCGCGCGGGCCGCCGTTTGGGCGCGGTTCTCGCCCGAGGCGATGCCGATGCCCATCAGGGCCGAGCCGGCGTTCTCCATGACCGCGCGGATGTCGGCAAAGTCGACGTTGATGATGCCTGGATGGGTGATGAGGTCCGAAATGCCCTCGACCGCCTGCTTGAGGATGTCGTCGCATGCGGCAAACGCCTGTTTGAGTGTGGTTTCTTTGGCCACCGTGGCGAGGATGCGGTCGTTGGGTATGACGATGAGCGCGTCCACCTCTTTGCGCAGCTCATCAAGCCCCTGCTCGGCGAGGCGCATGCGTTGCGCGCCCTCGAATGAAAAAGGTTTGGTGACAACAGCGACCGTGAGCGCACCCATCTCTTTGGCGGTCTTGGCGACGATTGGTGCCGCGCCGGTGCCGGTGCCGCCGCCCATGCCGCACGCGATAAACACCATGTCGGAGCCTTTGATGGATTGCTGGACTTCTTCTTTAGTTTCTTCTGCGGCGCGCTTGCCCAATTCGGGATTCATACCGGCGCCGAGGCCGCGCGTCAGATTTTTGCCGATATGAATTTTCTTTTTGGCGAGCGAATGGTGGAGGTCCTGCGCGTCGGTGTTGATAGAGATAAAGTCGACGCCGCGGACCTTGCTCTCCATCATGTGGTTGACAGCGTTCTTGCCCGAACCGCCGACGCCGACGACGCGGATCCGTGCGAACGCTTCAATCTCCGGTTGTATTTGTGCCATAAAATAATTTAAATAGTTGCGCCTGGTAGTTGCCGAACTACTGTACCATTGGTGAAAGTCTTTGCAAACCCTTACGGGAAGCATTTTTTTGTGTCAGACTGCAAATTGGCGAACGATATAAAAATGGCTCTAACTAAGAGCCGTTTAGATTTTTGAAATTACGGTAAAAACTTTTTGAACCAGCGCCAAGCTCCTTTGACCGCTTCGCTCATGCCGCTGTCGCTTGCGGGTTCGAGGTCGCTGCCTTGCAGGCCCCAAATGGTTAACCCATAGGCGACCGCCCACGAGCCGTCTTTGAGTTGCATCTTGGCGTTCTGGCTGTCGGCGAGCGATGCGACGCGCGAGGGAAGTCTGAGTATCGCCTTCGCCAAGTCGGACATCGTCTGCACCGAAGAGCCGCCGCCGGTGAGTATCACGCCGCCGGGCAAGAGCTCGTCCTTGCCTATTTTTTTTAAATGAGCTTCAACGAGCTTGAACATGTCAGACACCCGGCGCGCGATGAGGTCGTCAATTTTTTTCTTGGGGAAGGGGGCTCCCAAGACCGCGCCCTGTTTTAATTGCTCGGCCTCTTCGGGCGCTATGCGCAGGCCCAAAGCCAAGTCGTTGGTAATGTCGCTGGCGCCAACGGGGAACACCTTTACCGACACTGGCGCCATATCTTCGAACACTATGATCGACACAGTCTCCGACCCGATGTTGCATAGGACGCACCCGACGCGCTTTTGCATTTTTGAGAGCGCGACGAAGCTTGCCGCGAGCGGCGAAGCGACGACGTCCTCAACTTCGATGCCGGCAGCCTCCACCGCCTCAACGAGGTCGCTCACGTGCCGCTCAAGGCTCGTGATAAAAAGCGTCTCGACCGCAAGCCGCATGCCCTTCATTCCGACGGGACTGCGCCCCAAGACCCGCGCGCCGTCGACATAGTAGCGCAGCGGTATCGTGTGCATCGTCCGGCGGTTGAGGAGTGAGCTGGGCGCCAGCGCCTTTTCGCTCGCGGCAATCGCTCGCGGGATGTCGCGCGCGGTAATCTCGGAGTCGCCGCGCTCAACGACCGTCTCGCCGCGGGCAAAATTCTCCTCAAGCCCGATGCCGCCGATGCCTACATAGGCTTTTTTGACCTTCACGCGAGCGGCTTTTGAGGCCTGCGACACTGCGGCCGCGACTGAGCGCGACACCTCGCCGACCGAGACAATGTAGCCCTGGCGCAGGCCGCGGGACTCGGCATAGCCCGTGCCTAAAATGCGCGGCATCTGCCGCGGGTCGTCCGGGCTTTCTGCGATTACAACTTTGACGTGATAGGTGCCGACGTCGATACCGGTGACAATTTTACTCATGCATGCGGAAACCGAACTTTTTTAAAAGCCGGTTTTCGATGCGTTCCATTGTAGCACCATGTTTGCAGCCTTTTAAATGGAGGCACCCGTGGATAAACAGGTACGCGATACTAAAAGGCGGCGCCGCTTCTTTGCACAGTAAAATTTCTCCCGACGATTTTGAAAGAGGGAAGGCTAAAACGTTTGAAACTTTGCGCGTCGACGCCTTCTTATACTTCATCGCCCGCCGCATCTGCGTCGGAGACAAAAACGCGACCGAGAGGTCGTATGAGTTGCCAAGAACTTCTTTTTTAATTCTTTGAAAAGGGATGCGGCCCATTGCGCGTTATCTTCGGCCGCGGTGTGCCGGGCGCTCCACCATCTTGCCGAGCTTGATGAGCTCCTGCACCTCGGCGCGGCGCTTAATAACCTTGAGCGTCTGCTTGCGGCGCACTTCGCGGCTTTTGATGCGGGAGTAGTAGCGGCGATTGCGCATGCGCTGAATAAGCCCCGCGCCCTGCACGCGCTTGGAGAAGCGGCGGATGAGGTTGATGGCGTTTTCGCCGTCGTTCTTTGAGACCTCTGCGTTGGTTGCCATGCGGAGGAAATAGTAGCACGAGGGGCCTACATCCGCAAGGTTCTGAGATAGCGGGGGAGCTCTCTCATTTGAACAATGGTTTGGGAGGAATTGATGGTCGAGCGGACGATGATGGTGCCGTCGAGCGCCTCGCGCTGGCCCATAATGAGGAGGTACGGCACGCCCTGCTCGCGCGCAGCGAGGAGTTGCGGCGAGAGATGCGTCGCGTCAAACGACTGCAACACCCCGATGTGCGCCTCGCGCAGCATGTCGACGACGGCAAGCCCCTGTAATTTTGCACGAAGGCCGAGCTGGATAAAGTAAACCCGCGGGCCTTTTTTGCCAGGGCGCTCAAGAGAGGTGAAGCTTGAGCGAGCCGCGCCCTTTTTGTAGAAGAAGATGCTCGCCGCCACGCCCACCGCCTCCTTGCGGCCGGTTTCGCGCCGCAGATAGTCGTCAAAGCGCCCGCCGCGGGCGCTGAGCACCGTTGCGTCCTCTCCGGAGAGGTCGACGGCAAACGCGATGTGCGGGTCGCGCGCATCGCCCACCAGCAGGTCATCGAGCTCATAGGGGAGACCCAAATTTTCGAGGTGCTCCAAGACGCTTTTAAAGTGAGTGCGGCTCTTTTCGGAGAGAAAGTTCACCGGCCGCGGGCCGTCGGCCAAAATAGCGCGGCATGTTTCATGCGAGCAGGCGTAGTAGGAGAGCGGGGTGCCGAGCGATTGCTGCCGGCACGCTTGGTCGAACTGCTGCTGTTGTTTGCGCAGGTAGGAGACGAGCTCGCGCTCGAAGCGCTGTTTGGAGTCCTTGTCGCCGAGCGCGTTGATGCGCACGCGGGATATCGCCGCGCCCCACTCGCCGAAGATCGCCGCAATGGTTTTGAGCAGGACCACTTCGCCGACGCTCTCGCCCGAGCCAACGACTTGCAGCCCGAACTCCCCCACATCGCGTGCATTTAAATTTAGAGGCAGGTGCGCGGGCTGGGGCGATGCATAGAACGCGAGCGCGGGCTCGCCCGGGCGCACCGCCACGCATGCGGCGCACACCGCGGCGACCGTCTCGAACGAATGTGCGCCTTTGCGCTTAACCAAACGGTTTGCCGCGATGCGCTCTATCTCGCGGCTCGGGTGGAAGCCATAGAACGAGGCGACCTCGGTCGCGTGTTTGAGGAAGGCTGCAGGCGACGTTCTGTTCGCGCTCATATGTTATTGGGTGGGCTCTGTGACGCTTCCCGGCAGGATGGTGATATTTTGTATGGGCAGGAGCCTTAGGAAGGCGCGGCCGATGATATTGGCTTTGGGTACGGTGCCCCAGTAGCGCGAGTCGGAGCTTTCGGGCCGGTTATCGCCCATCACAAAGTAGCTGTTTTGGTCGAGCACGGTCGTTTGGTCGGCGCCGTTGCCTACGTTGACCACGTACGGCTCGGGCAGGCGGATGATCGCGCCCGCGGTTGTGGTCACATAGACCCCGCCATTTTGGATTTTGACCGTCTCGCCGGGCAGGCCGATGATTCGCTTGATAAAGAACTGCGACGGGTCCTTGGGATAGCGGAAGATGATGACATCGCCGCGCTGGGGCGCCTCAAAATGATAGGAAAGCTCGTCGACAATGAGGTATTGTCCGGTCTCAAAGGTCGGCACCATCGACGCGCCCGACACAATGAACGGCTGTGCGACAAAAAGACGCACCGGGACGACGATGATGAGCGCGATGAGGGCAAATTTGAGGAGTTCGGTGAAGAAATTATCACGCTTCTCCTCTGGCATGGCACCATTGTACGCCCGCCCGCCTACAATGCAAGCTCGATTTGCTATTTGAATCGCGATGCTCGATACTTACCCGCATATGTGGGTTATTGCGGGGCTTGGCAACCCGGGGAAGGAGTACGAAGGCACGCGGCACAACGCGGGACGCGAGCTTTTGCTGGCGATAGAGAAGAGGGACGGCACAAAAGGAAAGTTGTTCGGCAAAAAAGCGCTCGTCGTCTATCCGGATGTGTACATGAACAACTCCGGCGGCCCCATCAAAAAGCTCATCACCTCAAAAAAAGAGCTCGAGCACTTGGCAGTGGTGCACGACGAGCTCGATTTGCCTCTGGGCAAAGTAAAAATATCCTACGGCTCGTCCGCCGGCGGGCACAAAGGTGTTGCGTCGGTGCAGAAAGCGCTCAAATCACAGGACTTCGTGCGCATCCGCGTGGGTATCAGCGGTTCGACGCCTTCAGGCAAATTAAAAAGACCCGACCCAAAGAAAATTGTCGACTTCGTGCTGGGCAAATTCAAACCGAGCGAGCAAGAAAAGTTAAAGAAAGCAAAAAAAATAACCAGCGAGGCGCTCGAGTTGCTTGTAACAGAAGGCCGCGACCGCGCGATGAACGAAATCAACTCCCGCTAGCCGCTTCATCTAAACTTTTGGACAGTTTTGGCATGATTGATGGGGGAGTTTCAGCGTACAAACACCCCGCCATATTGCCATCAACAACTGGAACACCAACAGCAGGGGGACCTGATGAAGATATTGCTGGTCGGCAGGGAAAAAGAGGCATTGCAAATATATCAGCGCTTGCTCGCAAGCTTCGGGATAGAAGCGGACGTAGGGGAGTGTTGGTCAAATGAGCACACAATTGTGATCCATCTGTGGCCCATGCATGCTTGTCAATTGCGCGAGCAATTGTGCGCCGCGTCCGGTGCTGAAGATAAACAAAAGTCCGCCGGGTAGATCCCCGGCGGTTTTTCCTTGGATTATTTTATTTCCCGCACTTTTTTATTGTTTGCTTCCAGCAAATGCCAAAGCCATACGCATCTCTTTGGGGTCGAAGAGCGAGATGGTGAATGGGTAGCGCTTGCCGAGCTCGAGGTTCTGGCGCAGTTTTTCCTCCGAGCCGAACTCCGAGACGTGCACAAGCCCCGCGATGCCTTCCTCAATGCTTGCGAGCGCGCCATGCTTGTTAAATTTGATAACCACGCCCTCGACGCGGTCGCCTTTGTTGTATTTGCCGGAGGCCGTCTGCCACGGATTGTCTTTAAGCTGTTTGACCGAGAGCGAAACTTTGCCGTCTTTAATATCGATTATCTTTACTTTGACGCGGTCGCCCACCTTAAAGAAGTGGCGCGGGTCGTCAACGAGGCCCCAGTCGATCTCTGAGATATGCACGAGGCCCTCGAGGCCCTCTTCGAGCTTGAGAAAGACGCCGAAGTCGACCATGCCGGTGACCTCGCCCATGACCACGTCGCCCACTTGGTAGCTGGCGACGAGTTCCTTCTTTTCTTTATCATCCGCGCCTTTCTCGCTAAAGATAAGTTTGCCCTCCTTCGGCGCGGCGGAGATTATCGAGACCGCCAGGCGGGTGCCCACCAGCTTGCGCAGTTCGTCGAGTATCTTGTCCTTGTCGCCGTCCATGACGCGCGGGTAGTGCTCGGCTTTGAGCTGTGATGCGGGGAGGAAGCCGCCGATGCCCTGCCAGTCCAAAATGAGTCCGCCTTTGTTGGCCTCTTTGACCGTAAGTTCAAATTGTGCTTTTTGCTTGACCGCCTCTTCGGCCTCGGCCCAAATGATGGCCTGGCGCGCCTCTTTGAGCGATAGTTCGATGTAGCCGTCCTTGGTGTCGGTCGCCAGCACTTTTGCCGCGACGATATCGCCGACGTTGGTGCGCTTGATGACTTCGCGCGCGTTGAGGTATTCGCGCCCGTAGATGACGCCCGTGCCGAAGGGAGGCAGGTCGATGTAGAGTCGCGCGCGGTCGAGCGCCAGAACCTTGCCCTCGATGATATCGCCCGGCTGGGGCGGGGTGGGGGCCTGTTCGAGCATCCCTTGCATCACCGAAGAGACCGGCGCCTGTCCGTCTGCGCCGTTTTCCATATCAGTGGTATGCGCCACGTTTAAAGTGGCTGTTTTTGCAGTCATATATTGGTTTGTTGGTCGAGTCCTCCCGAAGGAGATTATTCCCGAGCCGGTTAATAAAAAGCCCTAGCCTTTTATTGCTAGGGACTATACCGCGGCGCCTTATTTTTTGCAACCTTATAAAATTGAAGACCCCAGCCCGCGCAATGCGCTAAAGCTGGGGTCGGGGTTCCTGCGGCCTGCTGGTCAGTTCAAATAAATCCCGCAAGGCGCGGGATGGTCGGATGTTCACAAGAATTTCGGGTCCTCGGACCATATGCCCAGACGAGCTTCCCGCGTGTTGGAGTGGGTGACATCAATAGTTCGCGGTCCGTCAATCGGAGGTTTTTCGGGCCAATACTTCGGATCAATGCCCACATATTCGGGCGCCACGTTCTTGGCCCGACAACTCGGCTCGTTTTTGCCTGACGACATGCGCTTTTCTCCCTAAGGTGCGTACCCCGCCATCCTACGAAGCTGGTTCTTTTTAGTCAATATGGCACTGTTAATATCGGTTCAAATATGATAAAATATGTTCATGGTTATCAGCTATTTTGGGGGCGAGTGCTTCAAGGTGACGCAAGGCGACTTGACGCTCGCCTTTAACCCTCCCTCTAAAGACTCTTCGCTCAAGGCCTCAAAATTTGGCGCGGACATCGCGCTCGTGTCGCTCAATCATGAAGACTTCAACGGGGTGGAGAACGCGGCTTTTGGCGAGCGCGAGCCGTTTGTGATATCGGGCCCCGGCGAGTACGAGGTCAAGGGCGTGGCCGTGCGTGGCTTCGGCTCGGAGTCAAACTATGGAGGTAAAGGAATAAATACTATATATAGTGTGTCGCTCGAGGGGATAAACCTCTGTTTTTTGGGAGCACTCAGCTCGGCCGAGTTGCCGCAGACGGCCAAGCAGGAGCTCGACGACATCGATATTCTCTTTTTGCCCATCGGCCCTTCGACAGGCTCAGGGCAAGCGACCGATCTGCTTGACTATTCAGGAGCCTATGCACTTGCGGTAAAGTTGGAGCCGAAGGTCATTGTACCGATGCACTACACCTCCGAAACGCTCAAGTCGTTTCTTAAAGAGGCGGGCGAGGAGGTGGGTCCGGTCGAGAAGCTCACGGTCAAGAAAAAAGATCTCGAAGGCAAAGAGGGTGAGATAATCGTATTGCAGGCATAACTACGAGTTTACGAGTAAAGTATAAGAAGATATGCGCTACATCGAACACATCAAAACCAAATCGACCCACGAGCGCCGCGCGCACGCGATACAAATGTCGTCTGCGATTTTGATAGTGGTGTTTTTGGTCTGGGTGTCGACGCTCGGATGGCGTTTTGCCTCAATCCCGCCGCAAACCGCCAGCTCGGATGTCTCGCAGACTGCGAGCGTGGTGCAGGCGAGCAATGGGAACGCAACTTTGTTAGTATCCACGACGACCGACAGTTACGGGCAATAAACTATGGCTAAGGAAAAAGAAGAAAACGCGCCTCAACCGGGCAGCGAACATAAAAACGTGATAGAACGCAACATCTCAACCGAGATGCGCGAGTCATACCTCGACTACGCGATGTCGGTCATTACCAGCCGCGCTCTCCCGGACGTGCGCGACGGGCTCAAGCCCGTGCATCGCCGCATCCTCTACGCGATGCACCGCATGGGGCTCACGCCGCAAGCGCGATTTCGCAAGTCGGCGGCGGTCGTGGGCGACGTGCTCGGCAAATACCATCCGCACGGCGATGCGTCGGTGTATGACGCGATGGTCAAGATGGCGCAGGACTTCTCGATGCGCTATCCGCTCATCATCGGGCAGGGCAACTTCGGTTCAATCGACGGCGACTCGGCCGCGGCCATGCGCTACACCGAGGCCAAGATGTCGAGGATGGCAGAGCAGTTGCTCGGCGATTTGGAGAAAGACACCGTCAACTGGCGGCCCAACTACGACGGCACTCTTAAAGAGCCCGAGGTTTTGCCCGCGGCGGTGCCCAACATTTTGCTCAACGGCACTTTAGGCATCGCGGTCGGCATGGCCACTTCTATCCCTCCGCACAACCTGCAGGAGCTCTCCGCGGCGCTCACGCATCTCATCGAAAACCCCTCGGCATCGGTCGAGGATTTGATGGAGTTCGTCACCGGTCCCGACTTTCCGACGGGGGCGGTCGCGTTTAATAAAAAAGATTTGCTCCACGCCTACTCCACCGGCAAGGGCGGCGTCGTCGTGCGCGGCAATGCCGAAATTGTTGAGGGCAAAAAGGGCGATTTTCAAATTATCATCAACTCGATACCCTACCGCGTCAACAAGGCCGACCTTATCGTGCGCATAGCCGACCTGGTTCGCGACAAAAAAATCGACGGCATCCGGGGGCTCCGCGACGAGTCGACACGCGACATCCGCGTGGTCGTCGACCTCAAGCAGGGCGCGCATCCGCAAAAGATCCTCAACTATCTCTACAAGCACACGGCGCTCGAGGACACCTTCCACTTCAACATGGTGGTATTGGTCGACGGCGTGCCGCAAACGCTGTCGCTCAAAGGCATTTTGCAGGAGTTCATCAAGCATCGCAAAGAGGTGGTCAAACGCCGCACCCAATTTGATTTGACGAAGGCGCAGGAGCGAGAGCACATCCTTCTTGGCCTCAAAAAAGCGCTCGACCACATCGACGAAATAATCAAGATAATCCGCGCGTCAAAGGACGTGCCCGAGGCGCACCAGAACTTGGTTAAGCGATTTAAATTCTCGGATCTTCAGACCGCGGCGATTTTGGAGATGAAGCTCTCGCGCCTCGCCAATCTCGAGCGCAAGAAGGTCGAGGACGAATTGAAAGAGGTGCAGGCGCTCATCGAAGAGCTCACCGCGCTTTTAAATTCTGAGAAAAAGATGCTCGGAGTTATCAAAACCGAGATAGTCGAGATTGCCAAAAAACATGGAGACGAGCGCGAGACAAAAATAGTCAAAGGCGCCGCGGGCATCATCAACATTGAGGACCTCGTGCCCGACGAAGAGCAGGTGCTCGTGCTCACGGCCGGCGGCTATGTGAAGCGCACCAACCCCGAGGAGTTTCGCAAGCAAAAGCGCGGCGGCGTGGGCGTCATTGACCTCGACACCAAAGAGGAGGACTTTGTCACAACCTTCCTCACCACCTCGACCCACAGCGACCTGCTCTTTTTTACCGACCTCGGCAAGGCCTATCAAATAAAGTTCTATGAGCTTCCCGAGGGGAAGCGCTCAACCAAGGGCAAGGCGATTGTCAACTTCCTCTCCGTCTCTGACAAAGAAAAGGTGACGAGCGTCCTGCCGATGCGCAAGAACCAGAAGGAGGGTGAAAAGTTTCTCTATATGATAACCAAGCAGGGCGTCGCTAAAAAAGTGGATGCGACGGCGTTCCACGATGTGCGGCGCTCGGGATTGATTGCGCAAAAACTCCAAAAGGGCGACGAGCTTATCGCCGCGCTCTTGGTTGAAAAGGGCGACGAGATTGTGCTCTCGAGCGCCAAGGGGCAGGCTATTCGTTTTAAAGAAAGCGATATCCGCGCGATGGGGCGCGCCGCAGGCGGCGTGCGCGGGATGAAGTTAAAGAGCGGCGACTTCATTGTCGGCGCCGACGTGGTGAAAAAGGGAGTCAAAGACCTCGAGGTGTTGGTCGTGTCGCGCAACGGCTACGGCAAAACAACGCCCACCGCGCAGTATAAAACCCAAAAAAGAGGCGGCGGCGGCATCAAAACAATCAAAGTGACCCCTAAAACCGGCCCGCTCATTGCCGCAAAAGTGATTTCTAAAGAAGAAGGCGTAGGCGAGGATGAAATTGTCGTCGTGTCCCAAAAAGGCCAGGTCATCCGCACCGAGCTCAAACAAATCCCATCGCTCTCCCGCGGCACCCAAGGCGTGCGCATAATGAAACTGAGGGAAGGCGACGCGATTGCCAGCTTCGTTTGTTTATAAAAATTTATGGTGCAGTCTAAATATTTTCCTGACGCGTTTTATCGGGTGTCGATCAAGGGCGTGCTGGTCGAAGATGACCAACTTATGTTGGTTGAGGACAGCGAGAGTCTTCCTATTGAGTGGGAGTTGCCCGGCGGGGGTTTGGACTTCGGCGAGAATTTCCGCGGGGCTCTGGCACGTGAAATTAAAGAGGAGATGGGGCTTGAGGTCACAAAAATTGCTGACAAGCCACTTTATATGTACACCCACAAACGTTTTGAGCGTCGTGAGATGGACTGGTTTTGGGTGCTCATTATGGCCTACCCGATTAAATTAGACTACAAAAAGTTTATTCCGACTGACTCCTGTCTCTCGATTAAGTTTATGACAAAGGAGGAAATGTTTGCCGATAAAGACAATATAGCTGATCAAATTCGTCCGCTCGTCGATCTCTTCAACCCTGCAGATTTCAAGTGATCATCTACCAAAGATTTTGAGGTATGAAACCGATTGCACTAGATTTGTTACATAAAGAAAGAGTGTGTGTTTTGGCGGTGCCTATGGGGGGCGGCGAGCCGCATGCTGCGGTGGTGCACTACTCGCAGCAAACCGACCCGGTTAAGATTTTTATACAAACATACCCGACAGTTAAAGTGCAGGCGATTAAAGACAGGGGAGGCAGGGCGCCTGCAGCGGTCGTGGTGGGGCTTGATGAGGCGGCGTTTGTGACGCTCCAAATGCACGGGCAGGTGCGTATTGTTTCCGACTCGGCCGAGCTCGAGCAAGTTTACAAAATACACTACGCCAAACACCCCGATGCCGAAAAATATAAGAGTGCGACTACCATTTTCCTAGAATTTACCCCCACTTGGTGGCGCTATTCGGATTTTAAAACAGACCCAGAGACGACGGTTGAAGGGAAATTAGGATCACTTACAAGGATTTTGAGAAGGTTGATATACGTGCGGGACGTATTATTGACGTGCAGGATTTTCCTGAGGCTCGCAAGGCCGCCTATAAACTCGAGATAGATTTCGGGCCGGAGATCGGCGTCAAGCAATCGAGCGTGCAGGCGCCAGGCGCGCATACAAAAGAAGAGTTGGTGGGGAGTCTGGTGTGCTGTGTCGTGAACTTTCCGGTCAAGCGCGTCGGGCCATTTGAGTCCGAAGTGTTGACACTCGGCTTCAAGAACAACGCCGGTAATGGCTGGGTGCTCATTGAACCCAAAAAAGATTCTGTTGAAATTGGGGGTAAACTGCAATGAAAAAACTATACGTTGGCTGTAGCCTAACGCAGGCGCCTGAAGATTTTAAACAACGGGTTGAAGACCTGAAAAATCTCCTACGAAAAGATTTTGAAATTTTAGATTTCATTGGAGTTATTGCGGGGACTCCGGCCGATGTGTATCTTTGGGACATACACGAGTGCGTCGCCAAATGCGATGTGTTTATAGCTATTTGTGATTATCCCGCAATCGGACTGGGATATGAACTCGGTGTTGCGGTCGAGCAGCTTAAAAAACCAACGCTCGCCTTAGCGCACAAAGATGCAAAAATTTCTCGACTTCTTTTGGGTATTGAATTGCCTTATTATAAATTTGCGAGATACGAAAATATGGGAGAAATCCCAAAAATTTTAGCAGATTTTATTGATAAAATTTAAAGTATGATTTGCCCGTTTTGCGAGCCGAAACAGCGGGTGTTGGTGGCGCATATGTACTACCACGTCTTGCCGCGCGATTTTAAGGACCGGATGCATCAGCTCGTCGATATCCATGACCCGACGCTTTTCGAAGATCTCTCGCCAGAAGAGCACGACCGCATCGCAAAACTGCTTGAATAAATCACAAAATTTGATATACTTTTACTCAGCAAACGAATCAAAAAAAGGTTGAAACTTTTTTGCCCGACGCGCGTATACATATACAGAGACAACAGAAGGGGAGACTTCTCGAATGTCCAATGTTCTTTTTGCTGAAAAATCCACTAGCGTTCGATTCGCGTCGCTCGACGAGGTCGAGAAGGCTATCAAAATTTTTGCCGCCGACCCGGTCATCGATATGGTCTTGCTTGGCGATGCCGAGCTTCTGTGGGATTTGTCCGGATACGAACTACGCGTCCCCGCCCGTGCGGATGGGCGCATCGAGCTGTTGCTCGACCGTTATGAAGTCCCGTTTGTCTTGCAGTCTGCCGACTGACGTCCTGCCCGCCTTGCGCACAGCGCAGGCGGGCATTTTCATGTAAGAATCACACCGCTCGTGCGTATATATAAGCATGAGGGCAAAGATCTGGAACACGCGCGGCATACTCGGGCTCATCGCGCTGGCGCTTGTTGCCGTGCTTCTCTACTCGGCCGCCGGCGCGTTTATCCTGCACGCCGGCCAGAGCGCAGCTGCCGTGAGCGCCGCCTCAAGATAATTTTTTGGGTGCTATACTCAAGCCAAATGGAGGAGAGTTCGTTCCTACACCCCAAGCGGGCGGTACGCGCGGCAAAAATCCACGAAGGCATGCGCGTTGCCGATTTTAACGCTGGAGCGGGATTTTTTACACGCGCGGCGGCGCGCGCAGCCGGCCCCGAGGGAGTGGTGTGGGCAGTCGACGCCAACCGCGACCTCCTGCCGCGGATAAAAAACCTCAGCGTCGGCGAAGGGCTGCACAACGTCGAGGTTATGCATGGCGATGTCTCGCGCGCAGAGGGGAGCAACCTGCCGGCAGAGTCGTTCGATTTTTGCCTTGCGGCCAATCTTTTGTTCGGCGTCGAGGACAAGGCGGCCACCTTGCGCGAGATGCGCCGCGTGCTCAAACCCCGCGGCAAGGCGCTCGTCATCGATTGGCGAGGCTCTTTTGGGGGCCTCGGGCCGCATCCAAGCCACGTGGTCACGGCGGCCGCCGCCAAAGAGCTGGCTGGGGACGAGGGCTTTACCATTTTGGAGGATATCCCGGCGGGCGAGTACCACTGGGGATTCGTCGCGCGCAAAAAATAAACTGCAGGTACAATGGATAGGGTACGCGCATGAATCATCTCTCCACATTCCAGATAATAGTCTTCGGCTTGTCTATCTTTTTTCTTATCCTTGGCGTGGGTATCTTTGCCGCGTTTGGCGGGCTTCTCGGGGGCTCGAGCGTCGGGCCGGTCACGGTGTGGGGCACGATGGACGCCTCGGTCATGAGCAATTTGCTCGCGACCCTGCGCCAATCGGACAAAACATTTGAGAACGTGCAGTATATCCAAAAAGACCCTGCGACCTACGACACCAACCTGGTGAGCGCAATGGCCGCAGGCACCGGCCCCGATCTCTTTTTGGTCTCGCAGGACACGGTCTCGTCTTTTGCCGACAAGATAAAGGCCATTCCGTACGGCAGCTACTCGCAGGCGCAGTTTACCGGTTCGTTCATCGACGAAGGCCAGCTTTTTTTGACCAACACTGGCGCGCTGGCTTTGCCGTTTAGCATCGACCCGCTGGTGATGTACTACAACCGCGACCTTTTTGCCGCCGCGGGCCTTGCCCAGGCGCCCAAATATTGGAATGATTTCCTCACTATCGCGCCAAAAATAACCTCGCTCGATACTAACTCGAATGTTCAAAAAAGCGCCGTCGCGCTCGGGGTGTGGCCGAACATCGACCATGCCAAGGACATCCTCTCGACGCTCTTTATGCAGGCGGGAGATCCGATAATCGTGCGCGGCTCCGACGGCTCGCTGGTGCCGGTCTTCGGCCAGACGCCCGTGAACGCGCCGGCCAACCCCGCCGAGTCGGCTCTGCGCTTTTATACCGAGTTCGCCGACCCCTCAAAAACCACCTACTCGTGGAACGCCTCTTTGCCCGAGGCCTCTATAGCGTTTACCTCCGGCGATGTGGCAGTATACTTCGGTTTTGCCAGCGAATATCCGAGCTTAGCCGCACGCAACCCAAACCTGCACTTTAGTGCGGCACTCCTCCCGCAGCTCCAAGGCAACTCCTCTCAGCTGACGTTCGGCGAGCTCACGAGCGTCGCCATATCGCGCACCGCGCACAACCCTGCCGGCGCGCTCGCGGTGGCCGAAAAGCTGACCGGCCAGCAAGCGATTTTGCTTTTGACGCAGGCCGAAGGGTTGCCGCCGGTACGCCGCGATGTCATCGTCGACACCTCGAGCAGCGCCGCCCTGCAGGTGTTCGTGCAGTCGAGCCTGCTCTCCAAAGCGTGGCTTGACCCCGCACCCGCGCAGACAAACGCCATCTTCAAGACCATGATCGAGTCGGTCATCAGCGGAGCCGAGCAGCCCGCGGGCGCCGTGTCGCTCGGCGCGCAGTCGCTCGCGCAAATTTCGCACTAACATGTCCCACGACCTCATCAACACGGTTATGGCGCTCCTCTTTGCGGTGGCGCTGGTGTGTGTGGGGTGGGGGATGGCGATGTATTTTTATGAGATGGGGAGCGACGAGGGCAAGAAAGAATACAAGGGCCTGCTTCTCAACAGTGTTTCGGCGCTGGTATTATTGATGATAATCTACGCCGTTTTGGAGTGGCTCAGGGGAGCCGTGGGCGGATTTTTTTAGCTATATACTAGAGACATGAAGCGAATTATTTTTGCAACCATAATTGCCGGGTCGATTATCCTTGTGCCTGTCCTCACTTTTGCGCAAAGTAATCCCGCCACCGGTGGTGTGAGTAATCCCGTGTCCGGTGGTCAAACATCCTACACCGTTCAAAACCCGCTCGCGGCTAACAGCTTTTGCGGCCTTGTCCAAAATTTGCTGAAGGCGGCACTCGCCATCGGCATCCCCATCGCGGTGCTCTTCATAGTCTACGCAGGTTTTAAGTTTGTTCTGGCGCAGGGCAACTCCACCAAGCTTGAAGAAGCGAGAAACAATTTTATGTGGACAGTCGTCGGCATCGGGATATTCCTCGGCGCATGGCTCTTGGCGAGCGTCGTTGCCAACACCATCAATGCGCTCGGCTCCGGCGGCAACCAGCCCAACATCATCTCTTGCAATTAATTAATATGGGACTGCTCAACTCGGGCGCGACATTTGCTTCGATAGTAGAAAGCGTCATCTTGCTCATCAACCTTCTCTTGGGGGTGCTCGCGGCGCTCGCTATTGTCGTGTTCTTTTACGGTTTGGTCCTCTATGTATACAAATCGGGCGACGCCCACGCGCACGAAGAAGGGCGCGAGCGGATAGTGTGGAGCCTTATAGCGCTCTTTGCCCTTTTTTCTATCTGGGGGATCCTGGCGCTCCTGCAGATATCTTTTTTTGGCGGGACCGTGATGAACTCGGGCACTTATTCGCCTTCGTATGGCAATACGAGTGCCCAAAGTTCTGGCACTTTTCAATCAAGCAGCAATGCTATCTATTAAGTGCCTATCCACACGTCATCCTTGTGCGCTTTCGCCCGCCTGTTAGAGTTAGGGAGTAACCACACATCTTATATTTATGAAAAAAACAGCACTCGCCGCCGCTTTGCTCTTTGCACTCCCGTTTGTCGCCTTTGCCCAGGCGCTCCAGCCGGTCATGGTTCTCGTTTCTGCAGTGGGCAATATACTCAACATGCTCATCCCGGTCCTCATCGCGGCGGCATTGGTATTCTTTTTTTATGGTCTTATCAAATATATTCAGCATCCTGAAGGCGGCGGAGATCATGGCGGGGGCGGAGGCCGTTCAATCATGATAGCCGGCTTGGTGTCGCTCTTTATCATGGTGTCGGTTTGGGGCATTGTGAACCTCGCTCAAAACGCGCTCGGCGTGCAGGGCAACGCGCCGGTGCAGGTGCCCCAGGTGCCGCAGGCGTCATACTAAAGGGCTTCTCATGCTCAATACCCAAACGCTCGTCAATAACTTCACGAGAGTCATCGTCAATCCGATTATTGCGCTTCTCTTCGCGCTCGGGCTTTTGCTGTTTGCCTGGGGCATCATCGAGTTCTTGATAGGGCTCAACGCCAGCGGCGATTCGGACAAAAAAGAATCGGGCAAGCGCCACATGCTGTGGGGCATCATCGGGATGTTCATCATGATCTCGGCCTGGGCCATCATCAAATTCATCGACAGCTCGATAGGTTCCAACGCGCTCGGTTAATTTTTAGAAAATAAAAAGCGGCAGGCTACTTAAAGCCTGCCGCGTTTGCTGTACAGATCTATCCGCAGACATCGAGCAGATTGCCCGGTGTCCATGGTTTGCAGTGGTTGAGCACTACCACAGCGCTCGCATCCGCGCGGATGGAGACAATGCCCTCGATAGGGGGCATTGGTCCTTCACACGTGTGCGCCAGTTGATATCCGCTGGCGTTATACCACCCGACGCATCCTCGCAGTACCTGGCCGCGCAGTTGATATGCGGGGCTGTTCACTGCAGTGAGGTTGGGGCCATAAGTCAGTGTTTGAGACTGACCAAGGACCCAACCCGAGGGGACCGAAGTGCTCCGAATATTTCCTGCGGGAGTCGATACTTGCGACAAGAGGTATAAATCCCCTCCAGCCACAATCAATACAAGGAGTACCGCCAGTATCCTCCCCTCGGTGGCGTAAATTGCAATCCCGATAAGAATCGCGACTACTACTCCGCCTAGAAGCCATACACGCGGGTCGGCACCTAACTGCATAATGGGTCTGCATTCCAGATCCACGACGCACTTGGTGACGACCTTGAGGTGTTCCTCTCCAACATGAGCAAAGCCCATGATGGAAAAGGCGGCGATTAGCATGACAAAGGCGGCAACTCGCCTCGCTCCAGTGAGCTTGCCGGTTTCGTTGAGAAGAACGATACCCACGCCGTAGAATCCGAGCATAGAGAGCCCGGCCGGTCCATCGAGCAGCGGTTGTAAGGTGGGGATGCCGTAGTAGACAGCCACACCAAGAAACAGCGCACACAAAAGTTCGAGATAGGCTTCTTTTCCTTTGCCTACCAGCCACACGATAATCCCGCCCACCACGGCAATCGCTACGATGACCGTGATGAAGGAAGGAAACGAGTGTGGCAGCGTCGCTCCGGCGCTGGAAGGCGCCGGAGCGACAGGAGTCGTAGTTGCTGCGTGTCCACCGAACAGCAACATGCCGAAATAGACGAGCATGAACACCACCATCGCGGCAGCAGTTGTTGCCGCTGCAATGATAATCGCCCAGTAAAAGAATTTATCAGCACTAACTCGTGGGGGCAGGCTGATCTCGGGCGGCATCCTTCTCGTCGGTTGCTTTTCAGAGGGTTTTGCTTCAGTGCTTTCCGCCATCTTTTTCTCCTTCGGCAGTGGGGAATTTTGATGCGATGTTGTCGGCAGCCGCTATTATCCTGCCGGCATGCTCAGCTACTTGTTGGAGTCCTTTGCCGACATGAATTTCGAGAATATTCTTCTTCACATCGGCCTCTTTGTTGAGGATCAACACGTTATTCATCGCTTCACCACCTTCCATCGCAAGCTTCTTGGCCATGGTTTTGGCTTGTTTTGTCATTCGGACAACTGTTTTCTCGACGATTCGCGCCTGCTGATAATCTCCATGCAGCTTTGGCGGTCCGAGTGTGGAGATTTCGATGTTGGCACCGACGCGTGATTCGATGGTGTTGCCAAATGCATCTCGGTGGCGTTTTTTTTCGGGTGCTCCCTCCATGGCTTTCAAGAGCTCCGCTTGGATTTCCACCGCCTTTTTCTCGGTGAGAATATCTTTTTCTTTACATCCAAGCGTCTCTTCAGAGATCGTATTTTCGACGATGTCCTTAACCGCCTCCTCAACATCTCCTTGGTCGAAACGGATGTTAAGGGGCAAGAGTGGAAGGAATGGACCCCATTGCGCGGTCCAGTTGAAGGTGAACGGAATGCCATCGACAATGAAGTCGGATGACTTCGCCACCTTCTTT
>JAGWIT010000035.1 GCA_028866155.1 Patescibacteria group bacterium
TGATCGCGACCGGCAAGACGCCGAACACACGCGGGTTGGCGCTTGAGAAAGCAGGGCTGAGAACAGACGGTAAGGAAGCAATCGTTGTCGATCAATTCTTTGCCACATCGCAGCCCCATATCTTTGCAGTGGGAGATATCACCAACGCTCGGCTGCGTCTTGAGCCAACTGCAGGACACGAAGGTACACTCGCTGCAGAAAATGCTCTCAAGGGCTCCAGGCTTTCAATCGATTACGACACTGTGCCGTATACGATCTTCACCGATCCGCAGCTCGCAAGCGTTGGATACACCGAAGATGCACAGATGAAAACTATGGGCGTGTGTGCCTGCCGAACAGTCTCATTCGCCGATGTGCCGAAAGCCATCATTCTGCATCAGACCGAAGGGCTGATTAAAATGGCGATCCACCCTCAAACCAAGCAGATCATGGGGGTGCATATTCTTGCACCTAATGCCAGCGATCTGATCGCGGAAGCGATGCTCTTAATCAAGAACAAAAATACCGTCGACGATGTTGTGCATTCGCTCCCAATATTTCCGTCGCTCTCTGAGGCCATAAAAATTGCTGCTCTGTCTTTTACTAAAGATATTACAAAACTCAGCTGCTGCATTTAATCTGTCCCGGTGGGGTGGTTCATCAGGAGATATCAACCGCGAAGGGATTCGAACTTTTGAGCTATTGATCGATGGTTACGATCCCTTTGGTGATCTTCAGTTTTGATTTGAAACAACCCATCAGTTCGCGCTTTTCTTCGTTTGTGCCCTCTCTCAGGATGTATTTCGCATATGTTCGTAAGTCGATGTCCTCGTGTTTGGTGTCCGTTTTCGAGAACCCGAGCACCGTGCGCTGGAATTTGTTATGCCGTTTTAGCTCTTCCTTGAATTTCATTTCGATGCCCAGCTCGTTGAAGTCGATCTGATCCAGTATGCTGAGCAGCTGTTCAATGAGTTCCTCCTCACGTAAGTACCTGTTACCCGTGCAGTGATGGTCTTTTGATCGGCCGCAACCATAGTAAATGTAATGTGCTGACGTACCGTCCTTAAGCGGTTTGTATTTCTCCTCGGCCGACACGCACGAGCCACACGTGCCGCATACTATGAGCTTTGTGAACGCAAACTCGTGACTTTGCCTCGTGATGTTGTCCCGTTTAAGTTGCGCTTGCACCAGGTCGAACAGTTCCTTTGTGACCAACGGCTCATGTTTCCCGGTATACCAGTTGCCGCTCTTTTTTGGGTATTCAAATATGCCGTAGTAAAAGGGATTCTGTAGCGTTCTGAAGATATTGCTGAGTGCGAGATTCTTGTTTCCGACCGTTTTGAAGTTCAGATCAAATTTCAACCAGTGGTGAATCTTTCGTCCACTCCACTTTTCATATGCCATCTTTTCAAACATCTTCCGGACTATAGGTGCGCGCTCTGGATCAACGATCACTTGGCACTTCTTCTCCATGTTTTTCTGTGTCAGGTATCCGGTAGGAGGGGTCGTCGGCCACAGGCCCATCTCTACTCGCGTTCGCAGTCCGCGCTTTACATTGATGCCTCGGTTATCGTTCTCGAGCTTCGCCTGTCCGCCGAGTATTGTCAGTAAGAATTTCTCGTTCGGATTGTTTCGGAAACTCTGACTGAATGTGCGTATGTCCTGCAAGTGTCCGGCATCCATGAGGTCGACGATTCTACCCAAGTCTCCTGCATTCCTACTAATGCGATCCGGCGCCCACGTGAGGATGCCGTTGTACTTGCCGGCTCTTATTTCCTCCACTATCTCGTTGAAGATCGGTCGCTGGCCAGTCTCTTTAGCTGAGTGCGACTCTCGCTTCATGGCGACGACTTCCAGCCCCTCGCGCTCCGCTAGTTGGAGCATCTCCTTGATTTGGCTATCAATGGAGAGCACCTGCCGTTCCTCAGATTCGGTACTTTTCCGCGCATATAAACAATACTTTACTTTTAATGGGACTTGTATTGCTCTAGCCGGTGTCCCGACCGGCGCCTGTGCTGTGTTCATACAACCACAAGGGATGACGCCGATCCCCGAAGGAGTCCAGAGCGTCCCGAGACCTCGGAGTTGGTAACTTGGCCTTATATTGCCTTATAAAATTCCAGCAGTTTATGTATAATTGCCTCATGGACTCTAAGAAACTTGGCCGAGCTCTCGCTTCTGCGCTTCTCACAGCGTTTATCGTTGTGAGTCTTTTCGGCGTTGCGCAGGGTATTGGTATGCAAACTGATTCCCACGGGAAAATGACCGGCTGCATGTTCAGCGGCACCGCAATTTGCACCATGACGCCGTTCGAGCATCTCGCCGCGTGGCAGAGTATGTTCACCGCCATCGTTTCGTCTCAATCCGTAAATATGCTCGCGTTGCTTTTGCTCGCAGCTACAGTCTTTGCCGCGTTCATGGCAACACAGCTGCTATTTGATGCAGCACTTGATTTATTGGAAGCTCGTCAAAGGTTGTATGCAAGACGCGCTTTTGCAGCCGCGCATCTAAACCCACTGCAAGAACTATTTTCGCAAGGCATACTTAATCCGAAAAAACACTAGAGACTTTCTTACCTGCGTGGCGACCATAATTGGTCGTGATTTTCTGCAGGTGTTTTCTGTTATGAGTCTTCCTATTAACAATCCCTATGTCACGACATTCATCAAGTTCATTCTGGAAATGGGTCGCGGGCGGAGTCGGAATTCTGATCGTTCTCCTTCTCCTTTCCTCGCGCCTCATTCCAAGTAAACCGACCGTTAAGATCAGCGATCCGTCGGCATTGCCTGGCATCCAAACCACTGATACGCCATGGCAACCGGAACTCGCAAATCTTGCGGGGCGTCTACGGGCAATAGGTTTGCCCGCCTTGAGCGCCGAAGGATCGGCAATGCATATCCATCAGCATCTTGATATCTTCATCGACGGAAAAGCTATTCCGGTTCCAGCTGGTGTTGGTATAAATCAAGCTGCAGGATTCATCTCACCCGTTCATGTGCATGACAACTCAGGTATCATCCACGTTGAATCGCCGAAAGTACAGACATTCACCCTTGGACAATTCTTCGATGTCTGGGGCGTGAAGCTCACTGCTCAGTGCATTGGCGGTTACTGTGCGGACAGCACCAAATCTCTCAAGGTGTATTCAAACGGCACGCTGTATCAAGGGGACCTTCGTCAACTCGCGCTTCAGTCGCATCAGGAAATCGTCATTGTCTACGGGACTGATCAGGAGTCGCCGCAAATTCCATCGACATATGCGTTTCCCGTGGGATATTAATTAACAAGTAATCACTATGTCCAATCAATTAAAAACAGTTGGTGCAATTCTGATAGTTGCCGTGCTCATTGTGGGCGCGTATTCACTCTCGAAACCGGGCGGCCCTCTTGGTGTACATACTGCGAATGCCCAGATTACCGCAATCTACAATTCCATTCCGACTGACGCTGGCAAAGCCAACTTTATGAAGCAAAGTCATAATCTCACCACAACGGTTGATCCAAGACTCACCGACCTCGACAAGCAGATCATCACTTGCAGCCCAAACATTGATAGTCTCGTGGGAAGTTCGCCAAATACCGGTGGATCCTGCAATGCGGGTCCAACGGCGCTCTCCACAACAACTGGCATGTATCTCGGCGGCCAGTGCTGCAGCACCATGACCGATCTCGACGATTACGACAAGGAGCTCTCGAACTTGCAACAGTACAAAAACATTCCCGACATCATTCTTGATCCGATGCACACGCCGATTCCACTCGCAAAGAAATGGATCGACTACGACAACGCCACGACCCTGAATGCGCAGGACCAAGCTGTGTATGATCAAGCGATGGCAATGTCGAAGGAGAAGCCGTGCTGTTGCAAATGCTGGCACTACTTCGTCAACGAGGGGATAGCTAAGAAAATGATTCACGATTATCACTACACCGCGCAGCAAGTCGCCAACTTCTGGGACAACTCGGATATCTGCGGGTCGTAATAACATACAATTACAACTATGGAACCTGAAATAAAATCGACTACAAATAATCTCTCTATGCCGGTCGCGATTGTCATTGCGGGAGCGCTTATCGCGGGCGCAGTACTGTGGTCTAACCATGCGGCACCAAGTCAACCGGTAGCTACGACGAATGCCGGACAGCCCCAAGCGCAAGCAGCAGATGTGAGCAAGGTAAAAACTGCTGGTGAGCCGTTCATCGGCAATCAGAATGCTCCCACCACGATCGCGTATTGGTACGACTATCAGTGCCCGTTCTGCAAGCAGAACGAAGAAACCGCGATGCCGCAGATTGTCAAAGATTATGTGGATACTGGCAAGGTGAGAATCGTGTTCAAAGATTTCCAGTTCCTCGGCCCCGACTCACAGGCGCTGGGTCAGTTCTCTCGAGCGGTATGGGCCGCCGTGCCTGACAAGTTCTATCAGTGGCATAAAGCGGTTTACGACAACGCGGGTACAGAGAACACGGGCTGGGCGACACATTCTAAGATTATGTCGATCACCACAAGCGTTCTTGGTGCAACTGTCGCAAACCAAGTAAATCAACTCGTGACGGCAAATGGTGCCACGTACCAAAAAGAGATGGATGCAGATAAAGTAGAAGGCTCAGCATTTGGTGTTACAGGTACCCCCGGCTTTGTCATAGGCAAGCAACTGGTCGAAGGCGCACAACCATACGCTGCGATCAAGCAAGTAATTGACCTTACGCTCGCGGGGAAATAACTATGATCGCACACGCATTCATAACAGTGTTCAAGGATTGGAAGTACGTTCTTCTCTCTGCCGTAGTTGCCGCCATTGCGTTTGCGCTTGCGACATGGTTACCGAATCTGCAGTTGCTCTATTCCATCTTGAAAGACCCGCTCGTACCTCTTGCCGACAAAGTGATGCTCCCGATCAATCTACTTGGCTCCATCGCGACGAATTTTACGACTCTTGCAGCTTCCTACACGATCGCGATTGCGCTCTTGATTGGTATCAACATCGCTCTCACGACATATCAGGTTTCCCGACAAAGGCAGGGTTTCTCAAAAGGAGGGGCCGCGACAAGTTCGCTCGGAGTGCTGACTGGAATATTCGGCATTGGATGCGCCGCCTGCAATTCACTCGTCTTGATGTCGGCACTTGGGGTCGTGGGCGGCGCGGGCATCATCCCACTTCTTCCTCTCAAAGGCGGCGAGTTCGGAATCGCCGGAGTTCTCTTGCTTGGTACGGCTACATATCTACTAGCAAGGCAAGTTACGAAACCACTCGTCTGCTAGCCGTGACCTTAGAATAGCTTCCATGACAGAAACACAGCAAAGAGATAAAGAATACTATCAGTGTCCTGAGTGCGGCATGCGGTACAAAGAGCGAGAGTGGGCAAAAAAGTGTGAAGCCTGGTGTGCCGAACACAAAAGCTGCAATCTCGACATAATTGCGCATGCAATACCAGAAAGCGATAATTGAAGTCAACTATGAAATGGAAATGTGATCTGAAAACAATGCTGAAAATCGGCCTTGCTCTTGCAGTTCTGCTCGGAATAGGGCTGCTGCTCTTTCCGCAACTTCGATCTGGTGCACTACTACTGTTACCGTTCGCCCCGCTCGCGCTCTGTCTTCTCATGTGTCCGCTCGTGATGTACTTCGGCATGAGCGGTATGTCTGAACGGAAAGATAAAGATCATGAATAGCTCAGAGCAAAAAATTACATACACCTGCCCCATGCATCCGGAAGTGGTTCAGGACAGACCCGGCATGTGCCCTGAGTGCGGAATGAGTCTTGTCCCAGAAAAGAAGAGACACGATCACAGCGGGCATGACAAGCACGAAGGACATAAAACGTTCTCGTTCTTGCAGAAATTCTGGATCGCAGTCGTTTTGACCGTTCCCATCTTCTTCTACTCTGAGATGGCTCGCGAGGTGTTTGGTATTCACGGTCCGGAGTTTGCTGGTTGGCAATACATTCTACTGACTCTCGGTTCAGCCGTTTTCTTTTACTGCGGTTCGATATTCCTCACGAGCGCATACCGCGAATTGAAAGCTCGTATGCCTGGCATGATGACGCTCATCGCGCTTGCCATAATCGCAGCATATGCCTATAGCGTTATCTCAATCCTGCTCGGCACTGGCCATGATCTTCTCTTTGAACTATCTTCTCTGATTGCCATCATGCTACTTGGGCACTGGATCGAGATGCGGTCGGTGCAGGGCGCACAAGGAGCACTGAAAGAATTGGCAAAACTCTTGCCCGATACTGCGGAGGTGATACGCCATGGAAAAACGGAAACAGTATCACTCGATGCATTGAAGGTCGGAGATAAGGTGCTCGTAAAACCCGGAGCCAAGATTCCCGCAGATGGCAAGATCCTCGAAGGCCAATCGGAAATAAATGAGTCGATTATCACCGGCGAATCAAAACCGGTAGCCAAATCGCAAGGACAACAAGTTATCGCTGGCTCGATCAACGGAGACGGTAGTCTCACGATCGAAGTTATACAGATTGGTGATCACACGTTCCTCGCCGGCATTATGCGTCTTGTTGCCGATGCCGAAGCCTCGAAATCGAAATTACAAATGCTTTCTGACAGAGCGGCCTTTTATCTTACGCTTATTGCAATCGGTGCGGGAGGGATTACGTTCATCGCATGGCTACTCGCACAAGCAGGAATTAGCACTGCTACGGAGCGCCTTGTAGCAGTACTTGTGATCACGTGCCCGCACGCACTCGGCCTCGCAATACCTCTGGTTGCTTCTATCTCTACCACAATGGCTGCACGCAATGGGTTGCTGATTCGTCGCCGTCCAGCACTCGAAACGGCAAGAAATATCGATACGGTTCTTTTCGATAAGACAGGCACGCTCACCGAGGGCAAATTTTCAGTCACGTTCTCGAGTTCTGATGAAGCGCTTGCTCTCGCCGCTGCGGTAGAAGGGCACTCTGAACATCCGATTGGAAAAGCAATCGTTCTTGAAGCGCGTAAACGGAAACTCACTATTCAAGAAGCAACGAGCTTCAAACGCATTCCCGGCACAGGTGCGGAAGCTGTAGTCGGTGGTAAACGAGTCTTCGTCGGGCAACGTGGAGGAGCGGCGATTATCGTCGAGGCTGATGGAAAGAAACTAGGAATCATCTCGCTTGCCGATCAGCCTCGTCCGGAAGCGAGTGAAGCAGTCAAATCTTTGAAGCAAATGGGCATAGAGGTTGCGATGATTACGGGCGATTCTGAAGAAGTTGCCAGGCAGGTCGCTCAATCTCTCGGGATCAAGGAATATTTCTCGCGCGTCGTACCAGAAGAAAAAGCGAACAAAGTAAAACTCCTGCAATCGCAGGGGCGCAAGGTCGCCATGGTCGGCGACGGAGTAAATGACGCCCCAGCGCTCACACAGGCCGATATCGGGATCGCAATCGGTGCGGGCACTAATGTCGCGATCGAGTCAGCGGGAATCATTCTCGTCAAAAGCGATCCTCGCGACGTTCCCAAAATATTCAAGCTGTCCCGTCTTACATACAACAAGATGATCCAGAATCTTTTCTGGGCGACCGGCTACAACGTAGTCGCCATCCCGCTCGCTGGAGGTGTACTCGCGTCCTACGGCATCGTGCTCCAGCCTGCGCTCGCGGCTGTATTCATGTCGGTGAGCACAGTTGTGGTTGCCTTCAACGCGCTGTTACTTAGACGACAAGTTATCTAAAGCCATCTAGATCGTCCAATTCGTCTCGCGAGAAGGAGCGAATAAAAAAAGCTCCTTGAAGGGAGCTTTTTTAAATTGATCTTGTTTGTTTATTTTGACTCGGGAGTCATACTCCAGTCTTTCATAAACTTTTTGTTCCAATCAACCATCTTCGGATCATCTTTTGGCATCGCCTTTATATTTGCTGCCATGTCGGGGTGGGCGCTTTCCATATGTGCCATGCCGTTTCTCATCATCTCCTCGGGAGTAGCTCCCATAATCTTGGCATCGCAGGGGCCGCCCATCTGTGCACACGTCATTGTTTTCATATACGCAAATAGTTAATTTTAATGTGAAGCGCGATTCCTTTTAGTGCGCCATTGAACCGGTTGTTGAGCCCATCATGCTATCGCTATGCATCATGGCATGCTTTGCCGCCGTCCAGTCGCGAATGATAGTTGCGGTAATGCTGGGAGCATCTTCAGAGACTTTTCCGATAGCTCCGACATAGTCACCGACTTTTATGTCTGATAGTGAAGAACCGGCAGGCAACATAGTTATGTTTGTGTCTGGTGTAATAGTCCACACACCACCCCATCCTGCGACGGTAATCGATGTCGTGTTGACTGACGCAACCACACCGCGAATCCTCCCCATTCCGTCGTTTGAGACCATGAGGATCATTGGTGCCGGTGGATGCATCATCATCATTGAACTTGGCATGGCAGTACCACTATGCATTGAATCGCCGGTCATACTTGCTGCAAGTGCAACTCCCGCAAACGATACGAGAGCCGTCACTGAAATGATTCCCGCTATAAGTTTTTTGTTCATAGGTTTATTTTTATTTAATTGTGTAATTGACTAATAATGTTCGACCGCCTTTGAATAAGCCTCGACAACCCTTACCCAAAGGTAAAGGTATACGCCTGCAGTCCCGGGTTGTTTACGATGATCTCAAGCGTATGGTCTCCGTAGTTAGAACTTTCAACCAATTTGTACAATCTGTTTTCCTGTATGATGGCCGTTCCGTCAGCGGCTACATCTGCTCCGCGATCTGCACCTATCGGTTTCCCATCCAAAAGAATCGTGATTTTTACTGGCTTTGAAGCGGTGCCGACAAAGTACACGTTCTTTGAGTTATATTTATAAATGATCTTTGCGCCTGTTGCTGTGTTCTCGGCATACTCATTTTGGAAGTTCCACGAGCCGTCGAGATAGAGTGAATTCTCTCGAATTGTCGGAGGCGCTGAAAGCTCTTGAGTACCTACCGTGCCTTGCGTTCCGTCGCCGAGATATTCATTTCTTGTGGCACCGAAATATGTTTCGGGACTCTGAACTTCAGTATTGCTCACAGTGACCACGCCCGAGGGATTCACTGTGCCCGTTGGAACCGTATCAGAAAGGCCAAGTACTCGATCTCTTTCTTTCAGTGCCGCTTGAATCTTGCTTTCTGTCTCTGCGTAGTTGCCTTCGCCAAAGTGGGTATCCGTGATGTAGCCGTCGATGTCAATGAGGTATTCCGCGGGCCAGTACTGGTTCTGATAAGCGTCCCACGTGGCATGGTCGTTGTCCTGCATCACGGGATATTTCACTCCCAATCGCTTCACCGCATCGACTACGTTATTGTAATCTTTCTCAAAATCAAATTCGGGAGAGTGAACCCCGATGATAACAAGGCCCTGATCTTTATACTTCGAATCCCACGCCTCGACATACGGCAGCGTTCGCAGGCAGTTGATACACGTGTACGTCCAAAAATCGATCAAGATGACTTTCTTACCGATTAGGTCCTTAAGTTTAAACGGCTCCGAGTTGATAAATTTGCCGCCGGGGATCAGCTCCACCGCAGACTGATACGTGGCCGCTTTCTGTTTCAATGTCGCAGACCGGTCGACGGAAACAGGCGTTGTAGTCGACGTAGCGGATGTCGCAAGAGGCGTACCAGTGACTACGGGCGGCTTTGAGCTCTCGATATACCAAATCGCGCCCGCAATCAGAACAACGGCGATTCCGAGCAGAATATTTTTATTTGTCATATTTATACATTTTGTTTCTTAATGCTCGATTCTGCCAAGTAGGATAAGAAGCCTGGGATAATGGGCAGAACGCACGGGCTCAGGAATGAGGCGAGACCTGCGAAGAGTGCGACG
>JAGWIT010000065.1 GCA_028866155.1 Patescibacteria group bacterium
TGCGCGCGCTTATCGCGATAGAGGATGTATGCCTTCGCCGTCTTTACGTAGTCGTTCAAGATGAGATACTTCTCCACCGAATCTTGCATGCCTTCGACGGTCGGAAGGAAGCTCTTGTACTTTTTTGCGAAGCGCGAGAGCTCGCCCGCTACCTGATGCGCAACGAGAACTGCGTCTTCTCTGCTCCCCTCCTCGGCTGCCGACATCGCCTTCCATATGGCATTCACGATCTTGTCGAAATCAAATGAAACCAACCGCCCATCGCGCTTCTCAACCTTCGGTATGATCTCGCGATACCGTATCGTCTCTTTTGAGACCGGTGACTCTGCTGCTTCTGAAACGTGTGGTGTGACAGTTTTCGTACGAGCAAGAGTTTTCGCGGTCTTGGACATAGGCGTTAGAAATTAGTGGGGGGTTAATAATGAACGGGCGTTCGTTAAGGTAATTTTACCCCCGTCCGTTCGAAACGCCATGTGGACAGCATTATTCCGAAACGGTTGGAAAATTTTTCAACAAAAGCGGGGTGCCGGTGGCGATGGCGTGCGCCTTGGCGAACCCGGCAGCCGTCTCAAGGACATAGCGGGCGGGCGCAGAGGGATAAAGGACATTTGGGTATGTCGAGGTGGCAACGTCTTGAGCCATAGAAACGACTTGTCCTTTATCGTCGAGCCAGAACATGTCGAGCGGGACGAGCGTGTCTTTCATCCAGAAGCCATAATAGTCATCCCTTGGGAAGACGAAGAGCATTCCGTAGTTATCAGGGATGCTTATACGACCTCCAAGCCCCTTCTCCCGTTGTGCTTCTGTCGTCGCATATTCTATGCTCAAAGACACGCCGCCAAATAACGCCACCGGTGGCGTTGTGCTGCCGGTATGCACTGTCTTATAGAAGAAAAACGCCGTTAAACTGCAGACAATAATGACAAGTGCTGTGCCTGTGATACTTGCCCAATGCTTCATGCCTACGAGTATATCTCGAAAGGTGTCGTTGGGTGATAGCGTTGTAACGAAGAGTGCACAGACACGTCTTAACCTGAGGGGAGTATAGTAGTATAATAGTTAGATAATTACCAGATAGACATTAGGAAAGACACTACATAACCATTATGAAAAAAGTACTTATTTCGCTCGCGGCAGGGCTTGCGTTCTTTGCAAGCACAGTCGCGCCCGCAAGCGCGGCGACGCTGACGAGCGCCCAGGTGCAGGCCGTTGTTTCCCTTCTTCAGGCATTCGGCGTTGACGCGACCACGATCGCGAACGTTCAAAATACGTTAAACGGAGTACAAGTAAGTACCCCCGCGACGACGACTGCCTCGACGACTGCGCCGTTTACATCAAACATGATCGGCTTTTTGCGTCTCGGCGATAAAGGGGACGGCGTCAAGCTCCTGCAGACGATGCTCGCGGCAGACCCAAGCGTATACCCGCAAGGTATCATTTCTGGATTTTTCGGACCAATGACCGCAGAGGCGCTCAAGCTCTACCAACAAAAGCACGGCCTCGAGCGGGTTGGCTTCATCGGCCCCAAGACTCTGCACGATCTTGATGATGATCTGAATCAGAACCAAATAACAACTGGAAATGGAAACGCGTCATCGACGGTGAGCATCGGCGGAAGACAAGTGTGCGCTATCGTACCGCCCGGCCATCTTATCGCTCCCGGCTGGCTGCGTCACCATGAGGGTGAAGATTTGGTGATACCGCCATGCCAGACGCTTCCACCCGGTATCGAAGATCGCTATCACGAGGGCGAGGGGACGACTACTCCGCCAATTCCCGACACGACAGCACCCGTCATTTCGCAAATCTCCGTGGGCGACCTCACCGCCTCTGGC